>JAYZEI010000202.1:0-8817 GCA_036337375.1 Planctomycetota bacterium | reverse complement strand
TTCGCCGATCTGGGAAAATGGTTGACCGGGTGACGCGCTCCCGCTAGTTTCTTTGATGCCGTGAGGTGCTTGCCAGGAAATGAAAAACTGTTTGGCGAAGAAGTAAAAATGAAGCTCACACTCTTAGCGTCGCTGTTTTTGTGCCCCTGCCTATCTGCGGCGACGTTGGCCGGCGATCTTAAGCCCGGCACTAACCGTGTCGAACTCAAGCACGACGGACACCTGCGGAAGATGCTCGTCCGCCTGCCCGGCGACTACGACCCGGCAAAAAAATACCCAGTGGTTTTCGGCTTCCACGGCGCCGGCGGCCCGATGGAGGGCTATCATCGGCAACTTGAGGTGCTGGTGAAAAGACATGGGATTATCAGCGTCAGCCCCCAGGGCATCAGTAATGCGAGGGGAACGACCGGCTGGAACGGCTTTGAGGGCCATCGCATCAGTAATACGGATGACGTGGGTTTCGTTGTCAAGACCGTCGGTTATCTCACCAAATGCGCCTCGATTGACCCGTCCCGTATTTATGCGACGGGGGGGTCCAGCGGGGCGATTTTCTGTTTCCGCCTCGCGATGGAGACGGACCTGTTCGCCGCGATTGCGCCGATGCGGGGCGCGATGATCAACAGGCCTCCGGTTCCCAAGAAGCGTCCCAAGCTTTCGGTCCTGCTGGTATGCGGCACGGATGATCCGCTTTTCAGCGGAGAGTCGCGGGTTCCCGGAGAAGTGTTTTATCCCGCCCGGACGACCATGAAGTTGTGGGCGGCCAACCACGGTACCGTGTCGCCTCCGGCCATCCGCAAGCATTCCGAAACGGTGACCCTTTCACGGTACTCCCCGACCGATGCCAATTACGAACTGCTTCTCTATGCGGTCAATGGAAGCGGCCACCGCCTGGGACGGGGACAGATGTCGGAGGCTTTGAGTTACATGGGGAAGTTTTTTTCCCGCCACTCCAAATCCGAGCCCGAAAAGTGAAAGATATTTCGCCCGCGTTGCCTGTCACGACAGCCGGCGGCGTCGCGTCCGCGGGAGGCCGAAATTGGCGAGGAGTTCAACTCAAAACTGACCGGCCGGATCGGCGTCCTCGGCCCTAGTGATCGAACGTAGAAACCGGTCGCGGCAAAAGCCCGTGTTAAAGACCCAGGATCTGCAATTCCGCAAGTCCCGTGTGCGACTCGGGTTGCCAAGTACTTTTGCCGACCAACCGCACGTAACGACCCTGGGCGAAGTCAATCGGAACCAGCGTACTGTAATCAACTGTCTCGGCAGCGCCGGGTGCCCGGGGAACAATGCCTTTTGAAACCAATCGCATTCGCGCCGGCGAGTCGCCCACGTAAATATGCACGTCCTTCCAGCCGCGGTGGCTGTTGCTCGGTTCGTTGAAATTCCAAATCCGAATGCCGGTGACGAGTTGTTTTTTTCCCAAATCCAATTCGATCATACTTTGCTGGTTGATCGGATGCCGCCACATCGTATTCAGTTCGACCGAGTTCCACACGCCATCCAACACGGCCGCTGCTGGCCCATTTTCGGCTTCCGCAACCGCGCGGGCGACTTTGACGCCTTCAAGCGGCTGCGGTTCTAACTGTCGTGTGGCGCAGGCCAGAATCTTGGCGGCGGTGGCGGCTTCCTCCGATCCGGAGGCGATGATCGCCTTGAGGCGGACGGGCAATGAGGCCAGCGACTGCTCTTGTTGCGGGCTCAGCTCAACATCGAGCCCGCGGCGCGAGAGCAAATCGAACTGACGGTGAACCGTTACCGCGTGCCGTGCGGCCTGCAGCGCCGAAGTAAGTTCCTCACCGTCCTGTTCGAGAAGAGGCAACAGCGCCACCAACGTGTGTCGCGGCGGATCGACGACTTGTCCGAGCCCCGCGAGTGCCGCGGACCGTTGAGCACTGTCATCTGCGCCGACCGCTAATTCCAACAATGGCTTACCGGCGCCAGGGCCGGTGAACTTGCCCAATTCGCTGACCGCATCCGACCAGTTTTCTTGTTGTTCGCCTCGCGTTAACACGGCGAGTATGGCGGGAACCGCAGCGGCAGGCCGATTAAGTTGCCGCAACAGAGATAGCGAATTACGGACCAATACGGGCTTGTCCACCCGCTCTGTTGCTTCGACCAGCAGAGACAGGGCCGTGTCAACATCGCGGGATAATTGCACTTGGGCCGTGGCTATTTCACGTCGGTCGGTCGACTCAAGCAACTGCATCCACGACAACAAGTCCCGCTGAGCTCGGCGGCGACGTTCAATTTCGTCGGCCAGCACTCCGGCCCGCTGCCGCTGGTTGTCGGCAGGACCGCGAGAGAGCACATCATTAATGGATTGCGTGGCCTCGACGAACTTACCGCGATTCATCAACTGTTCCGCGTCAGCCAGTTTTTTCTCGCGGACCCGGTTGTCTTCTGCCTCTTGCAAATTGGACAGAGACGCTTCCAAACTGGCCAATTGTTCTTGTTGTGGCGGGCTGAGCTTCTGCGGTTCCGGGTAGAGTTGTTTTGCCTGATTGATGGTCTCCAGTGCTTCTTCTGGCTGATTGGATTTAATTTGGGCACTGGCTGTTGCTAACAATTTACCCCAATCCGCAGCGGGATCAGGTTCGTCTTTGACCGCAGGTGGCGACGGATTGGCGGAGGATGTTGCTTCGACAGCTGGCGGCTCGTTGGCTGCCGCTGGTTCTTCGCTGGCGGTCGTCGCCGGGGGCGGACTATCCAAGGGCTGCTGACAACCAACCGCCGCGAACGCGGTCAAAATGATTAACAGGCATCTTTGGCCAGGAACACGTTGCAGATACACGACAAGCCACCCTCCCCGCGTCATTTTACGAGTGACACGATACAGCAGGAATTTCGGCAGATCAAGTCGTTACCCGGTGACGTGCGGGCCGTGGGACAGGTTTCGCCGCGGTGTCCGCCGCTCAAAGCAGGTGGTGATTTAGCGATCGGCCAATCGTTGGCTGAATTTATATGCGGTGGTTAAAACCGAATCAGAGGAATTGCGGTGCAATCATGCGGGGGAGCAGCAAGACGCATTCCGGGAAGACAATCACCAGGACCAGCAGGATCAACATTGGCACCAGGATGATTCCCACGTCGGCTAGAGCATCAACGACCTTGATTTTTCCAAGCGAACAAGAAATGAGCAGGCATAGACCATACGGGGGAGTTACCAGCCCAAATGCGAGCGAAATGACGCCAATAATCGCAAAGTGAATCGGGTGCATCCCGACCTTATCGGCCAGCGGCAGCAACACAGTGCCCAGGACGATGATTGCTGGGATGGCGTCAATGAACATTCCCACAATAAGGAATGAAATGGCGATCAAAAATCCCGTGGTTACCGTTCCCGTATCCCATGCGGTCATAACCTCAACTAAGGCCTGAGGCACTCGAAAATAGGCCAGCAGCCAACCAAACGCCGACGCGGTGCCGACGCAGAAAAGAGAAATAGCGGCGAAGCGGGCGGACTCGTAAAGCACTTTTGGAAATTGCCTCAGGCCGATCGAACGATAAATCAGCGCCCCGAGCAAGGCGGAGTAAATGACCGCAATTACCGACGCCTCCGTGGGTGTAAACAGCCCCCCGACAATCCCTCCCACAATGATTGCCGGTGTCACCAGGGCCAACACCGCCCGCCCCAAGGCGCGAAGAAACTCTCTGGACGAAGCGCGTTGGTAGATCGGGTAGCCGCGGCGGCGGGCGTAGACAACTACCGTGACCATCATCATCAAGGCAATCAGAATTCCGGGAACAACTCCGGCTAGGAATAGCCCACCAATGGACACGGACATCAATCCGCCCCAGACAATCATCATGATGCTCGGTGGAATGATCACGCCCATCACCGACGAACAGGCTGTGATTGCTACGGAGAAACTCGAATCGTAGCCCTGTTTCTTCATGGCGGGGATCATCAGAGAGCCAATCCCCGCCGCATCCGCCGTCGACGATCCGGAAATTCCTGCGAATAACATGCTGACAAGAACGTTGACATGCCCCAATCCGCCGGGCAAATGCCCGACAGAAGTGCGGGCCAAGTGCACCAGTCGTTCGGTAATGCCGGCAGAATTCATTAGGTTGGCCGCTAACAGAAACAGGGGCACCGCCAACAGAATGAAGGAGTTGTAAGATTTCCACATCTCGTTGATTAGCAGAAAGGGAGTCAGCCGGTCATCGATCGCAAAAATCGGTACGCAGGCGAGCCCCAGAGCGAATGAAACAGGAATCCGCAATACGATAAGTATCCCGAAACTGCCGAACAATATCGCTGCGACTTCGCCTGCACTCATGACTGCACGAAGGGCTCTTTACTTGAGATTAAGCGGATGTCAGCGGCGATATTCTCCAGCAAAAATAAAATCCAAGTCGCTCCGGCCAACGGAAAAGAAATATAGATGCTGAGCATGTTGATCCCACTCATCTCGGATGTCTGAATGTATCCGAATTTTGCGAAATCAAATCCGTACCAGAAAAACACGATCGCCATCAGCATCATCCCGAAATGAACGATCAGATTAGAAGTGCCTTTTTGTCGCTGCGTTTTGGGATGCGGTAGCAGGTCCACGTCGAAGTGCGATCCATCCCGCACGGCGATCATCGAACCGATCATGATGATCCATACGAAACAGAATCTAGCGACCTCTTCGGTCCAGATGTATCGTGGAACGGCGTCAGAATATCTGGAGAGAATTTGCAGAAAAATCGGGACAATCATCAGTCCCATTAACGCCGCGATCAAAAACTTCAACAGCCGGTAGTAGCGTTCAAGCAGGAACTTCGTGAAGTACGCGATTGCTGACATGAAATCAGGCTGTCGGGTTGGATAACGCCTTGACGATGCGGTTCTGCGGGACCGCGCCAACCGCCCGGCTATTCTACGGCGTTGATTCGTTTCAAAACATCTTCGGCTTTTATTTCTCGGGCATAAGCGGCCTTCACAGGCCCGGCCAGCCGAGACAATTCGCTGCGTTGGGTGAACTCGTGAATTCTCGCTTTACCCTCTTCCGCCATCTTCGAAAGAATTGCGGCATCTTCGGTGGATTCAAGCTGTCGCCCGTATGCCCCAGCTTCGCGGCCGGCTTTTACGATCGCTTCTTGCAGATCTTTGGGGAGTCGACGAAATATTTTTCCGCTGAAACACAACGGGCGGACTGTGATGGCGTGTTGGGTCAGGGAGATTTCCGGACCGACCTCGTAGAACTTCATCTGCTGAATACCGGCCGCCTCATTCTCCGCAGCATCGATGACACCCGTTTGGATGGCGTTGTAGATTTCACTGTAGGCGATGACGGTGGGAGAAGCCTTGATCGCTTGGAATATGCGGGTCTGAATTGGGGCGCCCATCACACGTATGTTCAGCCCCCGCAGCTCGTTCATATTTGTGACGGGCTTATTGACGATGAGATTGCGAGTACCTCCGCCAGCGTATCCCAACAACAGCACATCGGCCTTCTCGAAAACCTGATCGGCGATAGGTTGAAGTGCGTCGCTATTGAGAACTTTGTTCCAATGATCCAGATCCCGGAACAAAAATGGCATATCCATTAAGGGGGCCGCAGAGGAGAATGTGGACATGTGTGACGGAGAAACAATGCCATAGTCCACCGAGATACCCTGGCTCATATAGGCGAAATAGTCTTTTTCCAGTCCCAATTCGCTATTTAGGTAGAGCTCGAACTTGACCGGGCCATCGTAGTACTTTTGAACCAGTTCTTCGAACTTCCGGATGGTCCGCGTGAAAGCGTGACTTTCACCAAACTGAGTGGCTCCCTTTAGCGTGATGACGTCCGCAGAAGAATTCGGATCCGCCGATTCGCCTCCGATTCGTCCCTCCGGTCGCAACAGAACCGCAGCCAGTATCCCGACAAGCAGCAGCAGCGCCGATGCGATGCACAATGTTTGTTTCATGAGATGTTACTGGCGAGGATTTTCTGGACTGGGAGACCTTCGGTATATCGCTGCGGGCCAAAGTGTTCGTCGAACCCTGGAGGGACGACCATAACACAATACGTCCCCGTAGCGGTTTGGGCTACCGGGCTGGGTGTTTCCTTTTATGCTGATTCAACGGGTACCAAAACATGCCGTTGAAGATCACGGAGTTACCCTTAGCGGAAACGTACAAATCAGAGGGTGTTCAGCATAATGCAGAAAGTCTTGCCGACTCGTCACTCGATCGGCCCGGTTGAGTCAGACTTAGGCTGTTTGCTGAGTTCGATTCAGTTTCAGGTCACGCCTGGAAACGATCACGGCCGGCCACCAGCGACCGCATTTTCGCATCGGCAACGCTGCGAGGGAGCATCCAAAATCCGCAGTCGGGATGGACATACTTGATGCGGTCGGCGCCGAGTTGGTTGGCCGCATGTTCGATGCGCGCCGCCACCGTGTCCGGGGTTTCGACTTCGTTGTCTTTGATATCGATCACCCCGATTCCCAGTCCCAACTCGGGTTTGACATCTTTGAGCATCGACAATTCTTCCGCCGGCCGACGCGCGAGCTCCAGGACGACGTGATCGGCATTCAGAGCATTGAGAAACTCGACGAGCTTTTCGTACGTGCCTCGTTGGATCGTTTGGCCGCCGTAATTGCCGTAACACAGGTGGACCGCCTTCTCGCCGCGGGCGGCATCGAGGATTCGATTGATTCCGGCTGCGGCGATCAGGCCGTCTTCGGCATTGCCGGTCACGTTGGCTTCGTCCACTTGGAGAACCTCGGCATCGATCGTGGCGACTTGCTCGGCCAGCACATCACCCAATGCGATGACGAGCGCTTCGAGGTCGCGATAATGCGAATCGGCCAGCACTTTGGCCAACATGTAGGGACTGGTGACCGTGAACTTTTTGGGCTTGGTGGTTAGTGTTTGATACAGCTCGTAGTCTCGCGGCAGATCCAGCGTTCCAGCCGACAGTTCGGCAGAGACAATGCCGGCCGGCTTCGATCGATAGCCCATGCCATGATCCGCGCGCCAACTTGCTACTTCGTCGGCCGTCAATTCCTGTCGGATGCCGCCCAGGGGCCGTACGAAATAGTCAATCATCCCATTCGTGTCGGCGTGATTGATGTCCCAGCGATAAAGTTCGCCGTCGGCCACCACGTCAATGCCGGCAAGTTCCTGCGTCTTGATGACCGCCAACATGGCATCGCGCAGACTTTCGGCGTTGCTGAAGACTCGCAGCCACATAGGCACGGGATAACTGCCGACAACGGTCGTTTTGATCATGGCCAGAGAGTGTGAGAATCCAGGGGTGAGGAACCGGGGACAAACGCAAACCTTAACGTCTGGACGCTTGGCCCTCAACTACACACTCTGGCGGCAGGTCATTTTTCGGCCAATCACTCAAAGAACCTTTGGCCCTATCTCAAATCATCTGCAGCGATTCAAATTCCCACGTTTCCGGCGGTTCCATGGAATCGAAATCGGGCTCGACGGCAAATCCGAAGCCGGGGCAATGCAGCGATTCGATCTCGAAACAGCCGTTGCGAACGCTGGGGGCGATGCGGCCATGCTGCTCGGCGTAGAAGTCGGGGTGTTCGCGAACCGCCGCATGTCGCTGAGATTCGGGAAGATACGTCAGTCCCGGATGGTAGTGATGACCGTTTCTTTCGACATGTGAAATGCCCAACGTCGCTGCCAGACAGAGATCGGCCTGCACGGGAATGATGCCGACGCTGCACAAATCCTCACCGGTCATCAGGAAATCGTCGCCCTCGCCACGGTCGTTATGAAACCAAGTGAGTCCGGCATTCAACAGGCTTTTAATCGTGCCTTTGCAGTTCTTGCTGCTGACACCTCGATAGCCCAGTTCAATCGCCTGCCGGTACGACTCGAGCTGTCCGTCGGACTCGTCAATAATAACCGGTTTGCGCTTAGCCAATTCGCGAATGCCACCGGTTTGTTTGGACTCTAGCGCGATCCCGCGATCGAGCGGCTGTTCGATGGCGATCGTGTTTTTCCATAGCGTTGCCAGCTCTGCGGTGCTTTCCAGTGCGTCGATCAATGCGTCGAATTCTGCGGCCGATGTGTACTGCTCGTTACCATCAAGCGTGATGCGATAATCGTCGCCGCGGTGCCGCTCGACGATCTGCGCGATCGTGACGAGTCGAAATTGATCGTGATCGAGATCGTTGGCCACCTTGATTTTAAAAAACTGCGTTCCGGTTCGTTCGACGTACTCCTCCAGCGCCTGAGGAAATCCGTCGTCCAAACGCTCGTCGGCGGGAATGTCACCTGACGTTAGGGGATCACCAAGGCCGACCGTGTGCCGTACGAATACCGATTGCAGAGGGGCGGGCGGCAGCCAGTCGGCGGGATCTACGCCGGAGAGTTCCTGATGCACGTCGCCAGCCGCGATGGCGTAGATGTTTTGCCGTACGGCCGAAGCAAAGCTCTGGTTCGCGGCACGGGCCATCGCGTCGATGATGGCCCGTTCGATCATGCTGACACCGAAACTCGCCAGCAGGCTGCCGAGTTCCCATTCGGCCGCCCGCATGTGGACTGCTTCGCCGGCCATCAGCCAGGCCGGGAACAGTTTGGTTGGGCTCGCCGCTTCTTCAAGAAACGTTTTTTCTGCCAGGTCGATCACGGTCAGCATATCGTCGATTTGCGATTCGAAGTCTTTGCCGGGCGTTTTGTCAAACCAGCCGGGTGGCAAGCAGTCGCCGCTATACCCGGTAACCAGCCTTCCTTCCGTCTCGATCGTGGCGCTGAGAACGGCCTGCGGGCAAGCCGTCAAGCAAGCCTTGCCGTAACGAAACGGAATCCGCGTGACAGAATTCCGCAGGCCGAGTCGAGTTTCCTTAAGAGAGAATTGCATGCACACCCCGTTT
>JAYZEI010000201.1:0-6868 GCA_036337375.1 Planctomycetota bacterium | reverse complement strand
ACCGCCGATGAATCCACCGTCGCCTGTGCCGCCAACCGCCGCCGACTCCGAAGCCATCGCCTCGGACCACGACTTGGTGGCGGCCGCCCTGGGCGACGTGCGGCCGCGGCTCGATCACGCCAGCAAGCCGGGAGCACCCTTTTGGAAATCGATCGCTGAGTTGGGAGTGCAGTTGGGCAGTGCATTGCACTACGCACATGGGCAGGGCACCTTGCATCGCGACATCAAACCGGCGAACGTGATTCTGGATTACGCGGGCACCGCGTGGTTGACAGATTTCGGGCTGGCCAAGGCGGTCGAACAAGACGACTTCACCACCACGGGAAAAGTACTCGGCACGTTGCGATATATGTCTCCGGAGCAATTACGGGGACAGGCCGAGCCGCGGAGCGATATTTATAGTTTGGGTCTGACGCTTTACGAATTGGCGACACTGCGGCCCGCCTTTGGGGACGAAAGCCCAAAATCGCTTGTCGAGGCAATGTCGCGCAGCGAACCGACAAGGCCACGGAAGATCAACCCCGAACTCCCGGCTGATTTGGAAACGATCATTCTCAAGGCTATCCGACAGTCGCCGGCGGAACGGTATTCCACGGCGAACGAACTGGTCGAAGACCTGCAGAATTTTTTAGGCAACCAACCGATCAAGGCCCGGCGGAGTTCGGCCGCCGAACGCTTGTGGAAATGGTCGCGGCGCAACCCCGCCGTCGCAGCGCTGAGCGTACTGGCGGTGGGCCTGCTTGCACTGACGAGCATTGTTGCTTCGGCAGGCTATTTTCAAGCGGTACGGCACGGTGAAAATCTCCAAACGGCGTTAGACGGTCAAACCACACAGCGCGAGCGGGCGGAAGCCAATTCGGAACTGGCGCTGAACGTGCTCGACCGCATCTACGAGCAATTCGCGCCGAGTCGCTTTGATCGCTCGTCTGAACTAACGGTCAAGGCCGCAGATGGCGACGACATTACGGTTGCCGTTCAACCGGCACTTTCCAAAGATACGGCGGCAGTCCTGGAAGGGCTGCTGAAGTTTTACGACCAACTCGCCGACCAGGAAGGACCGTCCGAAACACTGCGCCGAAAATCGGCAAGCGCCAATCGCCGCGTCGGTGATATTCGCAGTCGTATGCGACAAACAGAAAAAGCGGAATCGGCTTACCGGCGGGCTTTAAATCTATACGAAAATTTGGCGGACAAATCTCCAGCGGATGTTGGGCTGCAAATCGACATTGCACGTGTCCACAAGTCACTGGGCAGCCTGTATCGATCCGCAAACAAAATGACGACTGCCAATGATTCATTCTCAAAAGCATTAAGTGTTTTACAAAATGTGGTGAACTCCGATCAGCGATCGCCCGAGGTCCGATACGAACTGGCCAGCACCTACTATCTCTTCGGTCGCCGCCAACAACCGACGCCCGGCGAACCGCATCGGAGGCGACCGCACCACCGCGGTCCGCACGGTCATCGGCCGCCAATCAACGGAGAGCATCTCATCCAAGCGGTATTTTTACTGGAAGAGCTGACGGAAGAATCCCCCAAAGAACCCGAGTATCAGTTTTTGTTGGCGTGTTGCTATCGCGACTTATCTCCGCCGTTTTTTGCTGAGGCGATCGGTGGCAAAAACGACTACAGCACAAAGGCGAATTTAATTCTGGAAAAATTGGTCAGCGATTATCCGGAAGTTTCCGACTACGGTTACGAATTGGCAAAATCTTACTCTGGATTCGACATCCATGATCCGGGAATCCGCCGCGGTGAAACGGACGAACGGGCACCCCGTTTGGAAAAGGCGTTGGGTTACGTGCAGAAGTTGGTTTCCCGCCACCCAGGGGTTGTCGATTATACAATCCTAAAAGCAACGATCCATCACAAGCTCGGCACGACGATGCGTTGGTCGGAGCGGACCAATGAGGCGGAAACGCATTTTCGTCAGGCGGTGGAATTGCTGTCGCAGACTTCCGAACTTTCCAGTTCCTACCGAGCGCAGCTCACATTGGTTCAGCAGTCGCTTGCACGGGTGCTGCTCGAAGGGGGTCGCCTGGAGGAGGCGGTTCAATTGCTTGAATCTTCGATCCGTCATTTCGGGAAAATGGAGCAGGCATCCGTGCCGGAAACGGCTTCATTTGACGGCATCCGAGGCACGAGTTACCGAATGCTGTCCGAAGCGTATCACCGGCTGGGCCGCGACCAGGACTCCGAGGATGCCCAGCTGGAGGCAAATAAATACGGGAAAGGCGATCGGCCCGGGCCCCCGCGATTCGATCGAAGACCCGATCAAAGACCCGGCGGCAAAAAACGTCCATTTTCGGAACCGCCGCGGCGGCCGTAGATTGGAGTTTACTCCATCCTACGTTTCGTATGTTTCTGCTTTGAGCAGCTGCGCGGTGGGAATGTTTTGCGCAATTCTTGTCCTGAACTGTTCGATTTGCTCGGCAGGGCCGTCGATGCGGAAAAGGTGCAACATCTCGGGATGATCCGGTTCGAACAGTTCGTACTCGTTGAGATCATCCTCCAGCACGTACATGGGATCTTCGTTGCAATAGAGTTCACAAGCGGAAAATCCCAACGTGTCATCCGCAAAATACAGGCCTTTACGGCTGTTTTCGCGAACTTCGAAACCAAGGCCCATTTCGCACTCGATGGCGCGGGCAAGCGTGACGATTTCGGACTCGGCAAATCCGTATACAACTACGGTATGGGCGGCCAGTTCAATTCTCCATCACTTCCGCTTCGCGCGCCTTGGCGGCAGCGTTCGTTTTATCTTCGAATTTTTTGGTCAGATCCTGAATTTCGGTCTTAACGTCATCGCGCTGGTCTTCGCTCAGCACCTTGCTTTTCTCCGATGCCTCAGCCGCCTTGTTTCCGTCGCGGCGAATGTTGCGGATGGAAACTCTGGCTTCCTCGGCTAGTTCTTTGACGCGCGAGACCATTTTCTTGCGGACATCGGTCGACAAAGCCGGAGTGTTGATACGAATGATCCGTCCGTCGCTCTGCGGATTGAATCCCAGATCGGAGGCGATGATCGCCTTTTCAATATCCTTCAATACGCTGGGATCGAACGGCCGAATAACAATTTGCGTCGGTTCCGGTGCGCCAACGTTCGCCAGTTGTTTGAGCGGAGTCTGCGAACCGTAGGCATCTACGCGAAGCGAGTCGACCAGGCCCGGGTTGGCGCGGCCCGTGCGGATGCCCGCCAAGTCGTGATTGAGCTTTTCGAGCGTCTTTTCCATCCGCTCTTCGACGTCGAACAGGATTTCTTCGGCGTTCATTTATTGAGTTATCCTTCGGTTTGTCCGCCCGTTTAATCGCGCGGCCAGCCCGCGCCGCGGGTGTCGCGATCCGTCGAATACGCGATGCCCGGACCGGGTCGCGATTTATTGCTGCACGGGCACGTCACTGGTAACAAGCGTTCCGATTCGATCACCGCGAACGGCCCGCTCGATGTTGCCTTCTTTGCGATAGTTGAAAACGATGATTGGCATACCGTGTTCCATGCACTGGGCGATGGCCGTCGAGTCCATCACCCGCAGATTCTGTTCACGAACCGCATTGTAGGAAAGTTCGCGATATAACACGGCATGTGGATTTTTTTCTGGATCGTCACTGAACACGCCATCGACGCGTGTACCCTTGAGCACTGCCTCGGCGCCCAACTCCAACGCACGATTTGCCGCGGCCGTATCCGTGGTCACGTACGGACTGCCCGTGCCGGCGGCCAAAATGATGATGCGGCCTTTTTCCAAATGCCGGCGGGCGCGGCGGCGAATATACGGTTCGGCGACTCCTTCCATGCGGATCGCCGTCAGCAACCGCGTGTCGCAGCCGAGCGACTCCAGCGCATCCTGCAGTGCCAAGCCGTTGATCACGGTGGCCAGCATTCCCATGTAATGGGCGGTCGCCTCCTGGATGGTCGAATTGCCGGCGGTGAACTGGGCTCCCCGCAAGATGTTTCCGCCACCGATAACGATCGCGATCTGAGTCCCCTGCTCTGCCGCGCGAACAATCTGACTGGCAACGTGAGTCACCGGTTCCATGCTGATTCCGCGCTCGCCCTCCTTGCTAAAGCAATCGCCGGAAAGCTTGAGAATTACGCGGTTAAATTTACGCTCACTTAACGAAAGGTCGGAATCACTCATGATCAAATCCCGTATTCCGATGATCCATGGGACGAATCTCCCCTGGCCGACGCGGCTCGGTCATCCGTCCTTGCCAAGTTCCCAGCTAACGAATCGCACCAGTTTAATGTTCGCACCCTCGGCATATTTGGCGACCGTCTGCGTATCGTCTTTGACGAATGGCTGTTCGCAGAGCACCTTGGTCGCATAAAATTGCCGCATGCGGCCTTCCACCATTTTTTCGATGATGTTCTCCGGCTTGCCTTCCTTGCGCGCCGCCTCGGATAAAATTTGGCGTTCTTTATCGACTTCGGCCGGATCGAGATCTTCCTTGTGAATAACGGCCGGGTCCGTCGCGGTAATGTGCATGCAGATGTCTTTGGCCGCTTCGGCGTTATCGCCTTCGATCTCCAAAAGTACGCCTTTAGTCACTCCGGCATGGTGCGTGTAGCCGCCGCAGGGTGCGTCGATCCGGACGAGCCGGGCCAAATTGAAAACTTCTCGGATGCGATTGAATAAGTCGTCTTTCACGTCGCCAAGCGTCATGCCCTCTCTGCTGGGCGACGACTGCGCGAACAATTCGTCCGGCGTTGCCGCACCCGGTCCGGTGGCCAATTGCCTGGCCAGATCGTTGGCCAGCGCGATAAACTCCTCGTGACTGGCAACCGGCGCCGACTCGCACTGCAGTTCGATCATCGCCCCGGAGTTGGCATCGAAGTAAACGGCGATACGCCCTTCGGACGTCGCGCGGTCTTTGCGAATCTCGCCCAGCTTTTTGCCCGCCTCGCGGAGAGCCTTGATGGCGGCATCTTCATCACCATCGACTTCTTTCAGCGCCTTTTTGCACTCCATCATCGGCAGACCTGTCTTGTCGCGCAATGACTTAACGGCTGCTGCGGTAATCTCGGCCATTTGCGTATCTTCTCCGCTGTAATACTGAAATTTAGAATAGTGAAATCCGGCAGTACGGTCGCTCCCTGACCAAGAAATTTCTCGACGCCCTAAGTTAGCCAAACGCCTAGTTTGCGGCGCCTTCGACAACCGACTCGGCGGCAGGCTCTTCGGGCGTCGCGCCTTCAGCCGCTACTTGCTGCTCGACTTGGACGTCAGACCTTCCTTCCAGAATCGAATCGGCCATGATTTGAGCAACCAACTCGATGCTGCGAATACTGTCATCGTTACCGGGAATCGGCAAATCGACCAAATCAGGGTCACAGTCTGTATCAATCAGCGCCACCGTCGTAATGCCAAGTTTGGATGCTTCGCGAATCGCGTTGCGTTCCTTGTTGGGGTCAACGACAAACAGCGCTTCGGGCAATCGGTTCATCGTCCGGATGCCGTTCAGATTGCGGTACATTTTTCGCATTTCGCGCTGCAACGACGACTGCATTTTCTTTGAATACGCCGAAAGTTCCTCGCCACCGATGATTTCTTCCAATTTCTCCAGGCGGGTTAGCCGACTGCGAATCGTGCGGAAATTTGTCAGCGTGCCACCCAACCATCGTTCCGAGACAAACGGCATGCCGCACCGCGTCGCCTCGCGATCGACCGTCTCGCCCGCCTGACGCTTCGTGCCAACGAACAGGATCAAACTATTCGCGGCCGCGACTTGGCGAAAATATTTGCGAGCGCGAAAGATGCCGCGGACGGTTTCCTTCACGTCAATGATGTGGATGAGATTTTGGCGGCCGTAAATATACGGACGCATCTTGGGATTCCACCGGCTCGCACGGTGTCCGAAATGGACGCCGGCCTTGATGAGACTCTGCACCAAAGGTTCTGACACGAAGAACTCTCCTTACGTTCGGCACATCGGCTAAGTCCCACCGCCCTTGAGGCGATTGAGCGTCCGACGTTGGGCAAGGTAATTAACTCGGCCGGATTCAAGCACTTGCGTCGCATCTCCCGGGCCGAACGAGAGAACGAACCGGACATCGTATCAATTTGGATTTTCAACGTCAATTGCTCACCGCAAGCGATTGCTACCTCTCGGTCGGCCTATCCTGCTGGGTAGCTCTAAAAAACGTCAAAGCTCCGGCGAGATTCTCCGGCCCGGTTCAGAATGACGGATCGCGACAGCCTGATCTTGGATTAGAATGGCAATTTTTCCGGCCAACCTATCTTCAGGCATTCGTTACCCGGCCCACGTACAACCTTTTGCTAGCCCGTCAATGCGAACACGCTACCGCATCCTCATCGTCGCCGTTTGCGCCGCAGTACTGGCCGGACTGGCCGTTGCCGTCGATTGGCTGAACGCCTTTCCCAAGGGCGCGAAAGCGAGCTACGTTGGGCGGGCGACGTGCGCCGAGTGCCACAAAAAACAGCACGCTGAGTGGATCGGCTCGCACCACGACTTGGCAATGGACTTGGCCACACCCGAAACGGTACTAGCTGACTTCGAAAATCAGCAGCTTAATTACTTTGACATCACGGCAACCATGTTTCGTCGGGACGGCAAGTATTTCATCAATACCGAGGGCCCGGACGGCAAGCTGGCGGATTTTGAGATCAAGTACGTGTTCGGCGTCGAACCACTGCAGCAGTACATGGTTGAATTCGACGACGGTCGCGTGCAAGTTCTGCGCGAATGCTGGGACACCGAAAACAAGACTTGGTTCTATCAATTTCCACCGGACGTCCGCCACGAACAAATCAAACCGGACGACCCGCTGCATTGGACCAGACGGGCATCGAACTGGAACCACATGTGCGCCGAATGCCACTCGACCAACCTGCAAAAGAACTTTGATTTA
>JAYZEI010000200.1:0-14092 GCA_036337375.1 Planctomycetota bacterium | reverse complement strand
TGGGACAACAGACTGCTGCCGTCATACTCCCAATTCATGTCGCCGCAGATCGGGTTAGGATTGTAGTACTTGCCGAAGACGCTGCCATCCTGGTTCGTGGCTGCCAATTCGTTGATCGTCAGATCCGCGCCGTTAAACGTTTGGGCAATGTTGATCGGCGTGAAGCCGTTCTCAAAATTATCCTGTGGATCCTTGACCGCAGTCACAAAAATGCCCGCGCCGTCGTTGTACACGCTGCCAACCCATTCGTCGAATTCTTCAGAACCGAACAGGAAATCGTACGAGATGGTGGTGTCTTCCGTCGCGGTGAAATAAATTTCTAGACCGGACGCATCGAACGTCGGCTTTTCGGTCAAGTCGTCCAACAACACGTGCCCCGGGTTAACCCAGTTGGTCGACGTGTCCGGCCTGTCATTCGGCCCGATGGCATCGGCAACTCTTCCGGAGGTGAAGAGCAGTCCCTCATCAAGGGGTAGATTCGATGCCGTTCCGTTGCTGAACACGCCCATCGACAACGAGTCGCCAATCTGGTTCACCTGATTCAGCACAAAGGAGTCGGAATCCAGTCCGCCGGCGGCCAGCGCCAGTCTGGCAAAGCTGTCTAGTGAGGCGAACGGGTGGGCCAGGCTGGTAATCTTGAGCGGGCTCTCCTCGCAACAGGTGCCGTGAATCGAAAGCCGCCAGTCGTTGATCGTCGTCGCCTGGCCGTCACCGACGCCGGTATCCAGTGCCTGGAGCGTCCAGAGCCCGGAAGCGGTTTCATCCCAGAATTGGTTCGTGGTGAAGGTGAAGTTGTTGATGTTTGTTTGTCCGCTGTTACCACCGGGGGCCACGAGCACAGATTGCGTGCCGCCGGGCGATTGCAGAACCAGCATGAGATCGTCCTGGTCCTGGACTGTGGCGTTGATCGTCACTTCGACCCACTCCACAGTCAAATGCGACTCCGTGTAATAGGAGTCGATATTGTTGAGGCTGTTGAGGCCGCCAAGATTGCCTTCGGCCACAGCGGTGTTGGTGAGCCTGGTGGGGCTGTTGATCTGCAGCTCGGTATCGACCAGGGACCATGAGGCTGCCGCCTGCACTGCCGCGTTGGCATCCAACATTCCGAATCCGAAGTTGTCACCCACCCAGTTGCCGGCGGCATTTTGAAACCAGCCGGTGTGGTAGGGGTCGGCATTTCCGTCCCCGTCGGTGTCAAAGATCGTATCCGGGATTCCGTCTCCGTTGGTGTCGACGGTTCCCAAAAACGTGTTTCTGAGATTGACGGTGTCGACGATTCCATTACTGTCGCCGTCGCCGCCTTCGAAGATGCCGTCGCCGTCCAAATCGATCAGGCCGTTCTTCTGCGCCGTGTCGATCAGGATGTGCTGGATGTTTCTCCAGTCAAGGTCGGGATTGACTTCCAGCATCAGTGCGACCACACCGCTGACCATCGGCGCCGCTGCCGAGGTGCCATTAAAGCCCGTCGTGGTGGTGCCGTTGACGTAGCCGCGCCGCGCGACGGCTCCGCCGTCAGTCACATCGGACGTCAAGCTGTTGGCTCCCAGCGTTTGATTGACGGGTGCGGCGATCAGGTTATTCGAACCGGGATTACTATAATTTTCTACATCACCGTTCTGTTGAGCCGCCGCGACATTGATCGATTGACGCATATGCAATTCATCGTAGTTCGTGCGGTCCCAGCCGTTAAAACCGCCGTTAGTGTTGCGGTTGTTGCCGGCAGCTTTCACAAAGATGCCGGACGTGGCGGCGTTTTCTACCGCTTGAAGGTCCAATAGAGTTCGGTAACGGATTTGACGTGTGGCATTTCTTCCCCAACTGCTGTTAAACACATCGATCGGAGCGATGTTTGCTGGCGAAAACGTGTTGGAGATGGACTGCTGTACCAGAGCGGCGCCGGTACCTTGCGTCGGTTCCAGAAAATTAAAGGCCGCATAGTTGGCATCGGGAGCCACGCCGACAATGCCGGTTCCTTCGTCATCACCGAGAGCGAGTCCCGCCACGGCGGTTCCATGAGCCTGAAAGCGGATAAAATCCGCATCCAAGATTCCGTCAAAGTCGGTGTCGGTGTCCGCAATATTCGGCCACATAGGACTCCCGCCCACGAGGGTGACATTGGGATTGTTGTCACCGATACCGTCACCATTTATATCGACGTTGCCGCTGTCGAAGCTAATGGCGGCGTTGTAACTACCGGCCAAGTCCTGATGAGCGATGTCCTGCCTGGTATCCACAATGGCGATCGTCACGCCTTCCCCCGTCGCGGTACCCCAGGCTCCCTCGGCATCGATGCCCCACTGCGTATTATTTGCGGTAGCATCCAAATGCCACTGGTTGGGAAAGCTGGGGTCGGTAACCGTCGCCGGGTTCAGGGTCCCGGTCGGCTCATCGCGTACGGGAAACAATGGGATGACATCCAGAATCGCCCGGTCGGTGTTGCGGAGATCGCGGTTGCCTTGCTGCGCTAATCGCAGCAGGATTCGGTAGTCGCCGGCCCGACGGAGTTGCACTTCCCACACGTTGACGCGAATGCGATCGCCAAATAGTTCCGTGCGATCTTCTACAGACTGTGGCTTGAGCCTTCCAAATAACCTTTCGGCCGCCGCTTTATCTTTGGTAACGACCAGCCACGAAGGCGCATGCCGAAGATCCCGCCGCGAAAACTGAGCCAGGTCCTGGCTGCGTTCGATCGAATTCCGTACGAGAAGACTTAGGTCCGCAAACCAGGGCCCCCTGCCGGCGCCGCGATCTGAGGAGCCCGTATTCGCCACTGGACGGGAGTTTGCGCGATCGTCGGCGGATCGCGCCAACCCCGACCGCAAACCTGCCAGCTCGCCGGCGGTGTTTCCACGTGGATGGAGTCCAGGGCCCGCGGTTCTTTGTACAGCCGGCGAAACGTAGGCGGAAACTTCTGTCGGGGTGTTGATATCCAGCCCGGCAGGTCCATCGATTAAAGCATTATTGCCCCCGATTGGCAGCCACGGCACTGCGGACAGCATTTGCCGCGGTTCCAGGGTTTCCAGTTTTAAGTTTTTTCGTGTGTTTTTAGTTTTTCGTTTCTTCTTTCGCTGATTTGACACGCTCTCTCCAAGCTGAATTTTGTACAGGCGCCCCGTTTGCCCGTGAATTGCGAGAAGCAATGTGCATGCTCCGTGCCAAAGGCTGGTACGACGAAATTTGTTCGCCGCTATTTTGTTCGTAAGTTCCAAAAACAATTACTTTTGTCGTCTCACCTTTTGGCCAAAATGTGACGACCGAGCGACACTGCTATCGCGCCAACCGCGCCTCGGAATGGGACTGGTTTCCCGAAACGATACAGGGCACGGGCGGCTGACCGCGGTTGAAAGTATCCCGCCACAGAGAAGGCCTTTAACTGGACGCGTCCGCTTTGGCCATGGCCAAGATGTCGGGTGGATCGCCGCTGTAGGGGTGCGGGTCACCGGTTCGAGCCCTGTGTGGCATCTTCAATCTTCCGCGCCGAGCTTGCCGCCGTAATTTGCAAACACTGTCCTCACATGCGGGGTCAGCACTGCGGCCAACGTCTGGTCGTCGGACGATAGCTGCGTGTCCGAATCAAGCTGCCCGCTACGAGCAGCCAATACGATAGCCGCCAGAACGTGTTGCACATCCACCGGATGATTCGTCGCCTCTTCGAGCTTGATCGCCAGATCGAATAACGCGTCTGCCAGAGTCGGATCAACCGTGGCCTGGCCTGAATCGGAAATGGAGATCCCGTGCACAATTTTCCGTTCGTCACTGTCATTCACGGATACTCCTCCATCAAGAACCGGCCGACTTTTGCATCGTTTCCAACTGCATTTCGATTCCGTCAAGGCGGGTCGATATCTGGTGCAGATACGCAATTATAATTGCGTGGGTAAATTGTGCGTCGATTCCTACCGGCGAATCGGGGTGGTTGATGTGGCCGATGATGTCGGCGTAGTCATCCTTCGTTTTTGACATTGGATCACCATTCACGATACAACTCCTCTATTAAAGTGGGCATGGGCTGAGTCATTCCCCGTAAAACACCGCCAGCCAAATCGTAGGCTCGTCCTCGGTCGTCCATTCGACCCGATGCCGCTGGCGGGCCGGGATGTCGACAAAATCACCGGGTCGCATTTCCACCGCGTCATCATCGCCGGCGAACCGCAGCCTCGCAGCCCCCTTCAGGAGGATCACCCATTCATGCTGATCTTGGTCATACCAAAATCCTTCCGGCGATGCGTGGCCTTGGGAAACGACGCGCTCGATGCGATGGCCAGATGACTCGACAAGGACTTCGACGACTTCTTCGGAAAGCTCCGTCGGGATGTCGTGGAACAGATTCTTCATGGCCGGCGCTTATTCTACCGCCACCTGCTCCCGGGTAGAATCGCCTCCATGCGGGACGAAGCCAGCTACATCTGCGATGCCTGCGGCGAGGAGATCGTGGTCCCGCTCGATCTGTCGGCGGGCAGCGCGCAGGAGTACGTCGAGGATTGCCCGGTCTGCTGCCGACCGAATGTGGTTCGCGTTGCATTCGAAGAGGATGGCGATGTGCGGGTGTGGGGAGAGGCTGAATAGCATGCAAGTGGCCGGAAGTGAAAGCCCTCCCGCCCGCGGGAATAACCGGCTCTTAACTCCGCCCGCTTGCTAATCCAACGGGACTAAAACGGCACGGAGGTCGCCCAACACACCGGCCGCGCAATCGGCTAGAATAATGCCGTGAGACGAATCCTCTGTGCACTGCTGGCTGTTTTCTCACTGCTGCTGAATTTGACGGCAGTCGGTCAGGATGCGGCTCTGTATTTTCCGCCAACGGACGGACCTTGGCAGACGATCGATCCCGGCAAGGCCGGTTGGGATACCGCCAAGCTCAAGCTGGCGCTAGAGTATGCCGGCAACAACAAGTCCTCGGGCGTCGTGATCCTCTATCGCGGCCGCATCCTGGCAGAGCAATACTGGCCGCTCAGTCCGCCGGCCAAGAAACCCAACGGCCGGGCGAATCCCTATTTCCACATGCGGCTCGGCAAAGACGCCGACGGACGGGCCATCGAGGATGTGGCCTCGGTGCAAAAGAGCGTGACGGCCATGCTGGTGGGCATTGCCCAGCACAAGAGCCTGTTGAAGATCGATGACCCCGTGCACAAACACCTCGGCAAAGGCTGGTCCAAGGCAGAGTCCGCCGCCGAGGAGAAGATCGCGATTCGCCATCTGATCACGATGACCAGCGGGCTGAATTCCCGACTCGAGTATGAGGTACCCGCCGGCAGCAAGTGGTATTACAACACGGCGGCCTATGCGCGAGCTCTGACGTGCGTATCGAAGGCCGCCAAGATGGAACCCAACGAAGTCACCAAGCAATGGCTCACCGGTCCCGTCGGCATGAAAAATTCGCGATGGGCGGTCCGCCCCTGGCTGGCGCAGCGGCCGGACGTGAACAAGTTCGGCTTTGCCACCACCGCCCGCGACCTGGCGAGGTTCGGCCTGTTGATGTTGGCCCACGGCAGCTGGAATGAAAAACAGGTCATCGGGGACAAAGACTACATCAAAGCGGCCACCTCGCCGTCACAAAAAATCAATCCTTCCTATGGTCTGCTCTGGTGGCTCAACATCGCTCCGCGGCGGGCGGGCAAGACCTCGGGCCGGATGATTTTTGCCGCGCCGAGGGACATGTACGCCGCCAAAGGTGCCTTGGTACGACGACTGTACGTGCTGCCCAGCCGACAATTGGTCATCACCCGCCTGGGCGATCAACCGGCCCAGGGTTTCGACGCCGAGTTCTTCAGGCGGTTAAGGTCGGCAATCGAGAAATAGAGAGCCAACAGGCCCAGCGGACCACGCTATCCGTACCTGCCTATTTTAGCTCCACGTCGACGCGCTTAATTTTTCCGGTAAACTCAAACGGCCGGCGGTCGTAGTAGTTCAGCGACACCGGCGAGCCGAGGTCGATGCCCACATCGAAGGTTTCGGTGGCTGTGAAGGCGGCGGGTACCGTCCGTTTTAACGCGGTCTTGGCGACCTCCTTACCGTCGACGGCAAGCGTGACCGTTCCCGGCTCACCAGGGCCCTTGATCTCGGTCGTGACTTCAATGGTATGTTCCCCGGCGGAAAGGGGTTTCGAACTCTTTGCCGTGTATTGCTCGATGATCATCATGTTGTACTCGTAGACAATGTTTCCATGGTCCATGTAAACCGTGAGTCCACCGCTGGCGCCGCCGACCGCGTAGAGTACGCCGCTGGCGCGGTTTCCAATCTCTGCCTCGATGGTGACGCGCGTGCTCTGCCGCCCGACTCCGGGAGCGGCAAACTCCGGCATGCGCCGCGTGCTCTGACTGAACGTCCAACTCTTGTAAGGCGTCTTGACTCGATCTGCAGGGTGAAACCGGAGCCAGTTGCCCGCACCGATTGGGAAGCCCTTGTTCTCTTCGGCCAGTTCGAGGAACCGCTTCTTTAGCTTTGTGACCTTCTTCGGTTCTTTGGCTGCGAGATCGTTTGCTTGTGAAAAATCGTGACGCAGGTCGTAGAGTTCCCACCGGTCTTTGGCGGAATCCCAGCCCGCCAGCCGCTTGACGGAACCAGGGGTGTCCCACGGAATAAACGGCCCGAAGGTACAGGCCAACCAGCCATCGCGAAAGATCGCGCGGCTGCCGTTGTTGTCGAAGAACTGTTCCCGCTTTCGTCCCTTCACATTGCCATTGGCGAACGTGTAGGCCAGACTCTCACCGTCCATCGGCATCTGTTTGTAACCGTGGACGGCCTGCGGATGAGGGATGTCGAGAACCTCGTAGATCGTTGGCACGATGTCCACGACGTGGTGGAACTGGGAGCGGATGGTCGCATCCGGCTTAATGCGTTTCGGCCAAGAAATGACCATCGGGTTGCGGGTGCCTCCAAAGTAGGAGCCCAGCAATTTGGTGCCCTTAAACGGTGTGTTTCCCGCCCAGGCCCAACCCGCGTGATACATGTTGTCGGTCTTGGGCGAGCCCAGCGCGGCGATGCCGCCGAGGCGGCCGAGTGCTTCGATTTGCTGGTCGACCGTGTTGGGGATGTTGTTTTGAGCGAGCAGTTCGCTGACGGTTCCGCGCTGGCCCTCCGCACTCGATCCGTTGTCTCCAAAGATGTAAAAGATTAACGTATTTTCGCGAAGGCCGCGGTGCCCCAGTCCGTCGACCAAACGGCCGACCTGGCGGTCGGTGTGCTCGACGTAACCGGCAAAGACCTCCATCAGACGCCGCTGAAAATCGCGCTGGTTTTCGGGAATGCTGTCCCACGATTCCAGCGTTTCGTCGCGCGCCGTCAACTTGGTTCCCTTGGGGATAATACCCCGTTGCAATTGTCGCTCGTAAACGCGCTGACGATACGCATCCCAGCCGTCGTCAAATTTTCCTCGGTACCTGTCGGCCCACTCCGGAAAGACATGGTGCGGCCCGTGAACCCCGCCCGGCGCCCAATACATGAAAAATGGTTTGTCCGGTGAGAAGGCCTGGTGGTCGTCCAGCCACTTTAGTGCCCTGTCCGCCATATCCTCGGTCAGGTGATATTTGGGATTGTCGTGCGGCGGTTCAATGTGGTTGTAGTTCTCGGTTAGCCGCGGCTCCCACTGGGAGGTTTCGCCGCCCAGGAAACCGTAGAAATACTCGAAGCCGTAGCCGTTCGGCCAGCGATGTTTTGGTCCGATGGAGGTGGTTTCGGTCGCCGGCGTATTGTGCCATTTGCCGAATGCCGATGTGTGGTAGCCATATTCTTTGAGGACGTCGGCAACGGTCGCGGCCGTCTTCGGGATCACCCCCGTGTAGCCGTCCCAGGCGACGGCCCGCTCGGCAATTGTGCCGGATCCAACACGCGTGTGATTGCGACCGGTCAGCAGAGCCGCCCGCGTCGGCGAACAGATCGATGTGGTGTGGAAGGCGTTGTAGCGGATGCCTTCTTTCGCCAGTTTCGTCAAAGTGGGCGTGTGCACCTCGCCGCCGTAGGTTTCGGCAACTCCAAAACCAACGTCGTCGAGCATGACGATCACAATGTTGGGCGCATCCTTGGGCAATCGCAGCGGCGGTGACGGCCATTTCATCGTCGAGTCCTGCAGCCGCGGCTTGGCAATGCTGGCCGTCTTCAGCGGCGGAAATGGCAAGACGGAACCGTCGTCTGATTGCGGGTGCGCGTGGGAGACCGCGGCAAAGACCATTACTGCCGCGAGAATGAAACGGACTGACAGAGTCGATTTGCACACCATAGCTTCACTGCCGGTTGGGTCGTTGTTTAGACGTGTAGTAAGTCGGAAATTATTTTCGCCGGAACCGCGCGTCATTGCCCCAGCCCGATGTTCTTCGGCGGGTACTTTTTGAAGGTTGCGGCGTGAGCTTTCAGGGTACCGGCCACGGTCGCCAGCCAGGCGTTGCGGCGATGGCCGACCGGCATCGTTTCCTTGGGATCGATGTACAGGTTGAACAGCCAGGGCGCCAGCCCGACATCGTGCAGCAGAGCGTGGTCAATGTACTCGTGCGCAGTCTGGGGCAGTACGATTTTAACGTGCGCCTTGTACTCGCGCATGCGACAGGCCATCAACTCGCTGCCCCACCAGAAATAGACGGCTTCGCGTCTTGATTTCCCCTCGTCGTGCAGCAAAAACGATGTCTGATCGATCCCGTCGTAGTAGCGGTCGTCGGGCAACTTCTCGACGGACACCCCGGCGAGCGTCAGGGCGGTGTTGAATAAATCCATCAGGTCGAATATCTCGTCGCTGTGGCGACCGGGCTCGATCATCCCTCGCCAGTAGGCGATACCCGGAACGCGGACGCCGCCTTCAAAGGTTGTTCCCTTCGCGCCGCGGAACGGCGTGTAACCGGCATCCGGCCAGGCATCCATCTGCGGGCCGTTGTCGGAGGTGAAGAAGACGAACGTGTTTTCCATGGCGCCGGCCTGCGCAAGAGCCTTGATGATCTCGCCGACGTGCAAATCCACTTCCGCGACGCCTTCCTTGTAGGCGTACTTGCTCGCGCTGAGCGTGCCCAGGTCTGGATTGCGAAAGTTGTCGGCGTGCACCTTCATGAAGCAGTGCTGGATGAAGAACGGCTTGCCGCCGGCCGCAAGTTCTTTAATTTTCCCAACCGTGTAGTCGGCAAGCACCTTGTCCGCGCGGCCCATATCCGCGGTGGATCGAATCTGGCTGACTTTCTCTGTCTTGCCGCCTTTGAGTCCGTGATTGAGGTGATCGTCCGGCGCAATGCCTTCGAAGGCTGCGAACTTTTCCTTGTCGAGCACAAGATCGGGGTAACGGCGCGGATCGACCCGCTGCGAAATCTCTTTTTGGGCCGGGTAGTAGCCGTAAAACTCGTCGAAGCCGACATCGTGCGGCCGCATTCCGTGGCCCTCGCCAATGTGCCACTTGCCGGTCAGCACCGTGTGGTAACCGGCGTCGCTGAGAAGTTTCGCCAGAGACAGCTCGTCCTCCCACGGATTTTTGGTCAGCTTGTCGCCGGCCAGGATTGGCCGCGTCAGCCCGGTTCGAAACGGCAACCGACCGGTTAGAATTGCCGAGCGGGTGGGCGTACAGGTGTGTTGTGAGTAGCACGACGTCAGCTTCAGCCCCTCGCTCGCTAGGCGATCGATGTTCGGCGTCGCCGCGCCGATCGCCGCGCCGCCGCCGTAGCAGCCGGGATCGCCATAGCCCATATCGTCAACAACGATCCAGACGATGTTCGGCCTCTGGCCCGTCTTTTTCTTCAAGGCGGCAAGTTTTTTCCGCACCGCCTTGTCCTGCCCGGGCCGCGGAATCGAGGGCTCCCAGTTTTCCGCAGTGCGAACCGCCCGATTCAGCGACTTCGTTTCCGCGAGACAAATTCCCGACACCAGAACGAAACCGAATACCGCCGCCAGAACGGCGGTTACACATTTCCCGAACAGCTGCGAATGCATGGTTGATCCCTTTGGTGGTACGACAACGCCGAAGGCCGACGAACAGTTTGGCCGCACCGCGTCCGTGAAGAGCAACCGAGTCCGGTTAGAAGGGGCGATTATACCCCGATTGAGATCTCCGGTACACCGCGCCGCCGGTTCGGACGCAGATCAGAATTTAAGCCGTACCCGGGTGTGGTAGGCCATCGCCTCGTTGTCACGCAGCGGCGCCATGTAACTGGTCTCCCAGCGGCTTACCTCGAAGCCAATTTCCAGATTCTTGGTAACGTCCCAGATGATGTTTGCGAAGACGAGTTCGTTCCGCGTCGGCAGACCGGCCGTTAACGTACTGTTAAGAGGGTCGTCGATGCCGTAACCGAAATGTGAGTGCAGACAGGGAGTCCAATTGACATACACTTCTCCCCATCCGCCCGTCGAGCGGACGGCGCCGAAGGCTCCATTGTCAACGAGAAAGATCATGGCGTTGTAGTTGCCGATCGCCTGGCCGGTGAAAAATTCGCCATTAAATCCCACGGCCTCGTTTAAACCGACGTGAACGTCGGCACCCAGGGCCCAGACGTCATGAATGTGATTCACGGGAGTGTCGGTCCGCCGTAGTTGGCCCACAAGACCGGACAAACCTAACTCAAATGGACGCGGCCGACTCGGCCGCAATGGCTTAGGGCCCAGGGCGAGAGCCGCTCGCGCCTCGACGTTCGGCCAACCATTCGTCTCTAACAGGTTGAATGGCGGTTGGTCGAAACTGGCAAAGGACGTCGCCACAGGGTCGCTCAGCGCGAATTGCGCCGTAAGTTGAGCGTTGCTGCCAAAGTGAAAGTACTTTTCGGCGAGGAACTGGCCGCGGAAGAAGCCCAAATTTCCGGCGCCATTTGCCGCATTAAAGTTGATCGTCGTTGGCGAGCGCGGGTTGACGACATCCCCGTTGAGTCCCATGGCGAATCGGACAAACTCATTCTTCAATTCTCCAAACGCGCGTACGATGTAGAATCCGTATTTGTCCTCCTGAAAGGTTTCACCGTAGAGGTAGGTCAAAAATGTCCCGCCGGATTGAAGACCGGCAATCTGCGGACCTGCGAGCAAGACCCCCAGGCTGGATGATTTTGCGTGAACTTCCGCGGTCTCTGTGTCCTGCCCGAAATCTGGCGTAATCAGCACAACGCCCGACGGGATGACCGGCCGAGCTTCCGCGAATATCAATTCCCCCGTGAGCGATCCAAAAACCCGCAGATTGAAGTAGGGACTGAGGGTCGTGACGTGCGGGCAATCAACACATGGCGCCGGTGTTGGCGGGCACTGACATGGATGGCGGTCACAGGAGCAGCCTTGGGGCGGGAGATTGTTGCCGCCGTTGTTCTGTATCCCGTTCGAGAACTCGTCAACGTGCGCGATCGATGTTGTCCGCACCGATTCGGCATCCCCGCTACGCAACCAGCCCTCAAGTTCGCTCCGCAGCAACCGGTTCTCGGCCTCCACCGCGTCAAGTCGGCGCATCGTGCTTTCAAACGTTGGCATCCACGTTTTTGCATCACCTTGAGCAATCGTGCTGTCGACGAACAATAGGCACGGAAAAACTGCTAGCAGGAGGAGCCGTGTCTTCATGGCAGGGGTCGATTTCATGTTCATATTCGTACCTCTCGGGCGAGCTTGCCGCTACAAACCCGTAGTCGGAGTAATCGGCAGAACCGAAGGGCCATCTAAAGTTCGTTCTTACCACTTCCGTCGTTAGAACCTCTAATCGGTCGGGAAAAAGCCCCGCGCAATAGCCGGACCGCGAGCCACGCAACCGCCGGAGCGAGGCAGGATCGGCGCCGCAGACCGCAGCACCGGCCGACCCGTTGCGGGACAGCCAGCCCCGCGTGAAAACAATGCCTGAGTTAACTTCTGACGCGGCGTAGCTAACCCGGCTCGCCCCATACCCGTCGGGTCAATCAAAACTACCGCGTCGCCATCAAAACCACCGTGTCGCTGTTGTTCTTCAGCGGCCACCCCCGCGGTGTATCGTTTCGAGAAACCGGTCTCATTCCGAGGCGCCTTCGATATCCGCTGCCGCGCCGTCGTTGCATCCGGACCCAGCAGCCGATGCGGCAAACGTAATGAATTTAATGGCTCCCGGAAGGCAACTTCAAATTATTCTGGCCGTTTCAGGCTTTGGCACGGGGCATGCTTCTAGCTTTCCACCAGTCTCGCGCCGTCGGCTGCCGGTTACTGACGGGTGAGCCGAAAAACACCATCCAACCACACCGTTTAGAACACTTTTACGTTCACTCAAAAGGAGAAAGACCGTGTTTATCAGGAAATTCACTGCCGTTTTGTTGGTACTGTTCGCCTCCCCCAATAGTGTCGTCCTTGCGGACGATACGCAATCCAGTCGCGAAGTGCTCTTGATCGTTGATTCGTCAGGTAGCATGAAAGAAAGCACTACCGATGGCGTGGTAAAAATGGTTGCCGCTAAGCAGGCTCTGCAAAAAGTTCTTCCGGAGCTCAACGGCAACCGCGTCGGGCTGTTGTTATTCGGTCACCGCGTGATTGGCAACCGACCCGGTTGTTGCCAAGACATCGAATTGGCCGTTCCCATTGGCCCGCTGTCTTCGGCAAAGTTCGTCTCGATTGTGAACCAGATTCAACCTCTGGGAGCCACTCCCCTGGCCCAGTCATTGTGGATCGCCAAGGACGTGCTGACGGAACGCGAGAAAGATGTTCAGAAGACGATCATCGTCTTGACCGACGGTAATGAAACATGCAACGGCGATCCCCAAGCCGCGGCGGCTGCGCTCGCCCGCCTGGGTATCAACGTCAAAGTCCACGTCGTGGGTTTTGCTGTCGACGCGCAGCAAGAACGACAGTTAAAGAGCATCGCAGCCAGTGGCAACGGCAAGTACACGAGCGCTAAAGACGCGGCCGCCCTGGTTCGAGTCATTCCTGAAGTCGTTGTGGAAAGGCCGGTAGCACCACCGAAAAGAGTCGTCGAACTGTCCAGAATCGAAGCCGCTCTCATCGCGAGACTGCAGGACAAAGACTTCAACGTTCGGATTGCTTCCGCAAACGCCCTGCGAAACCGCAAAACGTACGCAGCCGTGCCGGCCCTTTTCCGGTGTGTTGTCGACGAGCACTACCTTTACACTTACAAGAGTGCCGTGTTGAGGGCGCTGAAAACCTTGGCGCCGAAAGATGCCGAGGAAGCGCTGCTTGAGGCCCTCAACGTGAAAAGTGCCGATGTGCGGAGTTGGGCGGCTGCGAGTCTTGCCGGTGTTGAAGACCCGTCCTCGCAGACCAAGTTATCTCGAGTTGACCATGAACTGGTGAAGCATCTCTTGCAGGACAAAGACTACCGTGTCCGGATCGCTTCCGCAGGCGCCCTGCGAAACCGCAAAACGTACGCAGCCGTGCCGGCCCTTTTCCAGTGCGTTGTCGACGAGCACTACCTTTACACTTACAAGAGTGCCGTGTTGAGGGCGCTGAAGACCTTGGCGCCGAAAGAGGCCGAGGAAGCGCTGCTTGAAGCCCTCAACGTGAAAAGTGCCGACGTGCGGAGTTGGGCGGCGGCGAGTCTTGCCGGTGTTGAAGACAAATCCTCGCAGACCAAGTTATCTCGAGTTGACCAGGAATTGGTGAAGCATCTCCTGCAGGACGAAGACTTCAACGTCCGGATTGCTTCCGCGGGCGCCCTGCGAAACCGCGAAACGCAGGCAGCCGCGCCGGCTCTTTTCCAGTGCGTTGTCGACGAGAACTATCTTTACACGTACAAGACGGCCGTGTTGAGAGCACTCAAAGTTGTCGGACCAAATGAAGTCGAAGGAGCGGTCCTTAAAGCCATGGCCTCGAAGAATAACGACGTGCGAAGTTGGGCTACTGAACGACTGGGAGAACTTGAATAGTCCGTGATCCCACATCCCGCTTTTAACGTGCAACCTGGTCCCCGCAAGGCGACTAGGTTGCACTTATTTTATAGCCAAACCCACAATTGCCTTTACCTTTGCAGGCATCGGCGGCCACCCGTCGTACGCTTCACGCGGTTGTTCGCCGGTATTTAATCCGGGCCCAAAACCACACGCCTTGAAGGCGATGACGAAGCCGCGCTTACGGCGACACCTCGAACGAGGTGACGATCCGACCGCTTTCCACGTTCATGACTCGCACGACACCGGCAAAAGTACCCGTGGCGACAACCGACCCGTCCGCTACCGAACCGACGCAG
>JAYZEI010000199.1:0-18034 GCA_036337375.1 Planctomycetota bacterium | reverse complement strand
GGCAAGGTGATTTCGAACGTGCGTATTCCATCTCCGCGATTGGCTGTGATAGGATTTGGTGAAGACGCCGCCGGCGAAGTCTATGGCCTGGTGCAATCCGGCAACGGCCGAGGCATCTTTCGTTTTGTGCGGTAGCCGTTTTACCACGACCCGGCAGGAGACCCGGTAGGGGATTCGACGAAGAATCGCCCGTTTGCTTGCAGGTTTAACCCGCCGATACGGGTTCTCCGTTGGGTCACCGTGAAATAAAAGTCGGACAAGAAACCGTCGTCGTCGCGGACAGACTCACCTGTCTTTCACAGCGATTCTGCGGACGTATTTTACACAGTCAAGCACGACGATCCGCGTTTTGAGTTATTAGGAGCAGCACCTTGCCGCAGACTTTTCAAGTTGCCGTTTATCCCGGGGATGGAATCGGCCCTGAAGTAATTGCACAGGCGCTCAAGGTGCTTGATGCTGCGCAGCAAGCCGAAAGCAACTTCGCTCTGCAGTACACAACGATCCCTTGGGGCATCGAATACTGGAAACAGCACGGTTGCGTCGCGCCGGCCGACATGCTTGATGTGTTGCGGCCGTTCGATGCAATCTTGCTCGGGGCCGTCGGCTGGCCGGACCTACAGCCCGATCACGTGACGCTCGCGCCGCTCGTAAAAATCCGACAAACGTTCAACCAGTACGCATGTATGCGTCCGGTGAAACTGTTTCCCGGTGTTGCCTGCCCGTTGGTAGGCAAAAGCCCCGACGATATCGACTTCGTGGTGATCCGTGAAAACTCAGAGGGTGAATATCTCAATAGCGGCAGCCGCGTGAAAGTTGGCCAGCCCGATGAGTTCGCGCTGCAAACCGCCGTCCACACCCGCCGCGGCATTGAGCGCGTGCTGCGATTCGGCTTTGAAATGGCGCAGCAGCGTCGCCATCATTTGACGATGATCACCAAATCCAACGCGATGCGATACAGCTACGTGCTTTGGGACGAGACGCTGGAACAGGTCCGCAGCGACTATCCAGGTGTAACAGCTCAACGGCAGCATGCGGATGCCGCAGCGATGAACTTTGTGCGGTGTCCGGAATCGTTCGATGTCGTTGTGGCGTCGAATCTGTTTGGTGACATTTTGACGGACCTGGGCGGCGTTATTGCCGGCGGTCTCGGCCTCGCGCCGAGCACGAACACCAATCCCGAACGAGAATTTCCGTCAATGTTCGAACCGGTGCACGGCTCGGCGCCGGACATCACCGGTCAAGGCATCGCCAACCCGGTCGCCGCAATCCTGAGCGCAGCGATGATGCTCGATTGGCTGGGGTTGCCCGCTGCGACGGGCCGTATTCGCGCGGCGGTCGAGGGGGCGCTGCTTGCAGGTCACGGCACGCCCGATCTGGGCGGCTCGATGTCGACGAATCAGATGGGCGACGTGATTCTGGCGAATCTCTAAGGCCGTTTCCGCACCGGGAGGACGAGCTTACGATGGCTCATTCCTTCGCGATGCAGTACAGATGCTTCTTCCCCCGCAGAAAAAGCTCCCGACCGACAATTGCAGCCGATGCACTGAAGCTGTCGTTCAACCGATTGATCGAAAGCAGCCGCGGAATATCGCCGTGGCTGAGCACCGCGGTCGTACCGTCGAGATCTGTGATGTAGATGCGGTCGGCTGCGGCAACCGGCGAGGCGTAGACATTTCTAATGGCACCCAGCCGAAAACCACCGGGCCGATCTTCGCCGGTCTTGGCACTAACGCGCGACAGAATGCCCTGATAGTGCGTAAGGAAATAAAGCGCATTGCCGTACAACAACGGCGACGGCACGTAGGGAGTTCCGCGAAAACGGCTCCACAACACTTTGTCCGTGCCGGTGATGTCGCCCTTTGCACCGTCAAGGCTGATAGCCAGCAGCGCGCGTTTTTCGTAGCTGCTGCCCACGAAAACAACACCGTCGGCAGAGACGGGTGTGGCGACAATATTTGCGGACATGCCGCCGCACTGCCAAATGATTTTTCCGGTTTCCAGATCATAACCGCGAACGCGATCCGTGCCGCAAACAACGACTTGCGGCCTGCCGTTGTGTTCAACAACGATCGGCGTTGCCCACGACGTGACCTCTTTTCGATCTAACCTCCAAAGTTGCCTGCCATTGCGCTTATCCAGCGCGACCACGAACGATTGGCCTTCATGGTCCCAGTTAACGATTAGCGTGTCGCCGTAAAGTGCCGGCGAACTGCCTTCTCCGTGGCCGTGCTTGGTGTGCATTTTCCCCAATTGCATCTGCCAGATCAGCTTGCCGTCGACGCCGAGGCAAAACAAACCGTGCGAGCCAAAAAATGCAAACACACGTTCTCCGTCGGTTATCGGCGAGGCCGATGCAAGGCTGGCCGTATAATGTCCGCCTTCGTGCGGAAGGTTTTTGTGAACAGCCCGCTGCCAGATTACCTTGCCGGTCATCCGACCGAGCGCGAGGACAACGTACTCGTGGTGCTGTGAAACGGGCACGTTGTCGTGGGCGCCGGGACGACCGCTGAGCCGCGGCTTGAGTCTCTCGCCATGCGAAATTGCAGTCGTGACAAAGATTTTGTCTCGCCAAATGACGGGTGTCGAATGACCAAGGCCCGGCAGCGGCGCTTTCCAACGGATGTTATTGTCGTCGTCCCATTCAACGGGCGGGTTTGCGCCCGGCGCAACGCCCGTGCCGTACGGCCCCCGCCACTGGGCCCAGGTTTGCACGGGCGGTTCCTCAGCCCGGACCCAGGTATCGCAGATCAGGTGCCCAACCAGTACCGCAAGAAACAAGGACCACCAAAAATCGCCGGGCCGCAGAATGAGCATGATACGGATTTCCTCGTTGCCGTATCGTAAGGCCAGCTTTCAGCAGTCGTCAACTCGGCCTTGTTGTACAGCGAATGCTCTGCGTTCGACCGTTCCCGTTGCCACACCACCGGACTAGGCAAGCCGGCAGACTTTCGCGGTGCCGCCGTCGGTTTTCCACCAGCTTCGACCGGACAATGGCGAGCCTCCTCTTGCCGAACCGGTCCCCCGACAACAGCCCGGCTGCCGGCAACTACTTGACGCAGCCTTCGCCGATGTGCATGCTCGTGCACAACGCCGCCCTTGCGTTAACAACGTAACACCCCATTTACGACGTTCGTAGTCGCCAGACCAACGAGAGGCATTCAACAATGGTTCGAGGATTTTTGTGCATTGTTGTAATAGTACTTGTACCGGCGGGGTTTGTACGTTGCGTTGCCCAGGCCGACGAAACCGGGGCGGAACCGGTCACGGTATCCGAAAAGGACTGGCCGTGGTGGCGCGGTCCAAATCACAACGGCATTGCCGCGGCCGATCAGAATCCGCCGCTGATCTGGAGTGACACGAAGAATATGCACTTTAAAGTCCCTCTACCGGGCCGCGGTCACGGGTCGCCGACTGTTGTAGCAGACAATATCTATCTTGCGACCGCCGACGAAAAGAAGCAAATCCAGTCGGTGCTTTGCTTCGACCGCCGCAATGCCAAACGAAAATGGAAAACGGAATTACACCGTGGCGGCTTTGTATTTAAAAACAAAAAGGCATCGCTCGCTTCTTCCACGGTTGCATGTGATGGCAAGCGGCTGTACATCAACTTCTTTAACCACGGCGCGGTGTTTACGACGGCACTCGACCTAAATGGCAAACAACTTTGGCAGACAAAGATCAGCGGTTATGTTCCACATCAGGGATTTGCATCCTCGCCCTCGATCTATAAATCGCTGGTACTTGTTTCCGCCGACAACAAGGGCGGCGGAGCGCTGGCGGCGCTGGAACGCGCAACGGGTAAAATCGTCTGGCGGCACGAAAGGCCAAAGACGCCGAATTACCCATCCCCCATTGTTCACAAGATCGGCGGTCGAGATCAGCTGCTGATGACCGGCTGCCAACTCGTGTCCAGTTACGATCCACTGACCGGCAAAAAAAACTGGGAAATCGCGGGCTCGACTACCGAGTGCGTCACTTCGATCGTCACAGACGGGCAGCTTGTCTTCACCAGTGGCGGCTATCCTCGCAATCATGTTTCAGCCGTTCGCGCAGACGGCTCGGGTAAGGTCGTATGGGAGAATAACGTCCGGGTTTACGTGCCGTCGATGTTGGTGCAGGACGGATATATTTATGCCGTAACGGATGCGGGAGTGGCCACATGTTGGAAAAGCGATACGGGAAAACAACAATGGCAAGGCCGGCTTGGCGGCACCTTCAGTTCGTCGCCCGTGCTCGTCGACGAGAGGATATTCGCCACGAATGAAAGCGGAAAGACGTTTATTTTCACAGCCAGTCCCAAGACGTTCGAGCTGCTGGGGATGAATCAACTGGGCGACGAGGTATTTGCGACTCCGGCAATTTGCGGCAGCCGAATTTATATGAGAATCGCCGAATACAAAGACAAACGGCGGCAGGAGTCGCTCTGCTGTATCGCCCGCGAAGACAAACCGTAATGGCGCCTGGCAAGAGCTGCAGCTTGCCGGTTGCCACCCATAGCAATTACAATGCTGTACTCATCGGTGCGGTCGCCTTACGCCCGCCCGCCTTCCCATTTATGAATGGCCCGTATCGTGCGTAGCGATGATGAGTCAATCGGATATTCCCGAAGAAGAACAGCAGGACGATCCCGCAACATCCGGCCGCGCGCGGCCGACGACAACCGGCGACTTCGGCATGCCGAAGGTCGTGTCCGTGGACGCCGATGCGGACGACGGCATGCCGTTTCCGTCCGCTGAGAATTCGGATACGGAAATTACGAATTCGACGAGATCGAAAAACAATTCCGCGACCAATCGCCGGACAACGTCGTCCAGCAACAAGATTTCGGGCGGGGGCCGCCGGGGCCGGGGGGGTCGCAAAAAATCATCGAACTCGGAAACGATGCTCTACGGCGGACTCGGTGCGGCCGCTTTTATGGTCATCGTCACCGTGATTTTGTTGTCCGCCGGTAGCGATACGACATCTTCACCGTCTCGCAAAGGTCGATCAACTCGCGGCAACCGTTCCCTTTCCGGATCGGCACACCAGCGATCTTCCGGGACACGAATGCCGAAACCGAGCTTAGACGCCCGGCAGCGACTTCAGCGGCGAAAAGATTGGGGCACAGACGGTGGCGCATTCAAAGACGACAGTCAAGAGAACGAAGACGCGCAACCAAACTCGCCACCATCGCCCGTTCAGCCCGATGAAGACCCGATCATTCCTCCAGCACCCGCCGACGGTGCCAAAGAACCCCGTCCGCCTTAGACCGCCCGCCGTTTCCAGGCAAACTAAGAGGAGTTTCGACATGCGGTGTTCCGCTTCAATCATGGTGGTTTGGGCTTGCATCTCGACAGTGGCATGCGCCGCACCGGGCCCGGAAGTCATTGATCCTGAAGTCGCGCGGCAAGATCCGGACTTCAGATTGCAGGGCGAGTACGTCGGCACGGGCACCTGGAAAGGAAAACAGGCGATCTTCGGCGGCCAGGTTATCGCCTTGGGCAATCACAATTTCCGTGCCGTGGTCTATCCGGGCGGGCTTCCCGGCGGAGGATGGAAACGCGGCAATGACCGCATCTTTCTGGAGGGTGCGTCTGCCGAAGCTGTCGTAAAGCTCGCGAACAAAGACTCGTTTTCGGCCCGCATTGCGGCAAACGAGTTGACGATAAAAGACAGCGGTGGTGAAACGGTCGCAAAACTTGCACGCACGGGGCGCAAAAGTTCGACCCTCGGTGCCAAGCCACCCCAAGGCGCGGTCGTCTTGTTTGACGGAACAAATGTGAGCCACTTCCCCGGTGCAACGCTTACCAAATTGAAGACACTGGAGGCCGGTTGCAATCTCAAAGGCAAATACAAAATCGCACGGTTTCACCTCGAATTTCGCTTGTCCTGGAAACCGACTGCGCGGGGGCAGGGACGCAGCAATAGCGGCGTTTACCTGGGTGGCATCCCCGAAATTCAAGTCCTCGATTCATTCGGACTCGAAGGCGCGAACAACGAATGCGGCGGTTTTTATGGCCGACGTCCTCCGGACGTCAACATGTGTTTCCCGCCGCTAACCTGGCAGACGTATGACGTCGTGTTCAGCAAGCCAAAAACCACGGCAGATGGAAAGCCCAACGATAGAATCCTGGTCAGCGTCCGCCACAACAACGTGGTTGTGCACCAGGACTACCGGACCAATGCAAAGGAATCGCCGCTGCGGGGACTACATCTGCAGCGTCACGGCAACCGGGTCCAATACCGTAACATTTGGCTGGTCGAACCGTAGCGTGGAATAAATTCTCTTCGCTTCCGAACAGACTGAAACCCGTTCTACGTCGCGGAATAAACCAGCAGACTGCCGGCCAGCTTGCCGCCGCCGGTTTTGATTTGTCTTTCGGCAGCTCGGGCGCGGGCCTTCGTGGTGTGATTTAATCGCAATGTCAAATATACCGAACTACAAATACCGGCCAGCGATCGCGTCGTGCCTTCGTCGTACGCTCCCGCATCGACGAGAATAAGACCGAAGTGCGATTTTAATACATCTAAGAGTTTCTGGAACGCGAACGGTTCGATCCGGTCGTTACCGTCGCAGGTGGGCAACAGGCACAATCCGGGCGTGGGCGTCTGAACAATGCAATCATTCCAGTCCGCCGCGCCGCGCAAGAGTCTCGTCAGCGGGCTGACGCGTTGTATTCCGAGCTCTTTAGTTAATGTCGCACGTGGCGTAGCATCGATCGCCAATACAGAAGAGTCGCTTTGATCGGCCAGCGCTATCGCCAGATTACACATGACAGCCGCGGAGTCGTAAGGAGCGTCGGCGGAGCTAATCAGAATCGCCGCCGCCGGGGCAACCGGCAACGTCGCCAAAATATTTTTGCCGGCTTGCTGGTACTCTTCTCGCATCTTGCGGGCGCCGACAACCGCAAACCGTGCCAAGTCGATATGCGGACCGCTGATTTCCGCCGGTGAATGGACCGCCGTCGAGCACTGCCCCTCGGCAGCCGCAGGTAACGTATCGGCCCCGCGGTCATCTTGACCCGACGCTGTGATTTCGTGCTGCACGCCGGCCGGAATTACAGAATTTAGCGGACGAACCAAAGCTGAAGTTTGTGGCGTTTGGGCCGCGTCAATCTGAACGGATTCCAGTAAGCTGCTGGTCGGAGCGTCGCCGCAAGGTTGTTCGGGCTGAATCGCTACATAAAAGCTCTTCACATCATTGGCGATTTGAGCCGCCTTGACGGCCGCAGGCAACGGCAACGCGACCGCAGCTCGATTTCCCGCGGGTGCCGCCGACACGGCGGACGCATCGGTTGATACGCGAAACGGGACATGCGGCTTAGCGTCCGGCGGGTCGATTCGAAATTCCCGCCGCGCGCCTGCCGCCGCCGCTCGTGCTTCAATCCGTTCGAGTGCTTTGCTTAATCTTGTCATGAAATCACATCGATGGCTGTCCGAGCCGCACCAATCGCTTTAGATCAATTGCTGGTTCTTGCCGATCTCCTACCGCTGATTTTGCTGCTGTCGCAATTTGGAAAACAGCTGTCGGTAATCGCGCTGCCCGACGGGAATGGTTGGATGACTCTTTACCGGCGAGCGGATCTCGCCGTCACCGGTCGTGCCGGCATCGATATCCGTCAGAATTGGTTTGTGCGACATCGCGCTGAGTTCCGACGTGGAATCCATAACGTCAATCGATGAACCGAATTCGAGCGTCCGGTCCGCGCCAACCGCCGAATCAACCGACGCCGAATCTCCGTCCGAAGATCCTTCGTCCGAGTATTCGACGACAACCGATGGCATCGGCGCGACCGGATCGTAAGATTTGTCTTCGACGACACGGCCATCATTTTCAATGAACTGCATGTCAACAAATCGAGGATCAACCGGCGACTGAGCATGCAATGCCATGTGCGGATTGTGCAAACCAACGTTGGGGCTCGGCGGGTCGACGGCGGCCTGGGTCGGCGCCATGTCGTCCTGCGGATTCATTGTCCCCTCTAATCCGAACAGAACGTTGTGTTGTTGCCTCAAAGTCGCTTCAGCATTTTTAACAACCACAGGATTATCCTCCGAGACCGGGCGAGGATTAGGCGAAAGTTGGACAACCGTCGAGCCATCCAGACCGGCAAAAGAATCGTATTCGGCCAGCGGTCTGTGTTCGACTTCGTCATCGATTTCGATCTTCGCGGCCGGATTGGCGGGCGGCGAGGACGGTGTTTGCGCTGCGGGATGTTGAAACTCCAAGTTGATGTGTTCCTCCACGGCTTCGCGGAAGGGCACCACCGGCCAGTCCTGGACGGGTTGCTCGGCGAGCGGTGTCGCCGGCAGCTCACTCTGCCACCCTCCGCTGTCGTTGCCGGTGGTCGAAAAAAGCAAATCCTCAACGTTCTTCCCGTTGGCGAGAGGAATGTGCGGGTCGGTTTGTGTCTCAACAGAATCTTCATCAAGGTAGGATTGAGCTACGTTGGCCAGATGCGATTGAATGCGATCTAAGTGCTCAATCGGCTCCAACGGATTGGGAACAGACTCCGCTTCCGCTTCCAAAATGTTGCCTTCGTTTTCATCTACCGCGTCGGTTTGAAATTCCTCTTCGAGCGAACCAAATTCGACGACCGCAGACTGGTTGGGCAAATCGACGACGGCGCTGGGATCGGATTGTGCGTTCCAGGCCCCGGGTAATTGCTGCAGCTCGGCCCAACTTTCGTTGACGATCTCCTCATCCACAACCGAAACCTGTGCGACGGAGGCTAGCATCAACGCCATATCGCTCAACTGATTAATGAGCCGCGGACAGCCGTCGGTCGCTTGATGGACGCTACCCAGCGCCTCGGGGCTCCAGATCGTGTTTGGATCGACGCCAGCGCCGGCAGTTTGAGCTCGGATATATTCGCGAGTTTCCTCCGCCGAAAACGAATCTAAGAGACATCTCGCCACGATCCGCTGATTGAAAGAAGCGAGTCGCGGAATCGCGAACCGCTCTTCGAGGACTGGGGCACCGGCCATTACCAACCGGACTCGCGGGCTGCCGCCTCGAACTAGATTTGTCAGCAAGCGAAGCTCTTCAAGAAGCTTTAGCGAAAGTGTATGCGCTTCGTCAACGATCAACAGCATGCCCTCAGGACGTTCGTCCGGTTGCCCAAGCCGATCGATCAACGCCAATCGCAACTCACCTTCATGTAGTTGTTTGTACGGCAGCTTCAGTTCGTAGGTGATCGCTTGCAGTAGCTCCTTGCGCGAGCTAATCATGGCGCCGGAAAGGACTACTGCGTCCATTCGCTTGCGGAATTGCTCGGCCAGAACCTGACACAGCAGCGTCTTTCCGGTTCCGGCGGGACCAACAACCAGTCCGCATCCCTCGGCGCGGTCGATACTGCGCTCGAGTGTCTGTCTCGCGGTTTCAATCGCGAACGCGGGAAAGTATCGATCAATGCGCGGAGCGGCAGTGAACGGGCGTTGACTAAATCCAAAAAAAGAATCGTACATTTTTTATCTCCGAGCAAAATCGAGAACGTGTCTCGCGCCGTCCGCCAGTGCGGAAAGCGGATCAACGTAAAGTTGGCTTGCAAATTGTTTATCCGACAGTGCGGCCAAAATCATGGCCGCCAAAAAAACGAATATCGTGGTTTCCGCGCACAGTATCAGCACCCGCACCGCAGTCGGCCGTTTGGGCTGATCCAGTCTGTGACCGGGTGGCTCGAGGACTTTACCAACAACGGGAACCGAAAGTGCTGCCTCCGCCACAATTGGCGAACTGATGGTTAGGGGGCCGGTTCCCACAATCAACAGTCCGCCGCCGGCGATCAGGCCCGACACCATGGCGAACACCAATAGCGACGGATTGGTCGGTGCGTAGACGCGTTGTGCCGTCGTCGCCGGCTCAACTTTCCAACCGGGTGTCGACTGTATCGAGAATTGTTTTTCCCATTGCTGCCGCTGTTCGCTCTTAAGCAATTGAACTTCCTGTTCAGCGTCGCGGATATTTTGTTTCAATTCGCCGCGCAGCCCTTCACGTTCTTGGGAGTTCAACGCTGGTCCCCCAGTCGATGGTGCTCGCGCCGGTTCGGTGGCGGCGATGTCTTCTAGGTGACTTTCTTCCAATGCAAATTGTTCTGGGCTTTCCGCTACTGCTTCCTCACTAGCGCCGTGCACCACTCGCGAGCGCACGCCGCTTAGCTGTGACTCCAATGCGCTGATTTCGTCGAGGATCGTCTTGACCAGAGGGTGTTCTCGCGTCATCGTGCCCAACAATGCGTTGAGTTGTTGATTGCGGCTGGCAATTTCGGATTCCAACTGCACGACTTTTTTCTCCGTTTCGGTTGGCTCGACGTCGAGCTGCGATTCTGGCGGTTCGCCGGCCGGAGACGAATGTAAAGCCCGTTCGCGTGCAGTCACCACATCGCTCTCTTCTCGATCGAAGGCTGCCAACTGCTGTCGGGCGGCCAACAGGTTCTGCTCCGCCCGTAGTTTTGCAGACTCCGAGGCAGCGGTTTGATTTTGTCCGACAGGCTGCCCCGCGACCGCGCCGGCTTTTTCTTGCCCCGCGAATAATTCGCAGATCTTGTTGACGATCCGTTTGGCGTGTGCGGCGTTCGATCCGCGATAAGAGACGCTAACGGTCGTACGCCGCCTCGTCGCGTCCGTGCTTCCCGCGACGACGATTGATCGACGCACAGCGGCTAATCCGGGAGCGGGGTCGGCGGCAGAAGCTGCCGGGAACAGTTCCTCGACCGCTTCGCGGATCAGCGCGGGACTAGCGATCTCTTCGCGTAGCGACTCCAACGAGCCCAACTCTTGGGAATCTTGCCGGGCAATTTCCAGTAAGACGGCGGTCGCTTTGAATTTTTTCGCCTTCTCTCGGCCCAAAGCTAAGATCACCACAAATACGGCCGCCGCCAGAACACAGAAAAAATACCACTTGCCCTGTTGTTTGGCCCCTGTCGCCGTCGGTTTTGCCGGTTCGGCATGTAGCTGTTTGTTGGCCATAAAGCACGATTACCAAGTGCTGGCAAGTGGAATTCAAATCGGGAACACTCCGTCGTTCGACATCGACCTACGCCGCCTACATCTTGAGCCGCGTTGGCCGAACTCCCGTGAAACCGCTGAATTTGTGTAGCGGCAAGCCAAACCAAGGTGCTTGCGTACTTGGTTGAGGCGCGAGTCACTCCTATAATCGCGCTCGACGTGTTTGAGATGCCGCAACGGGTGGCGATCAGCGACGCTTGTTCCAATCTTCGTCTTCTCAATTTGGCCAAAACATCGTGTTTCGCGTAAAAATTTGCGGTATTACGAACATCGACGACGCGCGGTTGGTCGCAGACAGTGGAGCGGACGCCATTGGCCTGAACTTCTACTCGAAAAGTTCGCGATTCATTTCGGTAGAACAAGCCGAGTCGATTATCGCCGCGCTGCCGGACGGCGCGCATCGCGTTGGGCTATTTGTGAACTCCACGGACGACGAGGTTTGCCGCACCTACGATCATCTGCAGTTGGACCTGATTCAACTTCACGGAAACGAACCACCGGAGTTCCTTACGAGCCTTGGTGGGCGACCAGTCCTACGGGCCTTTCGGCTCGGTTCCGATGGCGTACGTCCCGTCTTGTCCTATCTGAACGAATGTGAATCGCTGGGCTGTCCGCCAGCCGGCATTCTCATCGACGCTTACCAACCTGGCCAATACGGCGGCACGGGCAAAACTGCCGACTGGGACCGACTGGCCGATGAAAGAACCCAATTCGACGATCTACCGTTAATTCTGGCGGGTGGCCTGAGTGCAGATAACGTGTCCGAAGCGATTCGAAAAGTGAAGCCCGATGGAGTCGATACCGCCAGTGGCGTCGAAAAAACGGCCGGAAAGAAGGATGCTGAATCAGTGCGCAGCTTCGTCACCGCGGCGTTTGCCGCACACCGCGAGGCAGGCTGAATCGGACAGTTACCCCGTATAACCGTTATAATTGTTCTAACCAGCACGGCTTGCCGAACGCGGTCGCGCGGCCTATGATGCCCGCCTATCGTAGAATTTTACGCAGCCGTTTCCGCTGCGTTTCATGACTCCGTCATTGACGCCGGCGCCGGACTGCCTGGGGTAGAAGCATACACCTGAAGCGTTGCAAGGATGTCGGATCTCGGGCATCTGTGTACGAGGAGAAACAAGCGTGTCACAAGTTGAAGCGAAAAATTTACCCTATCGCGTTGCCGACGTATCGCTGGAGGAATTCGAGCGGCTTGCGGCATGGGGTCGCAAAGAAATCATGTTGGCCGAAAACGAAATGCCCGGCCTGATGGCACTGCGGGAAAAGTACGGCGAGAGCAAACCGCTCACCGGCGCACGGATCACCGGTTGTTTGCACATGACCATCCAGACCGCGGTGCTAATCGAGACGCTGACGGCGCTCGGCGCTGAGGTCACCTGGAGCAGTTGCAACAAATTCTCGACGCAAGATCACGCAGCGATTGCGATCGCCAAAACGGGTGTGCCGGTGTACGCATGGAAAGGCGAGACCGACGAAGAATTCGACTGGTGCATTGAACAGACGCTGTACTTCCCGGGTGGCCAGCCACTTAACATGATTTTGGATGATGGTGGCGATTTGACGGCGATGGTACACCAACGGTTTTCCGAACTGCTGCCGGGCATCAAGGGACTGTCCGAGGAGACGACGACGGGCATCAAAGCACTTCGCAAAATGAAGCAGGAAGGAGAACTGAAACTTCCATCGATCAATGTCAACGACTCCGTCACCAAAAGCAAGTTCGACAACCTCTACGGTTGCCGCGAGTCGCTGGCGGACGGCATCAAGCGGGCGACGGACGTGATGGTCGCGGGCAAGGTGGTGGTCGTTGCGGGATACGGCGACGTAGGCAAGGGCTGCGCTCAATCAATGCAGCGTTACGGCTCTCGCGTGATCGTCACCGAGATTGATCCGATCAACGCCCTGCAGGCGGCCATGGAAGGTTTTCAGGTGATGACCATGGAGGAAGCCGCTCCGCATGGAAACATCTTCGTCACAACGACCGGCAACCGCGACGTCATCACGGGCGAGCACATGCAGGTGATGCCCAATGATGCGATCGTCTGCAATATTGGCCACTTCGATCTGGAAATCGACATGGCGTGGCTTGACGGTCAAAGCGACGTCGAAAAGCTCAACATCAAGTCGCTCGTTGACCGGTATACATTCCCCGACGGTCATTCGATCCTCATCCTGGCGGAAGGTCGGCTAGTCAATCTGGGCTGCGCGACAGGTCATCCGTCGTTTGTGATGAGCAACTCGTTCACCAATCAGGTTCTCGCTCAAATCGCGCTTTGGACGGAACCCGAGAAGTATGATATTGACATCCACGTGCTGCCCAAACAGCTGGACGAGGAAGTCGCCCGTTTGCATTTGGAGCAATTGGGGGTGAAGCTCACGACGCTGACAGCTGTTCAAGCCGAATACATCAACGTCCCGATCGAGGGCCCTTACAAGCCGGACTACTACCGATATTAATCCACCCTGTGTCGCTCGGCTGCCGCCTGAACGCTGGCCCAAAAAATCATCGCGGCAGGGTTTGACAATTGTCAACGGCTCCGAGATAACTTCTCGGGGCCTTCTTGCTTTCCCACTTGAGATTTTCCCCTTCCCGCCAACAATCCCGCATTTCCAATGGCAAAAATCGACGCGTTTCCCGGGCTTCGTTACAACCTTGGCCACATCGGCGCACTTAGCAATGTTGTCGCTCCTCCGTACGACGTGATTGGCGCGGAGTTTCAGGACGAACTCTACAAGCAACACCCGGCCAATGTAATTCGGTTGATCCTTAACCGCGAAGAACCCGGCGACGACGAACAGAGCAACCGCTACACCCGCGCCGCGAGGTTCTTGCGGCAGTGGCTGCGCGAAGGGGTGCTGTTTCGCGAAGGCGAACCGGCCATCTACGTTTACCACCAGGTTTTCGAGTACGGCGGCACACAGTTTACCCGCCGTGGCTTTATGGCTCGCTGTGGCCTGGAGCGTTTTGGCGAAGGTAACATTTTCCCGCACGAAGAGACCATGTCCGGCCCCAAGGCGGACCGGCTTAATCTCACGCGTTCCTGCAAGGCGAACTTGAGTCAGATTTTCGGCCTGTACCCTGACCCGGAAAATGAGGCACAGACCATTTTGGAGGAGGCCATCGCCGCCGCAGCACCGATCGAGGCCAAGGATCAACTCGGTGTGGTCCATCGAATTTGGCCGGTCACGGATATGAACTTGATTAGCCGGCTTTCTGCAGTGATCGGCCCCAAGCCGGTATTTATTGCTGACGGACATCATCGCTACGAGACGGCCTGCAATTACAAGGACGAGCTAGCCGCAACCGATCGACTTTCGCCAACCCATCCCGCCAACGGGGTGTTGATGATGTGTGTCAGCATGAGCGATACCGGCATGATCGTATTGCCCACGCATCGTCTGTTTCGCGGTTTGCCGGAAATGACGTCCGGCGAACTGACCGAGCGGCTCGGCGACTGTTTCACAACTCGCACCGCAGGCGAAGGCAGTGACCTGGCGGAAGTTGTCTGGTCCGAGATCGAATCCGAAGATGACCAGGGGACCTTGGGGTTGTTTACCGGCAAGGATGAACGCTGGACGGTTGCCCGGATTACGGACGCCGGCCGCGCCCGCATGGCCGATATTGCGGCGGATCGCAGCGAAGACTGGCGCGGGCTAGGCGTGAGTATTCTGCATCGACTGGTGATCGATACGCTGCTCGCCGCCGCCGGCCATCCGAAACCCGGCTACGTTCATTTGGTCTCGGAAGTTATCGAATCGCTGAACAACAACCCCGAACAGACGGTCGAAAATGCCGATCGACGATTGCAACTCGCCGCGCTGGTCATGCCGGCAACACTAGAACACATCCGCACGATTAGCGAACACGGCGAGCGGATGCCTGCGAAAAGCACTTATTTTTACCCCAAACTGCTTTCCGGGTTGGTGATTCACTCGCTCGAGTAACACCTCGCGACGTTTCACGTGGAACGTCAAACTTGCCTTGTCTTTCCCGTTTCACGTGAAACGCGCTCTTTAAACCAGCGTATATTCGCAGCGATCGCATTTCACGTGGAATGACCACCGGTCCGATAATAGCGGTAGTAATCATTTTATCGACGCATCAATACTAGCGATGCTAGCAGCGTAATTGCCCCCGCATCACGCGAGGCTGTGATTCGAACGAGCACGGAGGAATTTACACGTGACTACCGAACGACGATTGGGGCGCGGGTTGGAGGCACTCCTCGGCCGACCAGAAGAAACCAGTGAATCTCTGGGAATTCACACGGATCCGTCCGCAGCTGGAGGGCAGCTTGAAGAGGGGCTACTGCAGGTTAGCGTCTACGAGATCGACACCAACGCGTATCAGCCGCGCACGGAATTCGACGAAGAAGAAATCAACTCGCTGTCCGAAAGCATCAAGCAACATGGTTTGCTACAGCCAGTCGTCATTCGTCGCGACGGCGAACGTTACCAACTGATTTCGGGGGAACGCCGTTGGCGGGCAGCCATACGCGCGGGCTGGGACATGGTTCCCGCGATGCTACGCGATGCCGATGATCGCCAGGTCGCGGAAATGACGATCGTCGAAAACCTTCAGCGCAAAGACCTTGGTCCGCTGGAAAAGGCGACCTCGTTCCTAAAATATCTCGAGCAATACCAAGCCACACAGGAAGAACTCGCGAAGCGGCTGTCCATCGATCGTTCGACGATCGCCAACCTGATCCGTCTGCTGGAATTACCCGGGCCTGTACAACAAGCACTTCGCAATCAAAAGATTAGCGCCGGTCACGCGCGAGCGCTGCTGCCGCTCGGCGAGGAAGATGAACAACTGGTGTTTTGCAAGCGGATTCAAACCGAGCATCTCAGCGTCCGCGCAACCGAAAAACTTGTCAACGAAACGATCCGACAAGCGGATGACGACTCGATTCACGTCATCGACGAAGACGGAAACCGGCGAAAAATGCCCTCATCGGGCGCTCGGCACCTGGCCGCCCTGGAACAAGAATTGCGCGCGGCGCTGGGCACGCGAGTCGAAATCAACCAGTCGGCGAAGGGCCGCGGTAAAATTACGATCCAATTCGCCAGCCACGAGGAGTTTGATCGAATTCGCACGTACTTGAAGGGCCACGGCGGAGCACGCGCTGATTCGGCATGACGGTTCGTCCGATCGCCGAGCTGACCGCACAACGCGAGTTAAGTTGACGGCCAGCATACGGCATCGCCACCCTTCCAGCTTCAACAGTCCCACGTGCGCCACGCTTGACCGTACTCGCGGTCCATTCGTTACTGGACGCGAGGTTCAGTTCTCTTATGATGGCTCAATGCTGGACTGCATTCATTGCCGCCCTCGATTAAAAGACCCAGGAGACGCAATGGCCAAGATCACTGATTTCAAAGGCTACCAGGGTGAGCCGCCGTTTCCCAAGCCCGACACACCCGTGCAGCCGAACGTTGTGACCCCGCAAGAAGGCGTGCCCGTACGGTATCCCGGTTGCGACGGCATCGGAGTACGTGTTGTCCACCCCGCCAACCCAAAAGCGCCCTGTCAGAATATGGGGCTAGTGATGTTTTACGTTCCACCGCATGTATTGCTGGAACCGGGAAGCCATCATACCGAAGAGTGTTACGTGATTCTCCGTGGTCGCGGTACTATGACGCTTGCCGGCGATAAGGTCGAAGTGGAGCAAGGCACTTTTATTCATCTTCCACCCTGGTGCGAGCATGGAATCGAAAACACCGGCGACGAAACACTAGAGATACTCATCTGCACATCGCCGCCCAACCCGTAGACCGTCTGACAATGAACGCAAACCTCGAGGGTAAGGTCAGCGTGGTGACCGGCGCGGCACGCGGCATTGGTTTGGCGATTGCTAATCGACTGACCGCCAACGGCGCGGAGGTGTATTACGCCGACATTGATGGCGATGCGGCACACATGGCCGCCGCAGATCAGCCGCGAGCGGCCTCGCTGACGATGGACGTTACCAAGCCGGCGGATATTAGTGCCGCGATCGAACAGATCCATGCCGAATGCGGCCGACTCGACATTCTCGTTAACAATGCGGGCGTAAACACGTTTGACCATCGCCTGCCGATTGACGAATTCCCGCGCGACGAGTGGCACCGCATTTTGTCGGTTGACTTGACGGGTCTCTACGAAGTCAGTCGCTCCGTTGCCCGCATCATGCGAAAGCAGGGATCGGGCCGCATCATCAACATCGCGTCCATTGCCGGACTCGTGCCGTTACGATTGCAGTGCGCATTCAATGCCGCCAAGGCAGGCGTGGTGAATCTGACAAAAGCAATGGCGCTGGAGTTGGGGTCGGCTGGCATTCTGGTCAACGGTATTGCCCCCGGATCAACGCTTACTACCGGTACCAAAAACTTATTTTATGGTGACGACGGTCGGTTCCGCGAGCGGGCGCAGCAATTACTCGATCACGTCCCTCTGGGCCGGCCGGCCACCACCGACGAAATTGCCGTGGCCGCGCTCTTTTTGGCGGCTCCGGAAAACAGCTACATGAACGGCCACGTGCTGGTCGTCGATGGCGGGTGGACGGCCGGATACCATCGAGATTTTTAAATGACGGTGCAACCAGCCACGATTTTGCGGCCCGTGTATCGCCCTGCGTAAAGCGGACGATCTATTGTATTGGCAAACCGTGGATATTAGATTGACGATAGTCAGTCCCATCCAGCAGAGGTTTCGATGAGCGGACCACACAGCCGTTCTAATTGGCATCATGCCGGCGTGTCGCGACGCACAGCGATCCAGGCCGGCAGCATTGGCCTGCTAGGTTTGGGTATGAACCACGTCTCCGGGTTGCGGGCGTTGGCCCGCGATGCTTCTCAAGAAATTTCCGCATCACGGAAAGCCGTCATCTATATCTTTCTCTCCGGGGGCCTCGCACAACATGAGAGTTTTGATATGAAGCCCGATGCCCCGGAGGAAATTCGGGGTGAATTCAAGCCGATCGCTACGCGGACGCCCGGAATTCAAATCTGTGAGCACCTACCGATGTTGGCCGACCGCAGCGAAAAATGGGCACTCGTG
>JAYZEI010000198.1:0-10669 GCA_036337375.1 Planctomycetota bacterium | reverse complement strand
CCCGCGCAAGTTCGATTGGCAGACTCCGCTGGCCCAGTTGTCGCCAACCATCTTTGACCGGTTCCTCCGCGGCGACGGCAAGAAGTTCATCGGGCTGTTGAACATGTTGGAAAAGGAGTTTGCGACAACATCCAGCGAGTCCCGCCAGCAGCGACTGGCGAGTTTTCGGGCCGAGGTTGAATGTCCTGATTGCTGCGGTTCGCGGTTGCGACCCGAAGCGCGCAGTGTGCGGATTGGTGGCCGGTCGATCCAGGAAATCAACGCCATGCCGGTGAAGGCCGCAGCTGACTTTTTCCGCGACATGCAGTGTGACGCCGAAGACCAACCGGTGTTTGAACCGATCGTCCGCGAAGTCGAGCGGCGGCTGGGATTCTTAGAAAAAGTCGGCGTCGGGTATTTGTCGCTCGACCGCGCGGCGGATTCGCTGAGTGGTGGCGAACTGCAGCGGGTTCGCCTGGCGACCGGCATCGGTGCCGGCCTGGCCGGAGTCTGCTACATACTGGACGAGCCGTCGGTCGGCTTGCACCCGCGCGACAATCGCCGTTTGATCGACGCGGTGCGAGATTTGCAATCACAGGGCAGTACCGTGCTGGTGGTTGAGCATGATGAAGCGATCATGAGAAACAGTGACTACCTGATCGACATGGGCCCCGGCGCAGGCCAACATGGCGGTTTAGTGGTCGCGGAGGGCACACCTGACTCGATCTGCAACAATGCTGATTCGATCACCGGACAGTATCTAGCGCACAAAAAACAAATCGTCGTGCCCAACCGCCGCCGCCGCACGGCCAAGTCGCGATCCATTGAGCTGTTGGGTGCGTGCACAAACAACTTGAAAAAAGTCGATGTCCGCTTCCCGCTCGGCGCGTTGGTCTGCGTGACGGGCGTGAGCGGTTCGGGCAAGAGTTCACTGGTCAACGAAACGCTGGCCCGCGTACTGCGGCGGCGATTAGGCGGCGGCGGTCCGAAACCGGGAGAGCACACGGGCCTGCGCGGCGCAAGCCAAATCAATCGACTGGTCGAGGTCGATCAAACACCGATTGGCCGTACGCCGCGCAGCAATCCGGCGACGTATACGGGGATGTTTGACGAAATCCGCAAAGCCTACGCCGGTACCCGCGAAGCACGCCGTCGGGGTTTCGGTGCAGGCCGCTTTAGCTTCAACGTGAAAGGCGGACGATGCGAAGCTTGCCAGGGCCAGGGCCAGAAGAAAATTGACATGAACTTCTTGCCGGATCTGTACGTGACGTGCAGCGAGTGTGGGGGCACGCGGTTCAACCGTCAGACGCTCGAAGTCCGCTATCGTGACCTTTCGATCGCCGACGTGCTCGACTTGCAAGTCGAGGAAGCTTTGAGAATATTTGAAAATTTTCCGCTAATCGACCGCACACTTCGCTGCTTGCTCGACGTTGGGCTGGGCTATGTTAAACTCGGCCAATCGTCGGTGACGCTTTCGGGTGGCGAAGCTCAGCGAGTAAAACTGGCCACAGAGTTGGCTCGCGCCGATGGTGGAGGCGTGTTCTACATTTTGGACGAGCCGACAACGGGGCTGCACTTCGACGATATCCGCAAGCTGCTCGATGTACTCGCGCAGCTGGTCGATCACGGCAATACGATGCTGGTGATCGAACACAATCTGGATGTGATCAAATCGGCAGACTGGATCATTGATCTTGGTCCCGAAGGCGGCGAGCACGGCGGGCAAATCATGGCCACCGGCACACCCGAGCAGATCGCCAGTTTGGAAGGAAACTACACGGGGCGATTTCTGGCACCACTACTGACGTTCGCCTAGGTTGGTTTGGGCAGAAACTGAGTCCGCCACCGCGCCGCTTGTTGGAGGTCCCGCGTTCGTCGTGGTTCAAAGGATCACGTAATCGTTTTTCGGCATCTGACGGGTTGCATGAAAGCGCTAGATCGGCCCCCGGGGCCGATCGCGGTCCGCATTTACGAGTTACAGCACGGTCCCAACAGGATTCGGCGCGGCGAAAAATCCGGGTGAGCGGGCAGATCAGTTCAACTTGTATCAATTACGACGTTTGGGCGTTTCCGAACCGTTGAAACTGAGTCAAAACAGGCGTATGTTAAAATGTTCGGCCTTGTTGCGCGTCGTTTGAACGGGTACTCGCTGCTTGGACGGTGAGGTGGTCGTTACAGGTCAAAGTTCAACCCCGGAGCCACCGGTGGCAGGCAAAACCAAAAAGAAAGTCGACTCGCAGTTGATGTCCGGCGCCGACATATTGGTAAAGTCGTTGGTCGATCTCGGCGTCGAAACGATATTTGCCTATCCGGGCGGCGCGAGTATGCCGCTACACCAGGCGTTGACGCGGTACAAAGATCGGTTGCGAACGATCCTTCCGCGGCATGAGCAAGGCGGCTGTTTTGCCGCTCAGGGTTACGCGCGAACGACCGGTAAGCCCGGCGTCTGCATGGCGACCAGCGGACCCGGTGCGACGAATCTGGTCACGGCGATTGCCGACGCCAAACTGGATAGTATTCCGATCGTCGCCATCACGGGCCAAGTCGGCACACCGGTGATCGGTACCGATGCGTTTCAAGAAACGCCGATCGTCGAAGTTTGCCGCGGCATTACAAAACATCATTATCTAGTCACGGACATCGGGGAGTTGCCGCGGATTGTCAAAGAGGCGTTCTACGTAGCGACAACCGGCCGGCCTGGCCCGGTGCTGATCGATATTCCCAAAGACGTGCAGCTCAATACCGTTGAACCGGACTGGGACGCCGCGATGAATTTGCCGGGCTACCGTTACGACACGCCCAACAAAGCGCGGCCCGAGCAGATTCGCCAAGTGGCGGCCGCAATCAAGATGGCGCGACGGCCGATTCTTTATGTGGGCGGTGGTGTGGTGGCATCCGAAGGCAGCGAAGCGATGCGCGAATTGGTCCGCAAAACCGGCATGCCTGTAACGATGACCGTGATGGGCCTCGGCGTTTTTCCAAACGAAGATCCACTCTCGCTCGACATGCTCGGCATGCACGGCAGTGTTTACGCCAACTACGCGATCAATGACGCGGATTTGATTCTGGCCATCGGCGTTCGGTTCGATGATCGCGTAACGGGCAGGCTCGAAGAATTTGCCAAGCATGCCAAGATCGTTCACATCGACATCGATGCTTCGGAGTTGAATAAAAATAAACCGGCACACATTCCGATTGTCAGCGATGCCAAATACGCGCTGGAAGAATTGAACAAAATCGTTGAACCGCCCGAGGATATTTCCGGCTGGGTCGCGCAGTGCAAAAAATGGAAAGCGGCCGACCCGCTCCAATACGACACAAACTACGACGGTATTCTGCAGCAGCACGCGATCGATGAACTTTGGAAGTTGACAAAAGACCGCGAGACGATCATCACGGTTGGCGTCGGCCAGCACCAAATGTGGGCCGCGCAGTTTTATAAATTCAATAAACCGCGGCGGTGGCTGTCGAGCAGTGGTTTGGGCACGATGGGATTCGGCCTGCCCGCCGCCATGGGCGCGCAGGCCGCGCATGCGGACAAGTTGGTAATCGATATCGACGGCGACGGCAGTTTTCAAATGAATGTCCAGGAACTGGCGACCTGCTATTGCGAAAACCTGCCGGTCAAAGTGCTGCTGCTCAACAACCAGCATCTCGGCATGGTTGTGCAGTGGGAGGACCGCTTCATGGGCGGCAACCGGGCACATACCTACCTCGGCCCGATCCATCACGCCGAAGCGACCGGCGGCGGCGGCGGCGCTTTTGTCGACGAGCGGTATCCGGACTTTGTCACGATCGCCAAAGGCTACGGCTGCGGCGGCGCTACGGTCAGTAACAAGGATGACCTCGCGGCGGCCCTGGAGGAGATGATCGATTACGACGGGCCGTACGTGCTCGACGTCGAGGTGCCCTATCAACAGCACGTTTTACCGATGATTCCGACCGGAATGACGGTTAACGACGTGATTAAGGAATAGGGCGGCAATCGCTAAAAAACCGGGGGCCGGTGTATTTCGAACACCGACTTTTTCCGATTTTGTTGTGTTCGAGAGATGATTGCGGGCGTCTTTTTCCTTCGCAGTCGTTCGATATTCGCATCCCCGCCTATCCTCCCGCCTGCCGACGCCGAGCTGGGCTGTAATCCGCAACACAACAAACCAGCGATCGTTCCTGTAGCCGCATCTTTAACCGTTGCCCGAGTTGCGGTCCGCTGCCGCCGGAAAAAATGTCGCTGGGACTCTCGGCCGCCGTGTCGATAAACAGCCGCCAGTCGAACGACCGCGCTTTTGGCGGAACTACGAATTCACGCGGCTGGTCGTCGACGTTAATCAAAATCAGCAAATGCCGTGCGGGATCGGCCGGTTCGTCGTCGCCAGGCGAAGCGCACAAGAGGCATACCAACATTGGCTGATCGTCATCCCAATTCACCGGTTCACCCGTCGCGCCGTACCAGCTTACGTCCGGCAGTTCTCCCTGGCGTTCGGCCGCACCCTTCAAAAATGTTTCACGCCGCACGGTCGGCTCGGCCTTACGGAACGCAATCAGTTCGCGAACGTAATGTAACAGTTCATCGTGCTGTTCTACCAAACGCCAATCAAACCATGACAACTCGTTGTCCTGGCAATAGGCATTGTTGTTACCTTGCTGTGTGCGGCGGCATTCGTCGCCGTAAACGATCATCGGTACGCCTTGGCTGAGCAGCAGCGTGGCCATTAGGTTTTTGATCTGTCGCGAACGGATGTCGTTGACTTCCGCCAGCTGCGTTGGACCCTCGGTTCCGTAATTGTGGCTGTAGTTGTTATCATCACCGTCGCGGTTGCCTTCACCGTTGGCTTCATTGTGTTTGTCCGCATAGGTGACCAGGTCGTTCAGCGTGACTCCGTCGTGCGAGGTGACGAAGTTGATGCTGTGATACGGTTGCCGCCCGCTGTTTTGATAGAGGTCGCTCGAGCCCGCCAGCCGCGTCGCCAGCTCACCGCGCATGCCCGTATCGCCGCGCCAGAAGCGTCGCACATTGTCTCGGAATAATCCATTCCACTCGGCCCACCGCAAATCGGCGAACGTTCCGACTTGAAACGCACCGGCGGCGTCCCACGCTTCGGCAATGATCTTGGTGTCGGCCAGCATGGGGTCTTCGGCAATCATCTCGACCAATGGCGGGTTGGCAACCAAATTTCCATCGCGGTCGCGGCTGAGAATCGAGGCTAAATCGAAGCGGAAGCCATCGACGTGATAGTTGTGAACCCAGTGGCGGAGACAATTGAAAATCAACTCGCGAACGACCGGATGATTGCCATTAACCGTGTTGCCGCAGCCGGAATAGTTGCGGTAGCAACGACCGTCTTCCTCCAGCATATAGTAAACGTGATTCTCCAAACCCTTGAAACTGAGCGTCGGCCCGAACTCGTTGCCTTCGCAAGTGTGATTGAAGACAACGTCCAGGATGACTTCGATTCCGGCAGCGTGCAGTGCCCGGACCATTTGTTTAAATTCGACCACCTGCGCGCCGGGCTGGTCGCTGGCGGCGTAACCGCGATGGGGGGCAAAAAACGCCATCGGGTCGTAGCCCCAATAGTTGGGTATCGCCGGTTGAGCGCCGAGGCAATCGTTGATCGGGAATTCGTGAATCGGCATCAACTCGACAGCCGTAACGCCGAGTGACTGCAAATAAGGAATTTTTTCGATCACACCCAGATAGGTGCCGGGATGCTCGACGCCGCTCGTTTCCGAACGGGTGAAACCGCGAACATGCATTTCATAGATGATCGTTTCTGAGAGGTTGCGGCGCAGGTGGCGATCGCCTTGCCAGTCGAAACTGTCGTCCACCACAACGCACTTAGGTGGTCGCAGCACGCCGTCTTCGGTCGGTTGAAACTTGCCTGCCAGCGCCCGCGCGTAGGGGTCGATCAGCCGCGCGGAACCGTCAAAACGGTGGCCCAACTCCGGAGCGTATGGCCCATCCGCTTGAATGTGGTAAAGTTGCCCCGGTTCAAGTCCCGGAATGAACACGCTCCACACGTCGCCCCAGCGGTCTGTGTCGTTGTCGTAGTGGACAACATCGCTCGGCTCGCGGTCGTCCACGTCGTCGTATAACAGAATCCGCATCGATGTCGCCGACCGGCTGAACAAGACGAACTGAACACCACCATCGTGCAAAATTGCGCCGTACGGCAGCGGATGTGTAAACTGCAGCGCCGGATGGGTGTGAGAAATCAACGGCATAAGCATGGAATGTTACTCACTCGGTGCAAATCAACATAGCTCGTCTATTGGGCGGCCCCTCGGTTCCGGGAGCGCACACTCCGAGCGGCAATTAGCAACTAAGAAAAAATACCACGCACCGCAGCTTGTGCCGGGCCTAATCTGAATTTGTAAAAGATTTCCAGTAAAGTAGTTGCGGCAAGATTTAAGGGACGTAGGGCCGTGGCCGAAATGGCGTGTGGCGAAAGCCGCTCAAACCGTTGGATGCCATAGGCTGCAAATCGGAAATTGCACGAGCGACGTCGTTTCGGCGTCTCTGGCAACGGTTGTTTTGCGTCGGGTGCCTTCGCCGGTCTGTGGCCGCCGAAACGCTGCTTCCAGGTCACTTGGCTCCCATACGCAGACCGCCATCGAGGCGGAGGATAGTCCCGTTGAGCATGCGGTTTTCAATGGCGTGACGCGCTAGCGAGGCAAATTCTTCAGGTCGGCCGAATCGATTGGGAAAAGGAACCTGGGACTCGAGCGACTCCCGCAGCTCGTCGCCGACCGCCTGCATCATGGGAGTGCCGAAGACGCCCGGCGCGATCGATACAACACGGATGCCATGTCGGCCCAATTCGCGGGTCATGGGCAGCGTCATCGACGCGACGCCGCCTTTCGACGCTGCATAACCGGCCTGGCCAATTTGTCCGTCCCAGGCGGCAACCGATGCCGTCATCACAATCGCTCCCCGCTCTCCGTCTTCATCGGCCTGAGATTTTGCGATCTCTACCGCGGCCAAGCGGGCGACGTTGAACGTACCGACTAGGTTGACCTCGATCACACGGCGAAACAGATCCAAGTCGTGCGGGCCGTCCCGACCAACCACGCGGGCCGCACTCAAGATGCCGGCACACGTAATTGCACCGTGAAGTCCCCCGACTTTTTCGACGGCGAACTCGATGGCCTGCCGAACGGCTTTGCCGCTGGTAACATCGGTGGCAATAAAGCAAGCTTGCGAACCAATTTCAGCGGCCAGGTCTGCGCCGCGCTGGTGATCGACATCTGCGATGACCACATTGGCGCCGGCCCCGCAGAACTCTCGAACGCAGGCGGCGCCCAGTCCCGACGCACCGCCGCTGATCAGAAATGTCCGCCCGCCAATTTTCATTAAGATGCGTCCAGTGAATCCGTACCGAGGCGCGGCCTTGATTCTACGCGCTGGCCATCGGTCAAGCTTCTCTCAGGGGCCAGCACGACGATATCGCCTTTCTGCAATTCGCCGCCGGCGACCTCGACAAGATCGTCGTTCATCAGACCTACGTCAACTACCACCGTCCGCGCGCGGGCGTTCCGCACCGCGAAAACTCGCCAACTGCCATCTTCAGCACGAAACAGCGCCGAGCGGGGAATCACGCGGACGCCTTCCTTTTGGCGGGTGAAAATTTGTACACGCACACGGTAGTCAACGCCCAAACCCTGCCGCTCAATCAATCCACGCAGTTTGTCGAGATCAAATTTAACGATGACTTTGACCCGCTGTTGTTCGACGCCGAGCGAACTGACTTTCGTGAAACCGGCAGGATAAATCCGATCGACCGTGCCGGTGGCGTCCTCGGCGCCGATCGCCGGTCCGAAGATACGTGCCTTGTCGCCCTTCTTGATGTTGACCACTTCGTGGCTCAGGATGTTGGCTTCAACTTCCAATTCGTTCAAGTCGCCCAATTCTAGCAAAGTCGTTCCGGCCGATAGGTAGCGTTCGTTCGTGATATGCCGGGCCAGCACGATGCCGTCGATCGGGCTGGTCATGCTGCCTCGCTGCTGCTTCTGCTTGGCCTGTGCCAAATGCGCGGACACCTCGGCCTTTTGTTTAACGAGCACATCGCGGGAGAGGTCTTTGCGACCAATGTGTTGTTCGATCATGATCGGCATCAGGGCGGTGGCCGTTTGCAGAGCGACCATTGCTTTGTGAACTAGTTCGTCCTGGCGTAGGTCGACGTCGCTTTGCACCAGATTGAATTCGGCACGTTCCAATTCCTGCAGCGATGCGGCGCCTTGCGGTAGCAGCTCTTTTTTCCGCTTGTATTGCCTCGTGGCAAACTGTTTTTTGGCCAATCCCGCTTCGACGCGGGCCAGGGCCGCTTTGACCGAGGCATTCATCGATGTGACGAATTCAAGCGCCTGCTTTAGGCCGATTTCTTCGACCGACGTATCGTCATTTTCGATGATTGACTTGTCCAGCCGCTCGACGGCTGCCGACGCTGCATCCACTGACAACTGCAAATCGGCCGGCACAAGCCGAGCGACCAGAGCACCTCGCTCGACCGGATCAGCCTCGTCGAGCGTGATTTCCTCGATCCGCCCGGTATAAGGCATCGTGATCAAATGGACGCGTGGCAATCGCGTTTTTCCGCGTTCGTCAACGAACTGGCGGATGTCGCCAATTTTAACTTCGGCCGTTGGGACCTCAATGGATTGTGTCACTTGGGCATAAACCAAAGCGGCAACGACGCCGATGCCGGCGAGCAGACCGACGATTAACCATTTTCCCATGATCGGCGTGTCCTGGTTTCAGAGCCGTCGGCGATACTGTAAAAGCTCGCGGCAGATTGCGGAATTATTACGCATTCAGTCACACAGCACGGACCGAGCGCCCGCTGCCATATTGTACGATTACTGCCGGCGCGGGGCGCGTCAAACTAGTGCTTTGGCTGCGATCCGCCATCCCAGCCAAACGGCGGCGACCCCAAGAAGATTGCTGGCCAGTACGTAGGCTGTTGCCAAGCCAATTTGCTGTCGTTCGATCATGTTCAGCGTTTCCAAACCAAACGTCGAAAATGTTGTAAATCCACCCATCAATCCAACCAGCAACGCCAAGCGCATTTCGTCACGTAGAGCCTCCGGGCCGGGAAATGTTGTCACAAAAATTCCAATCAAAAAGCAGCCCAGCAGGTTGACCGAAAGCGTAGCAACCGGCGGTTGGCCGCCCAGCTGTTTCACTCCTACATTGACGCCATACCGCAACAGCGTTCCGATACCGCCACCGCCGAAGATGAGCACGAGTTTCAACATGTCGGTCCAACTCCCATGAAGTTCTTCGTTTAACCGTTCCCGGTCGGGTTGCGGTCGTCTGGAAATTTCTATTTCGCGCAAGTTTAAATTTTTACGATTGTAGCGATTTTCTCGATTCTGACGGATTGCAAACCGATACCAGTGGCTGGAGTGCCACCAACAGCGCAGAGGTTTCGCGTGCGCGATGGTGGCAATATCGCACAAAACTGGCGATCAAGAACAGTCGCCGAAGGAGGGTTAGCAATGCTTGCACGTAAACTGTTTTGCGGCGTCGCCGTCGCAATATTTGCTCTCGGTCTGGTCTCGACTGTTGATGCAGCGCATCCGGGCCACGATGGGTGCTGTCAGGGGCATGGCCACGGTGGCCGGCGAGCGGCTTGCTCGGGAAACACGCACGCCCATCTAGGACAGATTTGGCATGGTCGCCTCGGCTGCTGCGGCCGCGGTTCGGTTTGGTGGAATGGGTGGGGTCATTGGCGTGCCGGCGCGAAATATTACGGATCTCACGGTTATGGTTACAGCGGCCAGCCGATCCAATGGCAGGACGGTCCGATCGAGGCAGCCCGCCCCACGCTCCCGCCGACTACGGTGGAGAATGGAACGACGGCGGCAAATCCTTGGCCGAACTGGCGTTGAAATTACGGCAGCCACCTAAACAAGGGGGAGAGAGAGCAGTTTCCGGCGGGCCGTAGTTTGGTACTGCCGGAAATTCATCTTTCCCCACGTTGTTTGTCCCGGCGGTCAAAGGCCTGCGACCGTTGACCGCTTGCCGATACAGTAGAGCGCCCGATTCGAACGGACAAATATCTGGCCTCGGCTAGGTGCCGGCGAAGCGCGAAAGATTTCGTCGTCCGTTGCGCTGATCGGATTCTTGGCGACCACATCCAGGTCATCGCCCGGCCGGACGACGATGGTCTTGCCCGATTCGTCCTGAAGATAAATCAGGCCGTTCGCCGCCATCGGCGGTGCGGAATAGTTGCCACCGAGCCGCTTTTTCCAGAGTTCTTTGCCGCTTTTCGCGTCGTAGGTGGTGGCGATGCCTTTCATGCTCACGACGAACACGTGATTGCCGACCAAGATCGGCGAGGACAAATCGCGGTCGCCCCCGCGCGGAGTGTGCCACGCCATGTGGCTGCCCGTCACATCGCCTCGCCCACCGGGTCGCACCGCGTAGATGTCGCCCGGTTTTCCGTTTACAACGTACAGCAGCCCATGTCCCCAAGCGGGAATCGGCGAGCCGCGGCCGTTGAAGCTCTTGCAAGACCAATAGTCGGCGCCCGTTTCAGGGTTGTAACCTTGGACGCCAAATTCGCCGTTGAGCACCAACTCTTTGCGTTTGCCGGTGTCGATCAAGATCGGCGTGCTCCAACCACCCTTGGGCAGTGACTTGCGATCCGTCCGCCAGACTTGCTTGCCTGTTTCTTTGTTCAACGCGATC
>JAYZEI010000197.1:0-16790 GCA_036337375.1 Planctomycetota bacterium | reverse complement strand
GAGCTATCGGCAAATGTCGCCGATCGCCTGCTGCAGGTTTATTCGGATTGCCCTGCTGCCATCCTGGCGCCCACGTACAATGATCGGCGGGGACATCCGGTCCTGTTTTCGTGGCGAGTTCAGCGAGAAGTTCATCAATTGAGCGCCGGCGAAGGAGTCGACAGCGTACTTCGTCGCAACGAAGTGTATGAATTGCAATGCCCGAGCATCGAAATCCACCAGGATTTGGACACGCCTGCCGATTACGATAAGGCATGCAGCCGTCAAGCCAAGCGGCCCCGCTAAACTCGAGCATTCCTCAATCGACTGCTTCCGACTGGACCATTGCCACGCGGACAAACTAGAATGAAGCATTGGCCGTTCGGCTGCAGGCCAGGGGGAAGTCAAATTTGGCGGCACGCTGCCCCGTTGCGGCGAGTTCGATCAGCACACAAACCATCTAAGTCCCGCGCGACCCGGTTAAACTTAAAGACGAAAAGGAGTCTGTCATGCTTCGTTTATGTGTTGTGCTAATTGCGGCGGCCGCTGTGATCCTCACGCAAACCGCATCAGCCGAGGTGAGCGGTCACTATCTGGAAGCACGGACTTGCCAAGTCTACACGGGACCTTGTTTCGCCAACGGCGAAGTCGGCCTGGCAGGAAAGGACGCCGTTATGGCCTGGAATATTCGCGAAGGAGCGCACAACCGTGTCGACTTGCAAGGACTGAATGTCGTCGTTGTCCTCCGCGCAGACCAAACCCTTGGATTTCAAGGCATTAAAGACGCAAAGGTGGTGCGGTCGCTGATCATCGTGGACCGACGAGCCGACTCGCGCCAGCGGGATGCGCTCATCGATTTTGCCAAACAAAACACCGGCCAAGCCGCGGATGCGATCGCACGCATTTCATACGCTCCTATTGAGATGACGCTCGACACCTCGACGCTTTCCGGTCGTCTTTCCGCAGGAAAATCTGTCGAACTCACCACGCGCAAAGCCCACAAGGGCGATTGCATTTGTTCAAACGAATCGGCTTATTACCCACCGCTGGCAGCGGTCGAGAATTATGCTCCCGGTGTGACGATCACCGGCGATGTCAAAGCGAGGGGACTGGGCACAACATGGTCCATTCCGCGGTCGCGCACCGCCTACATGGCGACTTTTACATACCAATAATTGAATTTCTTCGGGAACGCGGGATCGCTAATTTCCTCGTTAACTGCCTCGCCGACGTTTCGTTCCCGGGGCAACCAGGGCGGATAACATGAATGGTAATTTTTGGAAGACGGTTGCGGCAACACTGTCCGTGACCTTTGCGTATTCCCTCGCAGAGGCCGAAGACCATCGGATCGAAGTGCTCAAGCAAGGTCCGCCCGCCGGCAGCTTATCAGAGGCAGTCGCCGCCCAAATTGCCGATTCAGGCTTGACGGTCACGCGGGGAAAAAGTCGCACCGTCTGCCAGATTTGGCCGTGTAAGCAGTGGCGGATTCCGGCATCGTTCAAGCCCTCCGATGAAGTGTTGTACCCCTTTGGGCAGGGCCAACTCGTAGGTGTTATCGCCCTGAGTCGAAAGACGGGCGAGTTTCGCGATCGCGATCTTTCGCGGGGCGTTTATACACTGCGGTACGCTCGGCAACCCATCGATGGAAATCATGAAGGCACATTTCCAACTCGCGATTTTTTGCTCATGGTCAACGCGAACGACGATAAGTTGGCGGATGTGATGAACGCGAAGGAACTCGTCAAACTAAGTACTAAAGCACTGGAAGCGAGTCATCCAGCGCTGATTTGTCTACTTAAACCAACCACCGCCGACGTGCTGCCAGCCATTCGGCACAATGAGGATGGCGATTGGTGGATTGTTCAAATCCAGGGCAAGACGGTCGCCGGAGACAAGACGTCGAACTTGCGTGTCGATCTGGTTGTCGCCGGCCACGCGAAAGAATAACTTTTTCCGGCCTGGAACTGATGAATCGACTACTCTTTGCCACCGCTACCGCCGGCTTGGTTTTGCTGTTTGTCGATACGACGTTTGCGGAAGAAACGCCACAACCGACATTTGAAACCGTGGCGTTACGCGGTCGTGTTGTCTGGCTCAACGAGTCGCTCAAGCGCCGCTACGGAATCACCACAGTCCCCGAGTCCAGGCAGCGTATTCTCGCGTTGGAAACGGCGGCCGGTCAATTGCACCCACTTGTCGAAGATACACGGGGCCGCGCGTTCCGCATCGACCGGCGGCTGCGCGGCTTGGACGTGGAGTTACTCGTACGCCGCTACCAGGGCTTGCCTTCAATCCAAGTGATTCGTGTTTACGCCGTTAAGAAGGACGGCAAGTTTCAACTCGACTACTGGTGCGACGTCTGTGCGATCGTCATGTTTGAACTTGGCCCCTGCGACTGTTGCCAAGAACCGAATCGGCTTCGTGAACGGCGCGGCGACAAATAGGTTTTAAGATCGGCCAGCCGCGAGTCGATCCTCCGACGAGGCCGGCCGGCGGCAGCCGTGCACGAAAACCAGCACCCAGCCGCCGATCATCAACGCACCGCCCACGGGAATGATCGCCGCATGGCTGAGATTTTCGGCAAAGACGACTAGATACAGGCCGCCCGAGAACAAAGTCACACCGATTGCAAACAGAATCGTCGCCGCGGCGAGATATCTGGAGGAACGCCGCTCGGCGATCGCGCCGACCGCCAGCAATGCGACCGCGTGAATGAGTTGATACCGCACACCGATTTCAACGTTTCCCATCCGGTCCTCGATCTCACCGACAGCCACGCTCCGCTCAAGCATCGCCTCCAGCCCGTGCGCGTGATAGGCACCGATGCCGACCCCCAGGCCGCCGAACAGCCCCGCCAACAAAATCGCCCACCGCCGAGTCACCACTGCTTCTCCTCAAGATAAGGGCATAAAACCGACCGGCATACTAAAACAGCCCGGCCTTTCGAAAAAGTCGGGCTGTTGAAATTCTGTGATGTCCGAACCGTTATGTTACGGCAGGGCGAGGCCGAGTTTTTCCTCTTCCTCTTCCTGGATAATGATACGCGGCGTGACCATCAACATCAGGCTTTCCGCCTCGCGGCCCACTGACACATTCTTGAACAACCTGCTGATATATGGCAGTTTGCTGAGGAACGGTGTTCCCTGTTCGTTGCGTGCCTCGCGCAGCCGCTTGATTCCACCCAACAGTACCGTACCGCCGTCCGGTACACTGACGGTTGTGGTTACGGTCGTAAACGCGAAGGTCGGCAACTGAAGTGTCGTGCCCTCCACAAACTCGTTGGTCGAGTCGCTATTCGACGTCAGCGGATTGCCATCCGCATCTTGAGTCGTGTTCAGCAGATTTGTCGTCTTCGTTTTCTTTCCGGTGAACGTGAACGTCGAGACATCTTGAATGTCGCTGAAGAATGGGATCAGCGTCAACCGCACAAACCGCCGGTCCTGGGAAACAACCGCCTGGACCGATAACGTCGTACCTTCACCCAAGACAGCGATCACCGGCGCTTGAGCGGCGGCAAAATCACCCACGACAGGCGTCACGCTGATAATGAACGGCCTCTGCACTTGATCCGAAATCGAAGCCGCCTGGCCGTTGAACAGCGTCACCTTTGGCGCCTGGGTGATATTCGTCCGGTTATCGCCCTGCGCGGCCTCCACTAGGAAGTACGCTTCGATGTCGCTGAGAATCGCAATACCAAACGTCGTCGCCGATGCCGGATCGAAGCCGGCAAACGGTGGCGGCGCAACGGTGTTAAAAGTGCCTTGCCGGAATTGAATATCAGTCAAACCGTTTTGCGTCGGCAACGGCTGGCCGCCCGCATTCAGCGGGCCGGGCTGCGCTGGCTGGCTGTTTGCATCAATGCCAAAAAAGTTGGATTGGCCGCTATCATCTCCACGAATTGTGGCTACGTTGTCGTCAATGTTGAAGTCAAAATCGATTCCGATTTGTTCGAAGAAATTATCTCGCAAGGTGATAAACCGCACCTCGATCGTAACTTGCAAATCTTGCAACCGTCGGAGTTGTTCCAGCAAGTCGGTGATTTTCTCGTGGATTTCCTGCGTCTGGCTGATTACCAGGCTCAGGTTTGTTTCGAATTCGGCAATCGAACCGGGACCGCCGACTTCGTCCCAAGAATCCGGCTCGATCGTGGTCTGTATCAGTTCGATGAGCGCGTCAAAATCGGCCTGACTGCCGCCGCCCGCCTGTCCGGGGCCGCTCGCAAAACCGCCACCCGCTTGCGCCAGCGTATCGTTCGGCGTAGCAATATTCGCCTGGTTGACGTTGTTGGACATTGTAAACGTCGGAGGCGCAAACCCCGCTACGCCGGCCAAATTTTGATTCGTCCTCGAGTACGCTTGGGCCAATTCGTTCGGCAGGCCCAGTTGGTTGTGTGGTACGAAATTGGGTATCGGAATCACCAAGTCTGCAACGTTGTAGATCCTTTGGTACACGGTGCGATCACGCAGCTGGTCGCTGGTGATTTTCAGGACTTCGTTGGTAACAACGTAATCCAGTTTGAGCGGTTCCAGCAAAAGCTTCAAAGCACTGCCCAACGAAATTTGGTTAGGCAGATCCAGGGATACCGGATCCGATAAATGGATTCCCTCCTGAACTAACCCCTCCGGATCGACGAATATATTGATCCCGGTGACTTTCTTCATGTAGTCAAGGATCTCGCCCAGTGGTGCTTCCTTAAAGCGTAGCGAAATCGGCGACAGGAGTTTCTGCTGTATCTCGACTTCAGAGGGATGTCGTTTGCGTTTGCCGTCACCGGCATATCGTTGGCGGCTGGCCGAAAGCTCTTTCCAAATTCCTTCATTGAAGACGATGGGGTTTTTGTCGCTGAACGGGATAGCCGACTTCTCGACATCGTCCAGCGTTTCCCAAACGCCGGTTTCCTTTGCTTCCTTGAGCAATTCGTTATTGATGTACCGCTGGTGAAATTTGACTTCTTCCCACATTTGCGTGACGACCGGTTCGTCGGGCATCAAGTCGCGGGCTTCTTTGGCCTTGGCTTGGGCCTCGTAAAATCGGCGCTCGTTACGCAGCTGGTTGTAGTCCTGAACTAGCTTTTCGAGACGTTGCTGCACTTCAGCCGTATATTCACGGCGGCGCGAGAGGTCGTCCAAAATCTCGCGATTGCGCTGGTCGAGTTCGATCTCAGAACGATGCCGCTCGACGTATTTTTCCATTTCCGCGATCATTTGGTCGACGCGACTCAACAAGATCTGTTTATCTTCATTTTCCAGCGCCGATTCGACGATCATCGCCCGCGTTTGCTTGATCAAGCCCACCGCGCGCAGCGGATCCTGTTCACGCAGATCGAGCGCCTGCCTAGATTGCAGTTGCACTTGGGCAATGATTTGCCGCTTCAGACGTTCGTCGGCCTGAGCCGCTTCGTCTAACAGTTGTGTGGTCGGCGGCGGCGGAACCGGGGCCGGATTGGCAAACACACTAGGCTGACTCGCCGGTGTGTTTGCCGGCTGGGGCGGTATCTGCTCGCCGGATTCACTCGCCGCGGTACCTGGTAATTCCACATTACCCGGCGGCAGCGGAGCGGCCGGCCCGGTTAGTGGCGGGGTATTCAATGACTGGGGATTCGATCCTGTTCCGTCCGTGACTTGACTTGCCGGCCGGTTATAAGTTTGATCTCGACGCGGTTCATAAAAGGCTGGCCGTGGCGGACCGACACCAACAGTACCGCCTGCCTGTCGGACCGGATAATCCGATGCCGTTACACCCGCTCCTGCGGAAGCTTGGCCCGTTCGTGCGGAAGCTTGGTTTGGGCGATATGGCGGATAACCCGTCCCCGTATTTGGATAGTTGTCGGCGGCGGCAGCCAGCGGCTGCAATGTCCGTCCGGGCGTAAATGCTGGTAGGCGTTGTGGCGCACGCACGGGCACAGCACTGATCCGACCGCCCTGCTGTCGGATGGCCGCGGCAAGTTTTGTCGGTGAATCTTCATTAGCCGCAAAGGTCGCGCCGAGCTCTCTCGCACGGTCATGAAAATAGATAGCTCCGGCAACCTGGCCTTGCGCCAGCGCGTCACGACCGCGCCTGACAAAATCAGCTGCCTTGGTTTTGCTGTCATTGCTGAGCAAGGTCCGCGCTTCACCGCCGACCTTATTGAACGGATCGGCGGGCGGCTGCTTCGGTTTAAACAGATTCAATTGGCCAACTGTCAAACTGTTCACAACATGAGCAGCATAATGCCAGGTCGATGCCGATGCATTCAGGGCCGGAATGATCCAAAGTCCGAGCAAAAGCACGGTTGCGGTCTTAGACATAGTTTTCAAGGCAGTGTCTCCTTCGCGAAGTCGCAATCCAGTAGATCTCAAAAGCTGCGTCCAAATCCACTGCAGCAACATTCGCAAAGAATGGCCAATACCCACCGAACGCACCCGCGTCCGCTGCTGCATTAACCACCCGCGAATGCCCATACGGATCGGGCACGCCCGGTTATTCATTAAACGTTGTGCGAATCGCAAACCCGACGTGCAAACAATACTGCAGCGACTGAGCTTTCGACCGCGAGAAGTGATACTCGGATAAGTTTCAGTTGAGAAAGGTAGAAGAGTGGTCGGTTAAATAGCGTTGCCCTGGGCGCGGGTCAAGGTCAGTTGCCCGAAAAGATACGAAATCGCAATTTTTATCGGAGCCCACGAAGATTTGGCCGCCGGGCGGATAATAACGGCCGTTCGATAGCACCACAATTGGTACTTCGATATGCCGACATCAGTAGCATCGCCATCCAATTTAGATCTTGTTCGATTTTAATTCGGATAGTGAATAATGCGTGCCGCGCCAGCGGATGCCGCGGTAAACGTAAGTCAAAATCGTCGCACGCCATTGAATGTAGATGAGCAGCAAAATGCCAACCGGAAGTAGCACGCAAAGCCATGGTGATACACGCGCCTGACGGGCGGTATCGGCGAACAGCAGCATGTGACACACCATCGCGCCCGCGTACAACCAACAAGAAACTCCCGTAGCTAGAAATATCCCAACCATCGGCCAGATAAAAAAAGTTAACAACGTAAGTGTCCCAAACACAACAAACTCTAGGCGATAATCAACACCTGAAAAGGCGTTTTTCATCAGACCCTGGACCATTTCGCCAACCGAAGCGTACCAGCGGACACAGATCAGATCCTGGCCGTTGACGATCGCTTGCTTGAATCCGCCCAATTTGACGAGTTTGCCAAGTTTCAGGTCGTCGTCGGGCCGCATACGAATGGTTGCGTGCGTACCGATCGCCTGATACACCTCCGCACGCATCAAATTAAAGGCGCCGATGCCGACGTGAGCTTTACTCTTTGGGTTGGTTACTTTCCATGGACGAATGTAGGCGGAGAAAAAGATCATAAAAGTCACGACAATCGCGTCCAACAATTTTGAGGGCATATCGAGACCTGGCACCATCGTCAAATGATCGATTTTGGCGGATTGCAAGTAGTGTACTGCCCGGCACAACGTGTCTGGCCGCATCACGACATCGGCGTCGGTAAACAACAGTAATTCGCCGCTGGCTCGCTCGGCGGCAAAGTGCATTGCATGGTTTTTTCCGAGCCAACCGGCCGGTAGTGCGTCCAAGTGAAAAGTGCGAAGTTGCGGGTGTTCCGCCACCATGCGATCCAGAATTTCGCGGGTGCCGTCCGTCGACCGGTCATTAACTACAATTAACTCGTAATTTGGATAATCTTGTTTCAGCAGCGACTCAACCGCGCGCTCAATGTCCCGCGATTCATTCCGCGCGGGTACGATAACTGAGACTAGAGGCCAGTCGATCTGTCCGGGTGGCACGTGCCCATTGCCTAGAAAGGGGATGCGGCGGCAATTGACGGCGAGTTGAAGCAATAACAGAACCGCGAATCCAAAACATGCGACGGACAAGCCAAGCAGGAATTCGTGCATCGCGACAGCGTTTCGTATTGTCCCTCGCCCCTGATGAGAGGCGTCGATGATTTACTCAGCGATCGGCATTTAATATGATCAGGTGAAGGTTCTGTCAGCGTAACATTCGGCGTTTGATTCTCCAAATGGGATTTGATCGTGGTGGATAAAGTTGTTGTTGGCCGTCCCATGGAGATCCTTCTGGTTGAAGATAGCCGTGTGGACGCGCGGCTCACAATCGAGGCGCTACAGGAGGGGCAATTAAAGCATCGCCTTACGATCGTCCGCGACGGCGAAGAAGCAATGCTGTTTCTTCACCAGGAGAAGTGGTTTGCACAGGCCCCACGTCCAGACTTAGTCTTGCTCGACCTGAATCTTCCCCGCAAGGATGGCCGCGAAGTGCTCAAGGAAATCAAAGCCGATTACCGGCTGAATGAAATCCCGGTCATCATTTTAACGGCCTCACAAAATCACAAAGACGAGTTGCGCAGCCAGATGCTGAACGTCGATGGTTACATGCAAAAACCGGTCGATCTTAAGCAGTTCATTGCGCTGGTTCGTCAGCTTAAGGCATTTTGGCATGCCGATGTTATTCTGCCGACCGACATCTAATTCAAGATTAGATTGCGATTGGGGCAATCTTCGCGTTACCGCACCGATCTGCTTGCGGCCGCTGCAGACAATTCGTCGTTGCCTTGTCGCCTTTTTAGTTTTGTTCACCAGGCCGATAGCGCCATCCCACCTCATGTGACCGCTGATAAATAGTGCCGAACCAATCTGCCATTCTTGAGGCATCCAGCCGGAATGGCGTCGCTTTCCGCAACTGGCGATCTCGGCTGATGGTCGTGAAACGCACCGCCAAAATTCAGTCTATTGAGGACAACGCGACCGCGACCGGACATTCCATCCGGCTTTCGAAGGGGGTCCCGCCAGGACGGGTGCCGACCAACTGCGAAAAACTCGCATTCAACCAGAAGCCGCCTTGACGATCCGGAACCGAGTGATAGGTTAACGTCACTTAGGGGTGGGGTGCAGTTCTATTTTGCGCACCCAACAATGTACGGTCCAAATTCTACTTCGCATTTCTATCTGTTTTTGTCTTCTTCTTTTGCGGGTCGTCTGCGCGCAGATTTTCTGCCGCGAGCAGCCGCCGGTTCGCGCGATCCGCATACACAAATTTTCCGCTTCCCGCTTCTGTTTTTATTTTTTTATACCTACTTTTTAATGGATGGCTCGCAACACAGAGCGAGTTGGGAGGAATTCAATGAGCATCGCCCCGTATGAGGTTGTGCCGGTGGCCGACGTTGCTGAAAACGCATCGCCTACCGAACCAGAAGAGAAGTTGTTGCATCGCCTGCAGCAGGTGCGCCAGCAACAACGGGTTTCAACGCGCACTATTGCACAACGGCTGGATGTCAGCACTTCGGAGATTCGATCGCAAGAGGAGCCCTCGACCGACTTGCCCGTAAGCCTGCTTTACCGGTGGCAGCAGGCGCTCGGCGTGCCGCTCATCGAATTGTTGGTGGACCATCAACTCGAGCTTTCGCCACCCGTTCTTCAACGGGCACAGATGGTGAGGCTGATGAAAACAGTGGCTTCGATTGTCGAACATGCAGACAGCGCCGCGGTACAGCGACTCTCCACCATGCTGTTCGAACAGATGCTCGAAATCATGCCCGAACTCAAAGATATCGGGCCGTGGCAGGCATCCGGAAGCCACCGGACGTTGGACGACGCCGGCATGGCCTACGAACGACAGGCGACGATCCTGCAACCAAATGGAGCCCTCTGATCATCGCAACCGCGAGTCGACGCCGCCCCGGCTTTTCTCCGCTGATGAGCCGGGATGGTTTCTAGAACTTCCAGAGCAAAACCGTCGAATAATCGAGGGTATTGTTGACCGGAGTGCTCGGTGTCGTGTCGTACCGATCGATGACACCAATCTTCAAGCTGAGATTCGATTCGGCATCCAACAGAAGTTCCCAACCAACCCGCGCTGTTAAACGAAATTCGTTTAAATCCTCGATCGATGGGTAGTAGTCGGCCGAAGCTTTGAATTGCTGCCACTCGGAAACTTTATGCTCGAAATCCAATCCGAAGATTAATTCGGGCGTCGCATCGTCATTTGGGATGCCAACTTTCTTCGACACACCGCCACCTATGCGGCCTTTGAATTTATTGATGTCCGTGTCGGCAAATATACGGCTGATACCGGCGTCTAGTGCCGCCAAGTAATCGTAAGCCTTAAACCCGTCGTATTCGTATGACGTGTGAGCAAAGACGTTCCAAGCTGAATTTTTCCGTTCCCATTCATGGCGGGCTTCAAAAAAAAGTTGACTGGCCGTCTCACGGCCGTCGGCCGTGTCACGTTTATAATCGAGATCCAGCGTTAAGACCGAACTGGGAGTTTTCCTTTTCAGATCTGAGCCAAAACGGAAATTGAACGTTTCGGCCGGTCCCTCGGTACCGGCCAATCCTAACTCGAAGCTCCCATCCCACGGCCTCGCTACAGGATTTTCGGACGCCTCTTCGACGACCAAATCAGGTGTCGCGGCGGTGGTCGATGATGGAGCTGGTCGCGCCGCCGCAAACGGGGTTTCACCAACTGACGGCAACCGGCGAATGTAAGACTCGTGGGGCGGTGGTTGCCCCTGGGCCTGCGCAGATGCGGCAGCGATAAGCGACGATAGGACAAACACACCAAATCGTAATAAACAAGTTACCATGATTCTGCGGTAATTATGGGCCTTCAAATCTGCCTGTATTTACGGCGGAAAGTTAGCAGTTTAGGCACCGCGGAGCAAGACTCACGTTCGTGCGCGGGCGTATTGGCTGCGTTAAGGGCGGGCTGCGAATTCGGTTAGTGCTGCGCGGGCAACGGCCAAAGCCAAGTGCCCCTTTTGGCGGTAAAAGTGCATACTTATAATTAACGGTCATCAGATTTGCGCGCGGTGCATGCGTGCGAGAAGGCACGACGAATGGCGATCAGCGAAAAAAACATCCGCGTCGGAGCGGTCAACTATTTAAACACCAAACCGCTGGTTTACGGACTGGCTGAACTTGCACCGCGGACGGAAATCGTCTTTGACCTCCCCAGCCGCCTGGCCGACCAACTCGCAGCCGGTCGGCTGGATGTCGCGCTTATTCCTTCGATCGAGCTGTTCCAGAACTCCACGTATCATGTGATTTCCGACGCCTGTATTGGTTGTCGAGGCGCCGTGTTAAGCGTAAAGATGTTCAGCCGCGTCCCCATGGAGCGGATCGAGACGCTAGCGCTCGACGAAGGGTCACGGACCAGTGTGGCGTTGGTGCAGATCCTACTCGAACGGCAATACGGCGTGCGGCCAGAACTGCGCAGTCTGCCGATTGGGGCGGGCCTGGAGGACACCGACGCGGACGCCGTCGTGCTGATCGGCGACCGCGCGATCCACTCGCCATCTGGTGAATTTGCGGCGGTCTGGGATCTCGGCGACCAATGGGTTGCCGGGACGGGGCTACCGTTTGTTTTTGCCATGTGGACGGCGAGACCGGGTGTGGAACTTGGCGAATTGGACATGGCATTGGCCGCCGCCCGCGATCACGGAGTTGAAAACCTGGACGCTATCGCGACGATCGAAAGCGCGGCACTGGGACTGACACAACCGCAATGCCTCGGCTACCTGCGGGACAATCTGAATTTTTACTTCGGACCGGAGGAGCAACAGGGTCTAGAATTGTTCCATCGTCATGCGGTAAGGCTCGGACTCGCCCCAGCAGGATTCGATCTGAAGATCGAATCCCTCGCCTAGGGCGGGCTTAACCCACCGCGTTGCAGTGCCTTTTTGGTGGGCTGAGTCCACCCGGAAAAAATGATCGCGACTACAGAATACATCCTGGAAAAGGCGGTTGGCGGCGACCGGCTAACGCCGGACGAGGGTCTCGCGCTGCTCGAGTCTCCCGACTTGGCGGTATTGGGACGCGCGGCGGACGCCGTAACTCGCCGGCTGCACCCCGAGCCGTATCGCACATACAACATCGATCGCAACATTAACTATACAAACATCTGCAGCGCGGTTTGCGACTTTTGCGCTTTTTATCGCCCGCCGAAACATCCCGAAGGTTATGTGCTCAAACGCGAGGTACTGCTGGAAAAGATTCGAGAAACCGTCGCGTTGGGTGGCGACCAGATACTTTTGCAGGGTGGGTTGCATCCGGAATTCAAACTCGAATGGTATGAGGATATGCTGCGGGACATCAAATCACATTTTCCGCAGATTAATATCCACGGTTTCAGTCCTCCTGAGATTCACGCATTTACGAAAGTTTCAAAGCTGTCGTTAGAGGAAGTGCTCGAGCGTCTCAAGCAAGCCGGACTCGGCAGTCTTCCCGGAGGCGGCGCCGAGATCTTGGTTGACCGCGTACGCCGCGAAATCACACGCGGCAAGGTCTTAACCGACGACTGGTTGAACGTAAATCGCGCCTGGCACGCGCTGGGCGGCCGCAGTACTGCGACGATGATGTTCGGTCACGTTGAAACCCTAGCCGAGCGCATCGAGCACCTGGAACGATTGCGCCAATTGCAAGACGAAACCGGAGGATTTACGGCTTTTATCTGCTGGACGTTTCAGCCGGATCACACGGACATGGCGCACATCTGGCCTGCTGGGTCGTTTGAATATCTAAAGACGCAAGCCGTCGGCCGTTTGTATCTCGATAATTTCGCCAACATCCAGTCGAGTTGGGTGACGCAAGGAATGAAAATCGGCCAGATTGCCTTGCAATACGGCGCAAACGACATGGGCAGTTTAATGCTTGAAGAAAATGTGGTTGCCGAGGCGGGGACGGTGCATTACCTCTCGCTGCAACAAATTCGCGACTGCATTTCAGACCTCGGCTATACGCCGCGGCAACGCAATGTGTTCTATGAACTGATCGACCCGTCTCCCAAACTCACAACCGATCTGGCGCGGGTAAGCTAACTTTTGGTATAGTAGGGGATTAACAGGCCCGGATTGCTTGTCCGGCTCGCTTCGCGCCGATTATTATTTTCTCCAGACACGGCGGTGAAATCAGTAGGACGCGGGCCTCTTAGCCATCCGACGCTCGGTTGCAGCCCCATCATACCTTTGTCTGTCAGCTTAACACGGCCATGATTCAAGTCCAGAATCTGACGAAGCATTACGACGATCTCGTCACGGGAAAACACGTGGCGCTGGACGGCATCACTTTCGAGGCTTACGAAGGTCAAATATTCGGTCTGCTGGGTCCCAACGGCGCCGGCAAGACCACGGCGCTGCGAATCATCAGTACGGTGCTCCAACCGACCAGTGGCACTGCCACGGTCAACGGCTACGACGTCGTCACGCAGTCCGCCGAAGTTCGGCACCGGATCGGGTTCGTATCGGCCAGCACAGCGGTTTACGACCGCATGACGGCCTGGGAAATGGTCGAGTACTTCGGGCGGCTGTACGGCATCACAGAAGACGTGCTTTTTCCACAGATGGAAAAGATCTTTGATCGCCTGCAAATGAACGAGATTCGCGACGTACTGGGCGGCAAGATGTCGACCGGCATGAAACAGAAGGTTTCTATCGCGCGGGCTATCGTGCACGATCCACCGGTCATCATTTTGGACGAAGCGACGTCGGGACTGGACGTACTGGTTGCTCGAGCAATGATTGAGACCGTCTCGCAACTCCGCGAACACGGCAAGTGCATTCTGTACTCGACGCACATCATGCGCGAAGCGGAACGCCTTTGCGATCGGGTCGCGATCGTGCACCGTGGACAGATTCGCGCCGAAGGAACGGTTGATGAGCTGCGCAACACCTTCGGCGAACGTGATCTGGAAGATGTGTTCTTCAAACTTATAACGGACGAAGAGCGAACGCGTGCGATCTCCACCACGGGAGGCGGACGATGAACTGGAAGAACATCCGCTTGATCTTCCGGCGTGAAATGCGCGACCAACTGCGCGACCGGCGGACCTTATTTATGATCGCGGTGCTGCCCCTGCTATTCTATCCGCTGCTGGGCGTCAGTTTTTTTCAGATCGCGCAATTTCTACGCGACGCGCCGAGCCGATACCTCGTAATCGGCTATGAGGCGGGCAGTACGGACATGCCTTCGCTAATCGACAAACAGCAGGATCGCTTTGCCACCGAACTGTTCGAGAATCCGGAAGAAGCCAAGAAAGCGATTTTAGTTTTTAGAGACATCAAGAGCCTCATCTTCATCAAGGAAGGTAAATGGCCGAAGGACGGACGCCTCACCAAGGTCCAGCAAGATGAACTAGAACGTGAGTTAACACAGCTAAAAAAGCTACTCGACTGCAATTACGTTATTTTCTTCCAGCCCAACTTCAATTCGAAACTGCAACAACACATCGAAGAATATAAGCTGCACGTGGCCCAACAAGGGGACACCGAAATTCCACTGGAACAAGGTCCCAAACCGCTGGTGTTGTACGACACCAGCACCGACCAGAACCGATTGGCTCACAGCCGGGGCGACTCCGTCTTAGAAAAATGGACCGAGAACGTCAACAACTATGTTCGCGTCGAAGCAAACATTCCGGCCTTGCCCCCCGTCGGCGTCACGAAGACACCCGTCGTTTACGGCAAGGACCGTATCAACGCATCGCTTTGGTCCAAAGTACTGCCGTTTGTTTTGATGATCTGGGCGGTCACCGGCGCATTTTATCCGGCGGTTGACCTCTGCGCTGGAGAGAAGGAACGCGGCACCTTGGAGACGTTGCTCAGCAGTCCCGCGCGGCGCAGCGAAATTGTAATGGGCAAGCTATTCACGGTAATGCTCTTCAGCATTGCGACGGCGGTTTTAAATCTGGCCAGCATGTGCCTGACGGGTGCGGTCGTGATTAAACAACTCGGAGACATGGCGGTTCAGGCAGATGTCGGTCCGCCGCCGTTCACGGCGATCCTCTGGATGTCCGCGATCCTGCTGCCCGTTGCCGCTTTGTTCAGCGCAGTTTGCCTGTCGCTGGCGGCTTTCGCCCGGAGCACCAAGGAAGGCCAATACTATTTGATGCCCGTTATCGTGGTGACGATGCCGCTGATCTTGCTGCCCATGGCGCCCAACATTGAATTGAATCTGGGCTTCAGCCTGATTCCCGTCAGCGGCATGGTGCTGCTGATGCGGTCGATGATGGAAGGCACCTACCACGAGTTGTGGCCCTACACATTTCCAGTCGCCGCGGTGACGCTCGCTTGCTGCTGGCTTTCGGTCCGCTGGGCAATCGAGCAGTTCAGCCGCGAAGATGTCCTGTTTCGTGAAGGCGAACGCTGGGATCTGACGACCTGGGTCAAACATCTGTTACGCGATCGTGAAGACACACCGACGGTGGCGCTGGCGGTGTTGTGCGGAGTGCTGATTTTGGTCGTTCAGTTCTTCATGCGCGGTGCCATTAGCATAGGCAGCATCCATCAAATTTCGTACGAAAAGCTGTTCACGTTCCAGGCGATTTTTATGGTCGTGACTGTCCTTATGCCCGCGCTGTTCATGACACTGCTCTTAACGCGCAAACCTCGCAAGACACTCCAATTGACCGCACCGAGTTGGCTCTCGCTGCCTGCTGCGGGCCTCATGGCTTTGGCATTCTTGCCCATTGTCATCGCCATTCAGTCGGGAGTCATGACTATGATCGGCCCCAGCGAAGCTGCGCTGAAAGAAATCAATGTACTCGAAAAGCTATTTAGCGGCGCGCCGATGTGGGCTGTTATTCTCGTCATCGCGCTGCTGCCTGCCTTATGTGAGGAATTCGCATTTCGCGGCTTCATCCTCTCCGGATTCCGCCATCGGGGACACGATTGGCGGGCGATTATCTTCACCAGCTTGTTCTTCGCCATCACCCATACGATTCTGTTCCAGCAATTTAACGCGTTTTTGTTGGGAATGTTGCTGGGCTACCTGGCCGTACAATCTCGCAGTATTTGGCCGCCGGTGATCTATCACTTTGTCCACAACGCCACGGTCCAACTTTCAGCGAAAATTCCCATTAAAGACAACACCAGTCTGCTGGAGTTCATCTCGAACAACGACTATTACGCAGCTGCGGCAATATTTTTCGGTACGCTGCTCGGCGTCGTGTTGCTGTTTTGGTTTCATGTGCGTCCGCCGCGCGAGCAGAAAACTACTGACGGCATCCTTGCTCACGGCCTGTAGCGGACCCGCGACGGCGGCCCATTAATTGAGATCAACCAATCGGAGCCACGAGAAGGGACTGACATGGTTCCATCATCAAAGATCTCCGCGCCGCCCGCACAAAGCGGCATCGGCTCCCGCAGTTTTTTGGCCCTGCTGGCCACGCAGTGTCTCGGCGCACTCAACGACAATATCTTCCGCTGGTTCTGTATACTGCAGGGCACCAAGACATGGCTGGGAAATTCGACCCTATCGCTGGGCCTGATCTGCTTCACCCTGCCCTACCTGCTGCTGGCCTCTCACGCCGCATTCGTCGGTGATCGGTTCAGCAAGCAACGGACGATCGTCACCTGCAAGTTCGCCGAGATCCTGGTGATGGCGATCGCCGTTAGTGCGATGGCCCTGGGCGGAGTCGACGAAAAACTGGGGATCGCGCTGGTCTTTCTGGCGGTCTTTCTGATGGGCAGTCAGAGCGCCATGTTCGGCCCGGCCAAGTTCGGAGCTATCCCCGAGCTTGTGCAGCCCGAGAAGATTTCGGCCGCCAACGGATACATGCAGATGGTGACCACCGCGGCCTCGGCACTGGGTATGTTCGCCGGCTTCGTGCTCTCGGCCAAGGCCGACCTCTCGACGTCAGCCCCGACGATCGGGGCCCTGATGTGGCCGGCCGGAGTCTTGATCACGATCGCCGTACTGGGCACGCTGACAAGCCTGCTGATCGAACCGCTAACGCCTGCGGACCCCAGTCGCCGTGCACCCAATCCATTCAAGGAAACCGT
>JAYZEI010000196.1:0-6321 GCA_036337375.1 Planctomycetota bacterium | reverse complement strand
GGAATTCGTGTCCCAGGCCGATACCTGCGTGCGCGCCTTCGATCAAACCGGGAATATCGGCGATGATGAACCAACGGTTCATGCTGACTTCGACACGCCCTAAATTGGGAAATTTGGTGGTGAACGGATAGTCGGCGATTTCAGGGCGGGCGCGACTCAGTCGCGCAAGCAAAGTACTCTTGCCGGCGTTGGGTTTGCCGATCAGACCAACATCGGCAATTACTTTTAGTTCCAAGATCAGTTTCCGCGATTCCGCATCACCGCCACGCGTGAACTCCCGCGGGGCGCGATTCGTGGACGATTTAAAGTGGGTATTTCCTTTCCCTCCTCGACCGCCGCGGGCCACGACGACCCGGTCACCGGCGTCCGCGAGGTCCTTGATGGAAAAATTGTGATCGGCATCGATAACCACCGTGCCCGGGGGAACGAGGACCGTTACGTTATCGGCATTTTTGCCGTGACGATTACTGCCCTGACCGTGCGTGCCGCGCTCGGCACGCCAATGTTTGCGATGCGCGATCGGCGCGAGATTATCGACGCCTTCCTCCGCTACAATGATGATACTGCCTCCATTGCCTCCGTCGCCGCCATCAGGGCCCCCGCGCGGAACGTACTTTTCGCGCCGGAAACTCAGGCAGCCATCACCGCCGTTTCCGCCGCGGACTTCAATTTGGACTCGGTCGACGAACATGGTGGAAGAGGTCGGGCGCCAGCGCCCGGCTTTTAGCCGGTTTGCAAATCGGGAAGCGGCTCAAAACGAAAAACGGGGACACCCTCAACGGACATCCCCGATTGGAATCAATCGACAATTCAATCGCGATCAGTTTTCGACCACGTTGATGCGGCGGCCTTTGCGGTCGAACATGACAACGCCGTCCACCAGTGCGTAAAGCGTGTAATCGTTGCCCTGGCCAACCCCTTTGCCCGGATGGAATTTATTGCCCAGCTGGCGGACGAGTATATTGCCCGCGTGGACCTGCTGTCCACCGAACCGCTTCACGCCGCGCCGCTGCGCATTCGAGTCGCGTCCGTTTCGGCTGGAGCCCTGCCCCTTTTTGTGTGCCATAACACCAAATCCTGCGGTTGTCCTTGTTCTTGCGAGCCCCGATTATGATCGCTGGCCGCCACGGTCGTCAAGACAGGGCCGTTGGCGGTGGTGACGTCGGCGAGATCGCCAATGCCCGTCGACAAACAAAAACGCCGCGCCCGAGACAGGCCCGGGCGCGGCGGTTCAAATGTCAGCCAAGTGGTAACGAAGAAACGTTACTACTTCTTTTTGGCAGCGGCAACTTTGAAGGCTTTGGCGAAAGCTTTGTCGTTGAAGACAAACGCCACGGCATCTTCGGCCTTGCTCGCTTTGCCTTTGCAGCCGTTGCAGCAGAACTGCACGCCAACGCCAGCAACTTTAATCTCGGTTTTAGGATTGGTCTTCTTGCCGGCAAGCGGGCAGGCAACTTGTTTTGCCTGACCCGTCAGCGCCAGCTGGTGGTTTGCTTTATTGGCGAATTTCGCCGTGTCCTTGGCGAACGCTTTTGGACAGCCGGGGCAGCAAAAGTAGACCTTGCCACCTTTGTAGTCGACCGCCGCCTTGGGATTGATCGCTTTTCCGGAAACGGGGCAAGTTGCGGCAACGCCGTCCTTCTTCTTGTCGGCATCGGCTGTACCGATGACAACCGCCATACCGATGGCTAAAACTAACGCTAACCCGACGAACTTCTTCATGTCATGTTCCTTTCAAAACAGAGGCATACAGGGTAAGAATTTTTGATCTCTTTACAGGTTTTTGGGCATCTGAACCATACTGATTCGCCCCATTGATCCAGTCAATACGATAGCATTATTGTTAGCCGTGACAAGGTTTGTCAAAGGAAAAGTCTGGAGAAGCTATGCTGGAAGCCTGAGAACTGCGACATCTTCCCTCGCCGAGGCGGAAGTCTCAGTCATAGCCGTACTTCCGTTGATAGCTGCCACAATTTTGGTCAATCGCCGATTTCAAGTCGGGCGATAGTTTGTGGCGGTTTGGTTGGTAGCCTTTTTGGCTTGAAAGATAGGATTCCAGACCTGGTCGGGCAGATTCGAAATCGCCAAGATCCAGTTCGCGGTAGATTCGCTCCATTTGGCCGAGAGGATTCTCGACCAGATCTTCATAGCGGACCTCACAGAGTCGGTCGTCGGGGATTTCTTCCCGCTGGTGTTCGAATCCAGCATACATGCGGTTGAATGTCGAGAAAATCAGGTCATCCAGCGTCGCGTGCCGTGGAATCTGAAATCCCTGGGCGGTATCCAGCGCGTGCCAAAGCCGCTGCGTTGAGGGGATAGTGGCATACGGGTCACGGACAATGTGAATGAACCGTGCGCCGGGGAAGAGTTTGGCCAACTCGCCGATTCGACCCGTGTGTGGTGGCGATTTGAGCACAACGGTTTGCTTGCGGCGGACGGTAATTGTTTTGACGAATCGCAATAGCGCTGTCTTGAACCGTTCCAAGTCGGCGGCGCCGGCTTCGTCGGTGTTATACAGTTCACCGAAAGGTTCCGGCCGATTGGGAAAGGCCATCCGCAGATAGGGAGTCGGCGCGCCCATTCCGCACAACGCAAATTCGTCTTCCTGCGGTCGCTCGAGTCCCGCCTGCATGTTGTCCATCGGCCGCACCCGCGGCATGAACAATCCCGCGGTCCACGCCGCGCACCAGTCCGATATGAGAAAATGGTTTGGTGCAAAACACTCGTAGGTCGTCGGAAAAGTGAACCGCTCGTCACGGACCAAAAGTTCGTGCAAATGTGTCGTGCCGCTGCGCCAGTGCCCGACAATGAAGATTGGCGGATGCTCGATTTCTGTGTTCCGGATGCGGCGGCCATAAAACAGGTTCTGCACCCGATAGAAGAATGAGTTAACAAACGTCACCGGTGCGATGGCCAGCGCCATGTGCCAGCGGGCTGGGTGTATTCGGAGCCGATTCCGAAATAACATGCCGAAGTAGGCCCGCACGCGCATGCCGTGCCAGAAACGGGGACTATACCAGGGGTATCGATTCAGCGCCGTCGTTTTGGAATCCGACGAAGCGGTTGATGTGGCGGTACTAGGCATGAGCTACACGGACGCGAGTGTCGAATATTGAACATCCAGCGGCGACGTTTAGATGTCGTACTGTTCGATTCATTTCTGGATGCCGTATTCCTCCAGTTTGCGGTAGAGTGTTGCACGGCCGATGCCCAGCATCTTAGCGGCTTCGACCACGTTGCCCTTGGTCCGACCAAGCGCTTCTTGAATGAGTTTTTTTTCCCAATCCGAAATCTTCAGCGAATCCAGCTCTTCGTCGCCCACCTCGCGCAAGCCCAAATCGCTGGGTTTGATTTCATTGCCGTCTGCCAGGACAACCGCGCTGTCGATGACGTTGCGCAATTGGCGGACGTTGCCGGGCCATTGGTAGGACAGCAATTTATTGCGCGCGGAATTCGACAGTTTCAAACGTGGTCGCCCATGTTGGTGGCGATAGTGGTCCAAAAAAGCGTCGATCAGCAGCTCGATATCCGTATCGCGTTCACTCAGGGGAGGCAGCGTCAACTCAAAGACGCTCAAACGGTAGTACAGATCCTCGCGGAACCTTTTTTCCTTGACGTACGTTTCCAGGTTTTGATTGGTGGCCGCGATAACGCGTACATCCACCGATACTTCGACGGTGTCGCCGATCGGCATAAACGGATGGCCTTCCAGAATCCGCAGCAGTTTGGCCTGCCCCTCCATCGGCAATTCGCCAACTTCATCCAAAAACAGCGTTCCCAGGTCGGCTTGCTGAAAGTAGCCGACGTGATCGCGATCGGCGCTCGTAAACGCGCCGGCTTTGTGTCCAAACAGTTGGCTCTCGATCAAGTCGGCCGGAATTGCCGCACAGTTGACCGACAGCAGCGGCAGTTCGGCCCGCGGGCTTGCGCGATGGATCGCCCGGGCGACCAATTCTTTACCGGTGCCGCTTTCGCCGCGGACGAGCACGCAACCGGTGGCTTGCGCGAGGCGGCCGATTTTGGTTTTCAATTCCTGCATCGACCGGCACTCGCCGATCATTTCGTCGTATCCGGGCGTTTTGGCGGCAAGCTGTTGCAAGTCGGACTCGAGACTGGTTTGCCGTCGAGCGCGGGCCAGGGCGACTGCCAGAATATTGGCGGCGGACGACGAAAAATCGAATTCTGTTTGGCGAAACCGATCATTCTCGCGATACACGTGTAACGCGCCCCGCATGATGCCCTCGTGCACGAGTGGTATGCACAGCGCGTCGGCGAAATGGCGGAGGCTATCGGCCGAGTCGTTGGCCTGCTGATTCGCGATCCAAACCGCGCGGCCTTGCTGACAGACGAGTTCCGTCAGCGATTCACTGAGCCGAAAGTCCTTGGTTGATGTTGGCACGACCAACTTGGGGAAGAGTTGGCCGGCTTCGTTAACCCAAAGAAACCCAACCACCGATGCGGCGATGTGACCGTGCACCACTTCCAACACATCGCGGACGACCTCGTCGGGATCGGCGCTGCCCATCAGCTTGATGCTGAGCTGATACAAGACGAGCAATTCTTGGGCCTGCTTACTGTCCTGCAATGCGGCGACGGCGAGTTTCGCGGCGTCGTCCGGATTGACTTCACGATCTTTGACGATCGTTTGCGTGATCTTCAGATCACCGCCGGAATCGAATTCGGGCGGCTGCTTTGACTGTTGAAAACTGAATTCCGTCGAGCCGACGCGAATGTGACAGCCGTTGACGAGTGTCGCATCGTCGATCTTTTGCTCGTTCAGAAATGATCCATTTCGGCTACTCGCATCTTTCAGGACCCAGCGGTCTTCTTCTTTGTGAATCGTCGCATGGACCCGCGAACAGAGCGGATCGGTCAACACGACGTTGCACTCCAGCCCGCGCCCGATGCGGTTCTCGGCGTCTTCGCACAATCGAAAAACCGTCCCGGTCTGGGTGCCCAGCGTTATTGTCAGATAAGTGTACACGTCTTCAATATAACGCTGACAGCGGATGTGCCAAGTCAAGGGCCCGGCGATGCCGGGGCCGGCCGAACCGTCGGCATTGGAGTTTCAACACGAAGATTTGTGATAGAATCTCTCCGATGTTGTCCGCCGCCCCAAACTCCGGTCTGTTGTTGGTCGGCCACGGCACGCGCAGCAGTCGGGGCCGGGACGAACTGCTCACCACGGCCAACGCCGTCGGCTCGAGGATGGAGATCGTGGTCGAGCCGGCATTTTTGGAATTAACCGAGCCTACCATTGACGACGCAGTGACGCGGCTTGCCGACCGCGGCGTGCGGCGGATGACCGTGATGCCGTTGCTGCTGTTTGCCGCCGGTCATGCGAAACGCGATATTCCGCGGGCCGCTGAAATGGCCGCCGCGAAAACAGGGATCGCGATCGACCGGGTTGCTCCCCCGCTCGGTTGCCACCAACACATCATCGAGCTTTCCGCGCGACGGTTTCACGACGCGGTCGTTGATAGGTCCGCTTTGACCTCGGCTGACACCTGTCTGGTTATGGTCGGCCGCGGTAGCCGCGATGCGGAGGCGACCAGCGAAATGGTTCGCTTCACGAAACTTAGAACTCAACGAACTCCCGTTGCCCGTGCGGAAACTTGTTTTGTCGCCATGGCCGAGCCGCTATTCGACGATTTGTTGCCGGCACTCTTTGACCAGTTTCGGGCGGCACCTCGCTGCATTGTGGTTCAGCCCCATCTGTTGTTCCACGGAGAATTGCTCACCAGGATTGCCCATGACGTTGAGCGAATTGCCGCGAAGTCGGCCGGCGTTGATTGGCTCGTTTCGGCCCATCTCGGCGCCGACGAACTGCTTGTCCGCGCAGTCCGCGATGTCGCGATATGTCGCTCGAATAGTAAAAATTTGTGAACCCGGTCGATCATGTTTCCCGGATATTCGGTGGCTAAATTCGGTGCAATGACTCCTTCCGAGCCGAAGCGGGTACAGGTTTCTGGTAGTAACTCTTTTCTTATGCCAATGTTATGACGATCTTGTTCCGGACGTGTGATCCGTATATTATCAGATGTTGCGAATAAGTTAATGAATCTGAACAGCCTGCGCGGAGTCCCCGTACGGTGAACGTCGCGGTGACTCCCCGGTAGCCAACACCTCAGGAATGTAAGAATGAAGCGAACCACCGACCAACTGCGAAGGAATCTGCGCCCGTTTACGCTCGTTTCGTTGCTAGCATTCGCGATTGGATTGACGATTTTTTCAGTTCGCTCGACGGAGGCCGACCTCGGCGCGCCGGGCGCGCAGGAGCGACAGGTTTCCATCGCCGTTAGTTCATTTCTTAATCGCGAT
>JAYZEI010000195.1:0-12663 GCA_036337375.1 Planctomycetota bacterium | reverse complement strand
GCGACTCCATGATTGCCGATTCCGCCCGCTCCGAGCAGGTGAACCAGCAGGACTAGGACTCCGGTCAGCGGCAACCAAACCGGCAGTCGGCCGCGGAGGACCCAACCGCGGAGGAGCAACACAACGATCACAAAGCCGGCGGCAAATACGACAATCGCCGTTGTCGTGATTGACGATTCCAGTATCGAGGCAAAGGTATTGCCCAACAGCCACGCCAATGGAATCCCGATCGCGCCGCCGATCAACACAAAATTCGTGCCGCCTGAACTGTTGTTGTCGAGTTTGCCGTGATCCGACGGTTCTCGCGACTTGACCGCGGCGAGTGACCGTATGGCGAAACAGCCGAAGGTGGCCAAAAATGCGATCGCGGCAAATGAGCCGGCAGTCGACCAGATTTCCAGCAGGAAATTGTGCGGATCACCGACTTCTTCTTTAGACTGCGGCAATTTGTGGGCGGTGTAAATGTCCGCGAAGTTCCCCGGGCCGCAGCCTAGCAACGGCCGTTCGGCGATCATTTGTCCCGTCGCTTGCCAGTACTCAAGCCGGTACTGCAGCGAAGTTTTCACGGCGGCCATCCGCGGATTGTCGGACTGAATGACAAACAATGTGAGGAGGAGAACGACGCCGACGAATAGGATACCGACCAGAATGTTGCCAGTCCGCCTCAGTTGATTAAACAACTTATTGAACACCGTCGCCCGCAGGCACAGTCCGATACCTACCAGCGTAGCGACGATCGCCGTTCGGCTTTCAGTGAGGGCAACGGTGACCGTGATCAACACGACGGCCCCCATCAGTCCAATGCCCGAGAAACTCCAGCGGCGGGCACCGTTTTCGTGAACAATCGCCAGTCCAATCGCCACAACGAGCCAAGGTGCGAGAAAACCGGCGAGCGAGTTCGCCAACAGAAATGTGCCAATCGGCTCGTCGCTAAGCAGCCGGGCCTTAAACTCCAGCTGAAACAACGGATCGATTCTGCTCGCAGGGTCGATGGCGGTTGCCTGTCGAAAATGTTTGTCCGGATCGGCAGCGTAGGCGGCGCGGCTCTGCGGCTGTTCGTATCCGACCTGATACATACTCAGGCCGAATTGCCCGACGGCTAGTGCGATCATCAACGCGATCACGGCCCGCGCTTCGCCGGCGTGCGAAATCAATTGCCGCAGTAGAAAGAAGCAGCAGCCCAAGCCAATCCATTCCCAAGTCATGTTGATCGCCGGCCGCGCCGCGCCGTGGTGGGTCGCCCAAACGCCGCTGATTGTGTGGATCGAGATGAAAACAAACACCGCCGCATCGGTTTTGCCGAAGCGAATGGGACGACCGTTGCGCCAAAGAACCAGCGCGGCGTAAGCCACCAAAAGCAGAGTCCAAATCATTACCAGTGGAACACCGGCACCGCTAGCCGATGTAACGGAATCGCCGGGCAGGATGACTTGCACGACCAGCATTGCCGCAACGGCGGCCAGCAGCCGTGGCCGCGTTCGATTGTCGGCGGACTCGTTGGCGCGGGCTTTGGGCGGTTGGCGTCTAGACATGCGGTGCGGTTACGGGGTTCGGCGTCGAGATTCGGCGGGGGCCTCTCCTCCCCCAACGGCGGCAATACGATTCTCATCGGCGGTTGGGCAACTTTCGTCTCGATGCCGTCGCCGCGCGGCAAGATCCACACGGGCGATCGCGATCAGCACCAAGAGAATTACGACAAGGATGACCGCTGCTGTTATTGTATCGACCAGATGCAAAGCAAATGCGCCGAGCCCGCAGAACCCGGTGGCGGCGTAAATGACCAGCAAGGCCTGTGTTTTCGAAAGTCCCAAATCGACGAGTCGGTGCGAAATGTGGTTGCGATCGCCGGAAAACGGGCTGCGGCCCTCGCGCAGCCGGATGACGACGACCGTCACGGTGTCGTAGATCGGCACGGCCAACACGCACAGCGGCGCGAGGATCGCATGTCGCGGCAGGTTGCCGCCGGCAAAAGTTGCCGAGATGGTGGCGGTCGCCAGACAGAAACCGACGAAATAGCTGCCCGCGTCACCCATGAATAGTCTTGCGGGCGGTCGATTGTGGACCAGAAAACCGATCAGTGATCCGACCAGGACCAGCAGAAATCCGCCAACGAAAAACTGGGGACCTTGAATCACCGATTCGGGCGAGGTGAGGATGACAGCGGCCAGGATTCCCGCGGCAATCGCCGCCACTCCCGCCGAAAGTCCGTCCATGTTGTCGAGCATGTTGAACGTATTCGTTAGTGCGACAATCCAGATTACGCTGGCCAGAATGGTCAGCGGTGCGAAGTCGATAAACAGGCTGAGTCGCCATCCTTGCCAGACCATGAATGCGGCCACGAGCCACTGTACCGCCAGCCGCAACCACCAGGGAAGCCCGCGGCGATCGTCGATCAAACCGAGGAGAACGAGAACGGTTGCCGCGCTCAATAGCTTCAAAAGATTTGCCGATTGCCGCCGCAGGCCCCCCCGATGGTTTTCGATGAGGTCAGCGAGGGCCGGATCGTCGAAAACCGAAACGGGGAGAATATCTTCGGTGCTCTCGGGTGTTAGATACCCGGGTGTTAGATAATCGAGCAGCAGGATGCCGGTAACCAGCGGCAACACCAAACCGGCCCAGATCGCCAATCCGCCTCCCGTCGGTGTCGGTGAAGCATGGTTTTTGTGTCCGCCCGGCCGATCAACCCATCCCCATCGCGGCCCAAGAATTCTGACGAGAAACGCGACCAGATAAGAGACGACAAAAGCCGGAATGAGACTGCCAGCCACGAGCCAATTCACGAGCAAGGTTCCCTTCGAAGTCGCCCCTTGAGATAGTCACGGCACCGTTCAAAAAATGCGTGATAATCCGCCCGCCGGTAATCCGGAAAAGTCCACTCCCGCGATTGCCACTGCCTGTTCTTATAATACAGCGTCGCCTCGGCGAAGATGCCATCTCGCAAATAAATCCGGTGGGAGTGGTCTTTCGTCGAAGCCAGCACCAGTTTGCCGCGGGACAGGTAGCCGGGATCGATGTTCAGCGGTCGCAACTCGGCGGTTTGGGCCTCAACAGCGTACTGCTGCTCCCACTGATTGGCCAAAATCTTCCGGTCGGCAAGTTCACCCTGATCGGTGAGCCGTTCGAATGCCCAAAACCGCTTTTGCAGGCCCGAGCCCATCGAATTGCAATAATAGTCGGTGGCCTCGAAGGCAAACGTATCGCTGGTCAAAATTAAGTCGCCCCAGCGAGCGGATGCCTGGTCAGCGGCCCAAGCAAGCGCCGCTTCGTGCCGGCTAAATGCGGCCATGATGGCAAGCACGGGTTCTGGCTGTTGGATTTCGCCCATCCATTAGAGCATAGCCGCCGCCCCGCGGGTTCGTAATCCGGTAGAAAATGGCCGACCACACTGCATCAGTAAGCCTTGGCAAAAATTGCCCTGCCCTGGCTCGGTTTGCCGGTGAAAATACAGTTGCCCGGCTCACTGTTGGCATCGCTCGCCAGGCAGCGAATGGTGACTTTTAACCGCTTGAGCAGATCGTCAACTTCCGGGTTTTCAGTCCAATGACAGTAGGCCAGCCCGCCGTGTATCTCCGGTTTTTCAGGGTCTTGCGGCGTGAAGAACGCTTTGAACTCCTCCACATTGTCGATCGACCGAGTGTGATCTCGACGCAGCTCAACCGCTCGTTCGAACAAGTTGTTTTGGATTTCGCCTAAGGTGTCGCCAATGCGGGCGACGAATTCTCCGCGGGGAATGCCGCTCTTGTCCCGCGGCGTTTGGTCGCGGCGGCCGACAAAACAGGAGTCGGATTCGACATCGCGCGGGCCGATTTCGGCACGGATCGGCACACCCTTTTTGATCCACTGCCAGACTTTCTCGCCACCGCGGATGTCGCGCCGATCGATGCTGACGCGGATCGGTTCAGCGCCGAACGATTGCGATTCCAACTCCGCTTTCACGCGTTCACAGTATTCCAGTACGCCCGCTTCGGTGTCGTCGCCACGGAATACGGGCAGGATCACAACGTGCGTCGGCGCGAGCCGCGGTGGTAGGACCAAACCGTCGTCGTCGCTGTGCGTCATGACCAACCCGCCAATCAGTCGCGTTGAGACACCCCAGGAGGTTGTCCAGGCGTGCATTTCCTGGCCGTTTTCATCTTGGAACTTGATGCCCTGCGCCGTGGAAAAATTCTGGCCTAAGAAATGCGAGGTGCCGGCCTGCAAGGCCTTGCGATCCTGCATCATTGCTTCGATGCTGTAGGTGGTCACTGCGCCGGGGAAGCGTTCGCCCGCCGTTTTTTCGCCCTTGATTACCGGCATCGCCATGTAATTTTCGGCAAATTCCGCGTACAGATCGAGAATCTTTATCGTCTCATCGCGGGCCTCTTCTTCCGTGGCGTGCGCCGTGTGTCCCTCCTGCCAGAGGAATTCGGTGGTCCGCAGAAACATTCGGGTGCGCATTTCCCACCGCACGACATTGGCCCACTGGTTGATCAGGATCGGCAGGTCGCGGTAGGACTGCACCCACTTGGCGTAAAGCTCGCCGATAATCGTCTCACTTGTCGGACGCACGATCAGCGGCTCTTCCAGCGGACCGGCCGGCTTGAGTCCGCCCGCGCCGTCGGGTTCCAGTCGGTGATGCGTCACGACGGCGCATTCTTTGGCAAAGCCCTCGACGTGCGCGGCTTCCTTTTCCAGGTAACTCATCGGAATAAACAGCGGAAAGTAGGCGTTTTCGTGGCCCGTTTCCTTAAACATGCGGTCGAGTTGCCGTTGCATGTTCTCCCAGATGGCATAGCCCCAAGGCTTAATGACCATGCATCCGCGAACCGGTGAAACCTCGGCGAGGTCCGCCGCGCGGATAACCTGCTGATACCAGTCGGGGTAATTCTCTTCGCGGGTTGGGCTAATCGCGGTCTTCGCCATTGCAATCCTTTGTCGTCGGGCTTTCCTGCCAAATCGGCCCGCATTCTAAAGGACATCCGTAGGCCGAAACAAGCGCATCGCAGGTTTCGTGGAAAGCGGATAAGAATCAGCGGATAGGCACCGCGCCGGTTCGGACTTACGAGAATCGCACCTGTGAAATTCTTATGCCGGTGCGTACAATCCTGAGCTTGATGTGAATTCACCAGAAGAGAAATTAAATATTATGTCTCGGCGATTTGTACGAGAACTTGGCGATCAGGAGAACGTTGACCAAGTCTTTTTGGCTTCCGACAAGCAAGTGCGATCGAACCGTCAGGGCAATCCTTTCTTGACCGTCAGGCTGACCGACAAGACGGGGACCGTCAACGCGCTGCAGTGGAATGCCACGGACTCGGTAGCTCGATTGTTCGACAGTGGCGACTACGTCCGCGTCGAGGGCAAGACGCACATTCATCAGGGCGAACTGCAGATCATCGTCAAGAAAATCTCCCGTGCTGATACAGCGGAGATCGTCGAAGAGCACTTCCGTCTGCTGACGCCCAAGAGCATCGGACAAATGGAAGACCGTATGCGCGAGTTGCTGGGGACGATGACCAATCCACATTTGGCCCGGTTGGCCGAGGCGTATTTGGCCGACGATGAATTTATGAAAAAGTTTCGGCTGGCACCTGCGGGCGTCAAAAACCATCACGCTTACAAGGGTGGTTTGCTCGAACACGTCGTACAGTTGATGGAAGTCGTCTCGCGGATCGCTGATCTTTACCCGCAACTTGACCGCGACCTGCTGTTGATGGGAGCGGTGTTGCATGATTCGGGTAAAGTCGATGAACTCGCCTACAGTCGCGATTTTGCCTACACCGACGAGGGGCAATTGCTCGGCCATATCGTGCTGGCCGTCGAAGTGCTCGACAAAAAGTTGAATGCGGTTGGTGAGGCAGGCGAAGCGATACCCGCCGACCTCGCGTTACATTTGAAACACATGATTGTCAGCCATCACGGTTCGCTTGATTTTGGCAGCCCGACGTTGCCGATGACGATAGAAGCGATGGTGTTGCACTTCCTCGACAATCTCGATGCCAAGGTTCACTTTTTCGAGGCCGCCGTACGCGACGATGCCAATCTCGATAGCCCGTGGACGCAATTCCATCCGAGCATCGGCCGCAAACTCTACAAGCCGCGACCCGGCGGCGATACTGGATAATACGTGACCGAATTCGAACTCGAGCAGGCAATTCTCGAACGGGTTGCTCAATCGAATTACCGGCCCGTCAAGCCGCGTAAGATCGCTAAAAAATTGGGGCTCGACGAAGACGAGGTACGGCGGCTGAAGAAAACGGTTAAGCGGCTCGTCCGCGAGGGTCGGCTGGCTTACGGTGCGAATCATGCGGTTGGGTTACCGACCGCGGTTTCGAGCAACAGGATGACCGGCACGTTTCGGCGGATGCAGGACGGATATGGATTTGCCCGCCCGCCCAGCGTGGCCGGCAAAGATCGGCAAGACGACGTCTACATTGCCAGAAAAAATTCCGCGGATGCCTCGACCGGCGACACGGTGCTGGTGGAAGTTAGCAGCCGCCGCGGTGAGCGGGGCGGGCGATTGCGGCACGGTAAGATTGTCCGAATTCTACAGCGCGAAACGCATCGCTTTGTCGGCACTTATTTCGACCGCGGCGGAATTGGTTTGGTACAAGTCGACGGCACGGTCTTCCGCCAGCCGATTACGGTTGGCGATGCGGGTGCGAAGAACGCGCGACCGGACGACAAGGTCGTGATTGAAATGGTGCGGTTCCCGTCGCCGACACACGACGGTGAAGCGGTCATTGTCGAAGTGCTTGGGCGGCGGGGTGAACCCGGGGTCGACACGCTTTCAATCATTCACGAATTCAATCTGCCGGGAGCGTTCGCCGATGAGGTGCTTGAAGACGCCCGCGGGCAGGCTGCGGCGTTTGACGAATCGATCGGCGAGGGACGTCGAGACTTAACGACGGAACCGGTCGTCACGATTGATCCTGAAGATGCGCGTGACTTTGACGATGCGATTTCGCTGCACGAGTTGGAAAACGGGCACTGGCTGCTCGGCGTGCACATTGCCGACGTTTCGCACTTTGTCCGCGAAAAAACGGCGCTGGACCGCGAAGCCCGCGAACGCGCGACCAGCACCTATTTGCCCGATCGTGTGATTCCGATGCTGCCGGAGTTAATTTCAAACAACCTGGCCAGTTTGCAGCCCGATCGTGTCCGCTATACCAAGACGGCGTTGATCGAGTTTACGCCCGACGGGGCGCGGGTGGCGGTCGATACCTGCTCCGCGGCGATCTGCAGCAAGCGGCGATTTACCTACGAAGAAGTTGACGACTATCTGGCCGGCCCAAAGCGATGGAAAGAAAAGCTGACGCCCGAGGTCTATGCGTTGCTGGGCCGGATGCACCGATTGGCGATGATCCTGCGACGGCGGCGTTTTGAACGTGGCGCGTTGGAGTTGTCGATGCCGGAAGTGAAAATTGACTTGAACAAAAATGGCCAGGTATCCGGCGCGCACCTGACGGAAAACACGGAGAGCCACCAGATCATTGAAGAGTTTATGTTGGCCGCGAACGAAGCGGTCGCGGCGCAACTTCATGAGGCCGAATACCTCTTTTTGCGGCGCGTTCACGGTGATCCGGACCCGCGAAAATTGAAACAACTGAGTGAATTCGTCCATGAATTGGGTTTCGATGTGGATAGTTTGGAAAGCCGCTTTGAACTGCAATCGCTGCTCAAACGAGTTGCCGGCCAACCGGAGCAGCACGCGGTCAATTACGCACTACTGCGGAGTATGCAGAAGGCAATCTACAGCCCCGTCGAAGAGGGGCATTACGCGTTGGCGAGCGACTGTTATTGCCACTTTACATCGCCGATCCGCCGCTATCCCGACTTGGTCGTGCACCGGCTGCTGGAGCGGCTCTGGCGTCAGAAGCCGCCAAGAGCGCAATTCGACGAACTGGCATCGCTGGGCGAACATTGTTCGGACCGCGAACAGCGCGCGGAAAAGGCCGAACGCGAATTGACCAAGGTTAAGTTGCTCAATTATCTCAGTACACGGGTCGGCGATGAGATGGACGGCGTGATCACCGGCGTGATGGAATTCGGTTTTTTTGTCGAAGGCAGTAAGCTACCGGCAGAAGGACTCGTCCACGTTAGTGCGTTGCAGGACGACTATTATCACTTCGACCGCGCCAGTCACTCGCTCGCCGGAAACCGGGCGGGCAACACCTGGCGATTAGGTGATTACGTACGCGTTGCCGTGGCGCGAGTGGATGTCGATCAGCGTGAATTGGACTTCCGGCTCATTCGCCGCCTGCGGCAGCGGTCGGGCGGTCCGCGACAATCAAAACCGACTCCCAAGAAAAAGAGTGCTAAATCCAGAGTGACCAAACCAAAATCCAAACGGCGCCGCCCGGCCAAGGCCCGGGCCAGACGGAAGAAATAACCGGTGATTTGGCGTGTTGGGCGGGCGAGGGTCCCGTGGAGTCAGGGTAATCGCCGCCGTGGTTTAGCGGGGACTCTGCCCGTTGCCGGATCAACGAACGTTGTCCACAGACGGGTTGGTCGGCGTGGCGGTCGCACTTCGGTTGCATTTCGATCGGACGTCGGCAGCGGGATTGGAATGTGCAGGGACAGGACTCCGGAATTTTCCGCCGGTTGAGGCTGAGCGGAGGGTGCAGGCCGCCGGGAAGGGCTCGGTGCATTTTGCGCAGCGGTCCAAGGCAGCAGGCCACTGTCGTTTGCCTTGCGTGGGCTGGTGAAACCGCTTTGTCCCGTTAAAATACCGGCAGAATGGACTTCTTTTGCCGAGGATGACACGGATGACGACCGCGCTGGCCCAAACACCACTTCACGAGTGGCACGTCGCCCAGGGGGGCCGCATGGTCGAGTTTGGCGGCTGGTCGATGCCAATCCAGTACGGGTCGATTGTCGATGAACACCGAGCTACGCGCCGCGCGGTCGGGTTGTTCGATATCTCGCACATGGGGCGGCTGCGGTTTGATGGCGATAATGCCGGTCAATTTCTCGACACGCTTGTCACCCGGCGTGTTGACAATCTGATGCCGGGGCGGATTCGGTATGGTGTTGTCTGCAACGACGACGGTGGCTGTCTGGACGACGTGCTGGTCTATCGGCTGGACGGCCATCGCGGGCCCTATCATTTAATGGTCGTCAACGCTTCGAATCGGGAAAAAATTGTCCGCTGGATCGACCGCCATATCGACGGATTTGGCGACGTGCAGTTTGAGGATGCAACGTCCGAGCGGGCGATGATTGCCGTGCAAGGCCCGCAGGCGCTGGGGTTGGTCAAGCCACTGCTCGACTTCGATCCCGCGGAATTGAAATACTACACAGGTCGCGAGTCGAAGATCGGTTCGGCGGACGTTATCGTCAGCCGCACGGGATACACGGGCGAGGATGGCTGCGAGTTGATCGTACCCGCCGAGTTCGCCACGGAGTTATGGCAATCGCTGCTGGACGCGGGTTCGGCGGTCGGAGCCACACCGGTCGGATTGGCCGCTCGCGACACGTTGCGGTTGGAGGCGGCCATGCCGCTTTATGGGCACGAGCTGTCCGAAGAGATTACGCCCGTACAGGCCGGGTTGGACTTCGCGATCGATATGGAGGATCGAGAATTTCACGGCCGCGACGCGCTGATCCGTGTACAGCGTGATCCTGATTTGCCGCGGCGGGTGGGACTGGAATGTCCGGGCCGTCGCGTTCCTCGCGAGCAGTACCTGATTCTGTCCGAGGACCGTGAGGTCGGTTATGTCACCAGCGGCACGTTTTCACCGACGTTCGAAAAACCAATCGCGATGGGATATGTGGCGGTCGAAGCCTCGCATCCAGGGACGGAGCTTTCGATTCAGGTCCGCGGTCGCGGCGAACCTGCCCGCGTCGTCGAGTTGCCGTTCTACAAGCGGAAATAATGGCACCTTCGCAACGGCCGCACGGGCCATAAAATTAGAGATGCACTATGAGAGGAAAAAGAAGTGAAACCAGAAGAGTTGTTTTATTCGCAGACGCATGAGTGGGTCGCGCTGCAAGAGCAGGACGGGATCAAAATTGCGACCGTCGGCATTTCAGCGTTCGCTGTCGAAGCGCTGACCGATCTTGTGTTTTTGGAGTTGCCACAAGTCGGTGCTCAGGTCGTGGCGAGCGAAGCTTTCGGCGAAATCGAGTCGGTCAAGGCGGTCAGCGATCTTTACAGTCCGGTGACGGGCGAGGTGATCGAAGTCAACGAAAAGCTGCCGGATAATTTGGAAGTGCTCAGCGAGAACCCGTACCAGCCCGGTTGGATCGCAAAGATCAGGATCACAGACGAATCAAGCCTGGCCGAACTTATCGAACATGACGCCTACCAAAAAATGTGTGCCGAAGAAGAAGTGTAGTGGAAATCTAAAGTCCTCAAATAATACTCCGCAACCTCAAGTTGGCTATTGAAACCGTGCCTTACACCTACAACACATCTGACGACCAGCAAGCGATGCTCGAGGCGATCGGCATCGAATCGATCGACGAGTTGTTTGCATCCATTCCCGATGCGTTGCGGTTTGAGGGACAGTTGGACCTGCCGCCGGCGATGGGCGAACTGGAATTGACCGCGCACGTTCAGGCGCTGGCGGCGAAGAACGGATCGCCGTCCAGCCAGATTTCGTTTCTGGGCGGCGGCAGCTATGACCATTTTGTGCCCGCGGTCGTCGATTATGTCGGTTCGCGAGGCGAATTTTATACGTCGTATACGCCTTATCAACCGGAGGTCAGCCAGGGCAATCTGCAGGCGATGTTCGAATATCAGACGATGATTTGTCAGCTCACCGGCATGGACGTTTCGAACCAGAGCCTTTACGACGGTGGTACCGCCGCGGCTGAAGCGGTGCTGATGAGCATGGCGTCGTCGCGGCGGCACGGTCGCGTGGTGATGGCATCGAGCGTGCATCCAGAGTACCGCGGGGTCATCGAGACTTATTTCAAGAACCTGGAAACGCAAGTCGTTACGGTCGAAGCGGCCGACGGTACGATTGCCGTGGAAAAAATCGAGGAAGCGGTTGATGACGAAACGGCTTGCGTGTTGATCCAGCATCCCAACTTTTTCGGTGCGCTGGAAGAAGTCGAGGAACTGGCCGAGGTCGCCCACCGGGCCGGCGCGCTGTTGATTGTGATCGCTGATCCGATCAGTCTCGGATTGCTCAAGTCACCGGGCGCTTGTGGCGCGGATATCGCAGTGGCCGAGGGCCAGTCGCTGGGAACGCCACAGCAGTTTGGCGGGCCGTATTTAGGAATCATGGCCTGCCGCGAGGAATTCGTCCGTAGGTTGCCGGGACGCATTGCCGGGCAAACAACCGATCGCCGTGACAAGCGGTGCTGGGTGCTGACATTGCAAACGCGAGAACAACACATTAGGCGCGAAAAGGCGACGAGCAATATCTGTACGAATCAAGGATTGTTTGCACTGCGGGCCAGCGTATATATGGCGGCGATGGGGCCGAATGGGATGCGGCAGGCGGCGGATTTATGCCTGCAAAAATCGCACTATGCGGTCGAGCAATTGACCGCCTCGGGCCGTTTGCAGTTGGCGTTCGACGCCCCGTTCTTCAAAGAATTTGTGTTGCGTGATACGCAGGAAGACATTCAGGGACTGCTGTACGACGCGCTTCAGGACGGAGTGTTTGCCGGAGTGCCGCTTGCCGCCTGGTATCCAGAGTTGGACGACTGTTTGCTGGTTGCGGTGACTGAAAAGCGAACCAAGCCCGAAATCGACCTGCTGGCAAAACATCTGGCAGGCAGTGAAACACCCGAGACCGCCGTTAATGCGTAATCCACGTGCCACGCAGTTGCTGTTTGAACTTTCCCGGCCCGGCCGCCAAGGGGTTGCACTGCCCGATTGCGATGTGCCGCGACGTGACATTGCCGATTTGCTGCCGGACCGGTTTGTGGCCCGCGAAGGGCTCCCCCTACCGCAGTTGAGCGAACCGGAGCTGGTGAGGCACTATGCCAATCTTTCGACGTTGAACATGTCGGTCGATACGCATTTTTACCCGCTTGGTTCGTGCACGATGAAGTACAACTCAAAGCGCAACGAGCGGCTCGCCAATCTACCGGGGATTGTAGATCTTCATCCGTATCAGCCGGAGTCGACTTTGCAGGGCCTGTTGCAGTTACTTCACGGGTTGCAGGAGGCACTGGCAGAAATCGCCGGCCTGGATGCTGTCAGTTTGCAGCCGGCTGCCGGCGCTCATGGTGAAATGACCGCACTGATGGTCGCCGCCGCGTATTTCCGTGACCTCGACGAAAAGCGAACCAAGGTGCTGGTTCCCGACACGGCACACGGAACTAATCCGGCGAGCGCCGCGATGTGCGGCTTTGATACGGTGTCGATCAAGAGTACTCCATCGGGGTTGGTCGATATGGAGGATCTGCGCGGCAAGCTCGATGAATCGGTTGCCGTCTTTATGATCACCAATCCGAACACGCTGGGCTTGTTCGACGTTAATGTGCGGACGATCGCAGAACTCGTACACGAAGTTGGCGGTCTGATATACCTCGATGGTGCGAATATGAATGCCATCCTTGGCGTGACGCGCCCGGGTGACTTTGGCGTGGACATGATGCATTATAATCCCCACAAAACCTTCAGCGGCCCACACGGTGGTGGCGGACCTGGCGCGGGTCCGATCGCGGTAACCAGCAGGCTCGCGGCATATCTTCCCGCGCCGGTCGTCGAAAAGTCCGCTA
>JAYZEI010000194.1:0-10665 GCA_036337375.1 Planctomycetota bacterium | reverse complement strand
ATCGTCCCCGATACGATTTTACAACGCCGCGATAAGATTGGATTTGCCACACCGGAGGCAAACTGGCTTGCCACGCTGAAGCCGTGGATCGACGAAACACTATCCAGCGACACCGGCAACGGAATTGCCGCGATCGATGCCAATATCATGCGGCAGCAATGGCAGCAATATATCGATACCAAACAGGGGTTTGATTTCCGGTTTTGGCGCTGGGCTAACTTCATCCGTTGGGTCGAACGGCGTGATATCATAGTTTCATGAGAATCGTTCACGTCGCGCTATTGCATCCGCCATGGGACGTGCGGATTTTTGAGAAAGAAGCCCGTGAACTGGCGGCGGCCGGCCACGAAGTCCATCTGCTTGCCGCCGGAACAGCGGATGAGGTTCGCGACGGCGTGCAATTGCATTGCATCGGCAGCGATCGCATGACCTCGAACATTCGCAACCGGCTATGGCTGGCTATCCACCGCGGATGGCGGGCATTGCGATCGGCTCTCGCACTGCGGCCAGATGTTGTTCACTTGCACGAAGTGCAGGCAATTCCAGCCGGCCTGATGATGAAACTACTCGGCGTCCGCGTCGTTTACGACATCCACGAGGAAGCTTTTTGGGAAAAGTTGTCGAATTGCCGCAACCTCGGCATTTTCTGGCTGGGATACATCTTCGCCGGCATTGCGGCGCTGCTAGAGGTCCTGGCCAAACTGTCGTTCGACGGATTCGTGGCGGCGACACCACATATCGGCCATCAATTCCCAGGGCGACGAACCGCCGTCGTACAGAATTTCCCCCGTCGAGGCGGGCGGCAACATGGCGACCCGTTGGCGACCGGGCCGGACCGCGAGAACATTTGCCTGTTTGCGGGAAATCTCTTTGCGACACGGGGAGCGAGAGAAATGATTGAGGCCGTCGCGGCACTGCCGGCGGAGTTGCGGGCGCAGCTGGTGATCGCCGGCCGATTTGTCCCGCCTTCATTGGAGGTACAACTCTCGAGCAGCGACGACTGGCGGAACGTTACGTACAAGGGCTGGCTGACTCGCGCACGATTGGACGAACTGTGGAAGCGGGCCCGACTGGCGTTCGTCTTGTTTCAGCCGTCACCCGAGCATCGCAACGCGTACCCGAACAAACTATTCGAAGCAATGGCCGCCGGAGTGCCCGTGGTCGCTTCCAATTTCCCCTTGTGGCGAAGCATCATCGAGCCTGCAGGATGCGGAGTATTAGTTGACCCTACCGATCCGACGGCGATTACCGCCGCCGTACGGGAATTGCTTCAACATCCGATCGAAGCCGCCCAAATGGGTGCTGCGGGGGCAGAAGCGGTCCGACAGCGATACAATTGGGAAAATGAGGCCGTCAAACTGCTAAAGTTTTACCAGCAATTCACCATTACCGGTGAGCGTTCTTGATTCGCATTCCCACCACAGACTAGATTTGACAGACTGGCAGTTTGGGGTTTCCACCGCACGACGACTTCGGGTTAGCCCGGAAGAATCCCGGCTCTCCCAGTTATTTAATTTAATCTGCAATACGCTCGGACGGAGAATTCGGTGCAGCAGTTTCAGTGTCCACATTGCAGCGGCATGTTCCAGGTCGATCGATCGATGGCCGGCGGACAGGCGAGCTGCCCGACGTGCCACGGCGTGGTTCAGATTTCGGCCGATGCATTTCAGGCAGACAAAACGACAACGGCCGAGCCGACAGCGCCACCGTCGGGACAGCAACTGAGTTGCCCCATTTGCGCCGGGTTGTTTCAGATTTCGCCACAGATGGCAGGTCAAGAAGTGCTGTGTCCCGTCTGTCAAGCGCGGGTAACCGTTCCGGGCGGCCCAGCGGTGGCCGATCCGCTCCAGAACGAACGATCCCCATCTACTCAGTCTTCGGTTTCCGCATACGAGCCGCCGTCACTGCCGACCCAAAGCCCTGCCCGCGAAAATGCCGATCCGATTGACCATTTCAGCGAGAAGCCAACAACGGGCGAGACCGCTGCCTCCCCTGTACGGTCGGCGTCCTCCGGCGACACCGTCGAGCGCCCCGCCGCGGCCAGCGAAATGCCGACCACCGAACCGGCATTCAATCCGGCTCCCGCTATCGAACAGCCGAAATTGCCACCCAGGCCCCAGCAAACTGCCGAACCGTCGACGTCCGAACCGCAAACAGCGGTACCGGCGAACGACGAACCGCTAGCCGCCCCGTCGACGGCGGGAGCGGCCCCCATCGATCCACAACAGCCGGTCTCCACGGGCGGTCAGATGCCGCCCTCACCGGTTTCCGCCGATTCGACAACCGCCCGCCGCGACGCCACCGCGGAGATCGACCCACAACGTGCGGTTAGCCCGGCTCAAACAACGACACCCGCCGATTTCGCCGCCCCGACGGAGGTGACTGCCGATGTCCCGGTCGCCTTGGATCCCGACACCGGCCAGCCGATTCAAATCCACGATGCGCCGCTGACCGTCCGCCGCGGTGACCAGGTGATCGAACTCCGGAGGCTATCGCCAAAAGAGAAGTTCCGTCGCCGGTTGATTAAAAATCTGATCGTAATCGCCATCTGCGCGGGGGTGATCATCGGCTACCTGGCAGTGTTTGTCGATTGATCGACGCTTTACAGAAATTAAGACGCTACGGCATCCGGCGGGTTGCCATTCCTATCCCCGCCAAGCGGACAATCTGCTGCAAATTGAACGTTCCCGTCCGGGAGTGCGGTGCGAGGCCGTGTTCGGTTGAACTCCCGGTTTGACGTTTGGCGTTCGATCGACGACGATGGAAGTTATTGCCCAATCGCCCCCAGCCTCAACGAGCATTCTCATGTCGCGCGAAACGATTTATGAAGCGAGTGCCGACTATTTCCTCGCACCCATTGGCGGCTTCATGCGGGACGATACCGTGACCGAAATCATGGTCAACGGCTTCGATGATATTTATGTCGAACGCCGAGGCAAAATTGAACCCACCAACGCAAGTTTCGAAAGTGAAGACGCGTTGATTTCAGCCATTCACAATATCGCCCAATGGGTCGGCCGCGAGATCGATCCCGAGCGGCCGATCCTCGACGCCCGCCTGCCGAACGGTTCCCGCGTTAATGCGATTATTCCCCCCAGTGCACGGACCGGGACGTATCTGACGATCCGAAAGTTTCTCCGCGACGTGCTGTCGATGGACGACTGGATCCGTTACGCGTCGATTTCGCCCGAAGCTGCCGAATTTTTGGATGTTTGTGTACGATTGCGAAAAAACATTCTCGTCTCCGGCGGAACGGGAACCGGCAAGACGTCGTTCCTCAATGCGCTATCTGTCAGCATCCCCGAGGAGGAGCGGATCGTGGTGATTGAGGAAACGTCCGAATTACGACTGGCTCAAAAACACTGCCTGTACCTCGAAGCGCAACAGGGCGACCGGCAAGGCCGTGGCCATGTCTCGGTAAGGCAACTGTTTGTGAACTCGCTGCGGATGCGGCCCGATCGGATCATCGTCGGCGAAGTCCGTTCCGGCGAAGCGCTCGATCTGATCCAGTCGATGATCAGCGGCCACGCTGGCAGCATTTCGACGGTTCACGCCAACACAGCCCGCGACGCATTGGTCAGAATGGAAACGCTATCACTGATGTCGGATATCGAAATTCCGATATATGTCGCTCGCGCGCAAGTGGCTTCGGCGATCGATCTGGTCGTGCAGATCAGCCGCTTTGCCGAAGACGGCTCGCGCCGCGTTACCAAGATCTCAGAAACGTACGGCCTGGACGATCAAAACCGCTATCAGGCACAAGACCTGTATGTTTGTAAATTAACAGGCAAGCGACAGGACGGGACGCTGGCGGCTGAATTGGTTCCAACTGGTGCAAAGCCAACGTTTTCCAGCGAGCCGTTCGATCAAGCAATGGGCGATCGAGTAAAATTGACGGCCAACCTTTGGAAACAGTAGAATGAACATTTGTATTGCCGTTTAGCGGATTGTTGGAGCCGACGCGTCAGTGTGTCCGACGAGTGACTATAGTTGAACAGCATCGCGAGACGAAACCGACGAGTTCACAAACACCTACAAAAATTGCGGCGTTCGGCCGCAGCGACACTGGATTACGTGTTGGTGTTGTGCGTCGTATTTCCTCTGGCTGCATTTCTACTGTACGCGGGACCGCGGATCATCATGCTGGTTTATGAGATGATGGCCGTCATGATATCGTGGCCGTTTACATAGGACGGGACAAGAGAGCAACTTACTGTAACCGAGGTAGACCCGATGAAAACGCCGTCTCTGTGGAGCCTGCTCCGCAAAGTCCATCAGGACGAGAAGGGAGCCGTCAGTTTGGAGACCATCTTGGTCGTCGCTCTGATCGCGCTGCCGATTCTCATCTTTCTCTACAACTACGGCTGGCCGCGAATTCGGCAATACTTTTCCGAAGGACTCGACGAACTCGAAGAAGGTAGAGACGAGTTTACGGATCCAGCCTTACACAGTTATTGATCGGCTCGGCGGTCTATGTCGTTAGCCACCGTGCTGCTGTTGGGTTTCGTGTTGGTCGCCACTGTGACCGATACCGCCCGCCACCGAATTTACAACTGGACAACATACCCGGGAATCTTAATTGCTCTGGCGATTGCGGGAGTTGTGAGTATTTGCGGCTCCAGCGGCGGCGCCACCAAATGGGTCGGCAGCGTAGAGTTTTCGGACAGTGTCTCTGGCTTGCTGGCCTGCGGCGGCTGTATGTTGCTGTGCGTGATTTTTTTTGAGATCGGTGGAGGTGATGTAAAACTGATCGCGATGCTAGGGGCTTTTTTAGGACTTAGACCCGGCATCGAGGCAATGCTCTGGAGCTTTGTGATCGGAGCCGCATTCGCCATCGTCGTCTTGATTTGGAAAGTCGGAACTTTGAACGTTTTGCGGCGTTTCATTCAATATGCGTTGGCCGCATTCCGCCTGCGAGGAGTTTCGCCATTGAAGGGTTCGCTGGACGCACAGTTTAAGACGTCACTTTTTTTAGCGCCTAGTACGTTGCTGGCGGTGATCCTTGTAGAATTTAAGCTGCTCAAAATATTGGGATTGGATATCGTTGTTTGATCGCACTGGGTCGGCAGTGTAAAACTCCGGACCTGCCGGAATCATGTATCCGGCAGCCGAGCGAGCAAGGCGCAAACAGGCATGCTACAAACGCTGTATCCGTTTCTGCTGGTTGGCTTCAGTGTGATCGCCGCGCTATTGCTCGTTATGCGTTGGCTGGTTGCCGTCAGCGGCGGCCACTGCAAATGGAACCGGCTGCGTAATGTGCACCGCAACGAGGACGGAGCGGTTCAAAGTCTCAGTTTCGTGCTAACGCTGCCCCTGTTTATCCTGATCATGATGGGGGTCGTGCAGACAAGCCAAATCATGATCGCGCAGATCGTGGTCGAATATTCCGCCATCCTCACCGCACGTTCCGCATCCGTCTGGCTTCCCGCACACCTGGATGGCACGGATGGTCGTAATCGCATCTCGGAACTCGTCTACGAACGCTCGGAAGACGAGGGCGACATCTATCGAGTCGAAACAGAAGCGTGGGCCGGTGAGTATAGCAGCCCGAAGGTTCTGCGTATTTCGATGGCTGCCGCACAAGCCTGCGTGCCGATCGCACCCTCCCGTGATACCGGCTTCGACCGATCCGCTACCGGCAACTCGGCCGCCACATCTATGGTTCGCGCATTCGAAGCCATCGCGCCCGAGGCAGAAGCCGGCGGCGCGATCAGTCGCCGTATGCGCAACAAACTCAGCTATGCCTTGGCCAATACGGACGTGAAGATTGAAGTTTTCCACCCTCAGTCCCGCCATGAGCCGCCCCTCGGCGAAATTCACGAGGACGTCGGCGAGCTCGCCAAACGCCTCTCCGAGCGTGAACCATTTTATATCGAGAGTAGTGCCCAAGACGAATGGTCGTACTACCAACAGTACGAAGAAGACGCCCGGGAGTTTCAACCCAATGAGATCGGCTGGCAGGACGAAATCACCGTCACTGTCAAACACAATCTAGCGTTGCTTCCAGGTCCCGGCCGCATGTTTTCACGAATATTGAACATGCGGGAAGGGTCGCAGTACGACGGCGAGATCACCAATGTCGGTCCAACCGGCGAAACGCTCTATACCTGGCCGCTGAAAGCCCAAGCGACCATCAGTAACGAGGGGCAGAAATCCGTGCTTCGTTACGAATACGATGAAAACGGATTCCGCTACTAAGATGATTGTATACGACGCAATTTTATCGGACTTGAGGAAACTCGCGCGGGTTCATCGGGATGAACGCGGGACGATGAGTATCGTTTCGGTGTTCGCTTTGATTATTCTGGCCATGCTGCTGGGCATGGTTTTGAACGTCGGCTTCCAGGCCGATAGCAAAGTAAAAATGCAGAATGCGGCCGATGCGTCCGCCTACTCCGGCGGCGTCGTCATGGCGCGCGGCATGAACACGCTGGCGTTCACGAACCACTTGCTCTGTGACGTGTTTGCACTGACCGCATTCCTCCGCGAAGCCGCCGATAATCGTGGCGTTGAATACGTGCCAGAGATTCTTGCGGCGTGGCAAGAGCTAGCGCCGCAGTACGAATTTGACGATTTCAACCGGTTTCAAAACTGGAATGGCCAGTACTACGGCCAGAACGCCAGCTTTTCGATTCAGACGCTTTCCGAAGCCATCACCAATACCGTCCCTAAAGAGCAAGAGATGGTGCGGGCCTTTGCCGAATGGGCAGCAGCATTTTCGGACCAGGTGCTGCCGACGTTGGAGCATATTCTCGAAAACGAACTGATACCCGAGTATCAGCGAGCCGTTGTCGAAAATGTACCGGACATCGCCCAAACAGCGATGAATCTTATCGCCCACGCTCACGGCGTACGACCCGGTGGGGAAACCCACGAAACACGGGGCCCACTGCAAGGCATGCTGTGGACCCCTCGCGCAGAGCCCGTAAACACCTTCGCCGACTTCACAAATCGAAGCCTGCCGGTTGTCGACCCCGTCCGCGACGCGATGCCGGAGCAACAGTACTACCTAAAAGTAGCCAGGGCTTGGCGAAACGCGGTCGCGAAAAACTATTTGTCTCAGTGGAACAACGAGAAGCTGGCGCCGTTTCGCTACGTCGGCGGAATGTCGCAATATTATAATCTCTGGGTCAGCTTCACTTGCGGCCGCTTGGAGCAGCTGCAACATGAACACGAAATGAGCAATTTGCCGTTTGTGATCCATACGCCGCCGGAAGTGATTCAGCTTGCGGTCAACGACGACAACATTTTACGGACAACGGTTCGCGACACGATGAAATTGGCGCAATCGTCGGAGCGGAATGATTTTCTCGAACAAAATAACCACTTCGTGGGTGTCGTCTATTGGCCGCGGGTGCCGCACATGTTCCCCGGATTGTTTGACACGCCGATTTCCGGCGACAACACCAGCTATGCGCAGATCAGTTTGTTCATTCCGCGCAACCGGCTTGTCTGGGGAAATGGAAATGATCTCGAATACCCCGTGCGACAAGGGCGGTCCACCGGCTGGGACCTGTTCACGCAAAACTGGCGGGTGCAACTGGTCCCCGCGACTCACCCAAGCCTGCTGGCCATTCTCCAGACGACCCCCACTTTTGATGGCCGGGACGATCTCGAATCGCAGCAAATTTCCCTGCCCGACCTCGGTGAACTTACCGAGGACGATATCGCCGTGATTAGTCATCACTAGGCGCGATGACTTCCCCGTCGCCAAGAATTTGCGGAAAGACCTCACGGGAATTTCGTAATATCCCCAACTTCGATCTTCAATTTCCCCAACACCCGCAAGACAGGCAAAAACACCAACGAACCGCCTGTTCCGCCCAGATTGTCGTGGGCTATCTTGATGTGTCCACAACCCGTGCCACCTTGGGGTCGGGTGGCGTCTAGCGGAAACCAGCCGCCGTCCAGCCACATTTCCGTCCACATGTGGTATCCGAAACCTCCCAGCGGACGAACGTAGACAAGACCAACCGCAACCCGCGACGGAATTCCTCGCGCTCGCGCCAGAGCAGCCAGCAAAACGGCATGTTCGGTACAATCTCCCTGCCGCGATTTGGCGACCTCGGCTGCCGTCGCCAGCGCGGTGGAAAAATCCTTTTCGGTGATCAACTGATTGACGTGCCGTTCCAACGCGACCGCAATTATTGCTGTATCTTTTTCGTCCTTGGCGACTTCGCCGGCTAGTTTTACAACCGCCGGATCGTCGCTCTGTATCCAATTACTGGGGTCTCGGTCCTGTTTGGTTGGTGCGGGCTCTCTATTATTTTTTGTCGATGCCTGCTTGCCACCGGCGCGAATCCGCTGCACGCTCAATTCGGCAACGTTTTTTGAAATCGCCCTGACGGATTGTGACAAGCCGCTTGGAAACAACTCGACCACATCCCGGTCAGAAACCGTAACGCGATACGTTACCGACTTTGCACTGCCGAGTTCGCCCGTCCCTCCGGACGGCTTTACGATAGAGCCCACAAGCAAGTCCGGTGCAAAGCTGCCGTTTCGCAAGGCGAACTCACGGGTGGTTCGATAGGACACCTGGTTCATCGTAGGTTCAAGTGTCTTCAAAGTGTGCCCCTTTACGTCGGTCCATCTGTAGGCCTTAATTTTTGCTCCACCGAACTGCGTGATCGTGGTGATTTTTAGTAATCTTCTCTTTTTGCCATCCAGCAGTTCCGTTTCTTCGTACTCACCCGCAACCATCTGCGTCGGAGCAAGTTGATTGAAAACTGGAACCAGCCCCACGTAACTGCGTCGGTCGCCGGGCTTCATCGGATTCGCGTTCAACGTTTGTTCATCGTAAAAAAAACCCCGATAATTACTCTTCCAGGGAAGTTTCGATGTCACTGATTTGCCGAGCGTCTTGGTCGTCAAGTGCATGGCACCATCGCGGAACTCGCCGGTCACGACCGTGGGCGTCGGCCCAAGCGCGACCTCACTCCGAAAACGAACCACCTGGCCTTCAATGGTCTCGATGCTCCGCATCGACATTTCAATATCGAGTTTTTGCCCCAGCCGCTTAACAGACATCCGCATTAGGGCGTCGATCTGCCGTAATTGACGGCCATCTTCTTCGCGACCAGAAATACGTGTGCGCCCGTATCCCATTTTTGCGGCTTGCAAGTAGATCGCGTCCCAGGTTTCGACTGTCTCAATCGGAGACTGACCCGGCTGTCCTCCGGCCAGACCATGCACAGGGCTAAAAGTCGCAAAAAAACAACACACCAGCCCAGCGAATCGCCAGAACGGCTCACAAATCCGACTGCTGGATTGCCGGAGTGAAACTACAGGAGGCATCTCGTCACCTTTTCCCAAAACCTGAACGGCTGCTTGTCGCATCTGGGAGAGTATACCAAAACCAGCGGTAATAACGGCGTTGACCGTAGGCAACATGTCGCGAGACCGAATCAATCTGCCGTCAACGAGGTCCGCCGCGGTGTAATTTTGCGACATCGGCAGCCGACCTGGGCGACTGTCGCCAGGTGTCGCAAAAAACTCAAGCTGATCGTCACAGTGTCCCAATCTCTAGATATGTTTTTGATTATGTTCGAAACAGGATTGCTGTTCGATGCACCGGCGAGTGCTAGACTTTCTGTAGAGTCGTCGACTCGAAGCACGCTAACCCGGCGGGTCGCCAAACAAAGTAGTAAAGACGGAGTTCGCCGATTTTTCCGCCTGCGTGCGACCGTTTTCTCAACTTGATTAGAAAAGTGTGAGGAGATATCCGTTTTACTGAATCTGCGTGACCTAGGATTTGGCAAACACCGGTCACATTTGTATATGCCGGACTGACCCACACGCCATTCTCCCAACTGCCGAAAGAGGTGAGGCCATCATGGGCTTCCTGAAGAAAATTTTCCGCAATGTATTTCGCGAATCAACGCCAAATCACACTTCCAGCAGCTTTGAAATGCTCGACGAAGAGGATCTCGCATCCCATCTCAAGATTTCGCGATACGGCGAATTCAAGCTGACCGATGCCGTCCGACCCTCCTACGATTTACAGGTCGTGCCCCGCCGCGGCTACCGACACGACATCTACAAAAAAGGTGAGGAAGGTGTGTCGGTACCCGTGATTATGGCTTCGGCGTCGAGCGAACAACTATTCGATTTATTTATCGACCTGCTCGACCCCTTGGGAACGAATGTCGACGTCGTGCTAGAGACCAGTCACAATCGCCAAGGTCAAGAGCACGTCGATCTCTATCGCGAGCATATCGACATGCCGGTGCTCAAGAGCGTACTGTACGATTACGAAGATCTTCTACTCAATGATGGCTGCTGTGGAATTGCGGTGCTCAATCCCGAGATTCCAATGGAAGTGCAATTTGATGAGCACAAGTTGATTTTCGCCTATGGCCGAGAACTGTCGGCATTCGAGAAGATCCTCAAAGGATACGACATCTCCTGTGACGATGAAATAAAGTTCATCACGGAAGCCGAACACGTACATTCGTCTAGCGAGAAGTACATCGAGCAGTTTGAGGAACTCAAGACGTACCTTGGCATGGACGCATACGCCTAAAATGCGTATGCCTTGCCCTCCAGTTCGATGACTACCGCGCCTTCGATTGCCAGATACTTGGCAATGTCCTTGCCGTGCTTGTCGATCAGTTCAAAGTAAGCCTTGCTGAACCGTTTCACTGCGACAGCCTTTCTCTCCATCTC
>JAYZEI010000193.1:0-33947 GCA_036337375.1 Planctomycetota bacterium | reverse complement strand
TGCATTCATTAGATGTGAATTAATTCGAAAAGTGAGATTCGGGCCTTTCGCCGAGACCGCGCAGCGACCCATAATACTGCGGATCGAAATTGCAAGCACCCCCATCATCTCATGAACCGCACGCAACGCAGAATGACGATCAGCCAGATTGCGATCTGGCTGTTTTTGCTGTTGGTGTTGCTGTGCTTGGCGGTGCTGACCGTCGTGATCTTAGTGTTTCGCGACAATCTGCCGCCGTTGACACAGCAGCGACTGGATGCCGCTGCGGCCAAATGGTCTGAAACCGGGCCCGCCGATTACGACATGGAACTGGAATTGACCGGCGCGCGATCGGACAAAATACGCATCGAGGTCCGTGCCGACTCGCCGCAGAAGCTGGCGATCAACGGCAGGAATTACGACCCTTTGGCAACGCCGGAAACGTGGACCGTGGCTGGCCAGTTTGGTTTCATCGATCGCGACGTTGAATCCGCCGAAAACGCCGCCAATAAATCACAAATCCGGCTGGGCGCTCTGTTTCATCCAAAGTTCGGCGTGCCCATGCGGTATCGCCGGAGCGAACAAGGTCAGCCAAATACCGGCTGGCGGGTAAAACGCTTTCAGGCGGTCGGAAATTGATGGGGAATTTAGCCCAAAATTTGTCCGGGGTTCGTGGAAATTGCGGGTCGAACCGGTTACAGTTTCCGTTAAACGAATACATTACAATGGATTGTCCACGCCCAACCGCTTCAACCCTCCAAGGAACCTAGACGATGAAGAAACCACAAACCACACGCCGCGATTTTTTGAAAAAGTCCACGGTTGCCGCCACGGCGGTCGGTGCGGTTCCGTATTTTAGCTGGAACGAGAAGGCTTTCGCGAACAACGACAAGAACGACCGTCCGGTGATCGGCTGCATCGGCGTCGGTAGCATGGGCTCGGGAGACGCGCGGGCGCATAGCGGCTTCGGCGATATCGTGGCCGTTTGCGACGTCGATTCCCGTCACGCCGACCGGGCAAAGAACGACGGTCGGATTGGCAAAGGCAAAGCCGACGCCTACAAGGACTATCGCAAGGTACTCGAGCGCAAAGAAATCGATGTAGTCAGCGTTGTTACGCCGGACCACTGGCATGTAAAGATTGCCATTGAGGCCCTGGAGGCCGGCAAGCATGTCTTCTGCCAAAAGCCGTTGACGCTGACGCTGGAGGAAAACCAGCTGATTCGCGCCGCCTGCAAAAAATACGGCAAACAGATTTTCTTCATCGGCACGCAGCAGCGTAGCGACCGCAACAAGTTTCTTCGCGCCATCAACATGGTGCAGAAGGGGCTGCTGGGCGACATCAAGACGGTCACCTGCAGCATCGGCGGTGGCGATCAAGGAGGCCCGTTCCCGAAGGTGGACCCGCCGAAGGAATTGGATTGGAATTTATGGTTGGGGCAAGCGCCCAAAGTGGATTTCCGGCAAAAACGCTGCCACTACCAGTTCCGTTGGTGGTACGAATACTCGGGTGGGAAATTCACCGACTGGGGGGCCCACCACGTCGATATCGCCACCTGGGCCCTGGGCGAAGACAAAGAAGGCGACGGCCCGATTTCGATCGACGGGACGGATTCCAAGCACCCGGTCGAAATGAAGGACGGTTACACGACCCAGGACGATCGTTACAACACAGCGCACGATTACGCGGTGAAGTGTTACTTCAATAGCGGCGTTGAAATGATCGTTACCAGTCGCGGTCGCAATGGTGTGCTCTTCGAAGGCAGTAAGGGCCGTATCTTTGTCAGCCGCGGTACTATCCAAGGCAAGCCGGTCGAAGAAAACTGGGACAAGGATAAGTATACGGCGGAAGATCAGGTCGCCCTGTACAAGGGCAAACCGGTTGAAGGTCATAAAAACAACTTCTACCGTTGCATCCGTGAAGGCGGCCTGCCGCTGTCGGACGTCTACAGCCACGTGCAGGCGATGAGCACTTGCCACCTCTCAGCGATTGCCGCGCGGCTGGGTCGGAAGATCAAATGGGATCCCAAAGCGGAGAAGATCGTTGGAGACGACCAGGCTGCGGCGTTTTTCGCCCGCGAGCGGCGCAAGGGTTTCGAGATCGATTTTAAGATCTGATGCGGATTTATGAAAATCACTAAAAATGCCCCGCCGGCGGAACTCGCCGGCGGGGCTTTTTTGTCGTTGTGGGTCAGACCGGAAAAACCTGCTACATAATTTGGGTCGTGCCGCCTTATAATGTCCCAGCACACGATTCATGCTGTCCATTTGCCTTGAATGTTGAAGCACATCATGCCGCACTACCTATTTCTGGTTATCGCTATTATTTCAGAGGTCATCGCAACCACGGCGCTGAAGTCGATCGACGGTTTCTCCAGGTGGGGGCCGATCGCGGTGGCGGTCGTCGGGTACGTGCTGGCGATAGTATTTCTGATGCTCTGCCTGAGGAGTTTTCCGGTCGGTGTGGCCTATGCCCTCTGGTCCGGCGTCGGCATGGTACTCATCGCGTTTCTCGGCTACGTTGTCCACGATCAGAAGTTGGATGTTGCCGGCATGGCCGGGATCGGCCTGATTATCGCGGGGGTTTTGGTGCTGAATTTGTTCTCGCAAGCGAAAATCCACTAGTTGGTGGGCGGCAGGGCGGGAGGCAGCAGGGCGGGAGGCAGCAGGACAGGAGGCAGCAGGACAGGAGGCAGCGGGACAGGCGGGCAGATTGTTCTCTAATTTCGCCCGCAACCGGGGCTTGATCGACATCCCTCCTCGACGGTATATTTGAGCGTTTCACAACTTTCGGCAGAGCAGGATGTTACGATGAAAGTCCGCGCAAGCGTTAAACGCATTTGCGAAAACTGCAAAGTCGTCCGCCGGCGGGGCGTTGTTTTTGTGGTTTGTAGCAATCCCAGGCACAAGCAACGTCAGGGCTGAGTTCCTTTGGCGTTGTAGGTTCTATCGCGTTTCGGGCGGGAAATTTGGATGTGCCGGGCAGTGACGCCAAGGCCACACATTGCCTGTTAGTTTGGCAGGAGGTTAGATTCAATGCCACGTTTGTTAGGTGTCGACATACCAAACGGCAAATCGACTGCTGTGGCTCTGACTTATTTGTACGGAATCGGGCCTCGTAAGGCACGTGAATTGTGTCACAAGGCAGGGGTTGAAGCGACACTTAAGGCGAACGACCTCCAAGAGTCGGAGTTAGCCCGTTTGACGGCATTGTTGGACAAGGAATATGTCTGCGAGGGGCAATTGCGGCGGCAGGTAAACCAAAATATTACAAGGCTGCGAGACATTGGCTGTTATCGGGGACTGCGTCACCGCCGCGGTCTTCCGGTCCGTGGTCAGCGTACGAGGACAAACGCACGCACGCGGAAAGGGCCGAGGAAAACGGTTGCTGGCAAGAAGGGCGTGAAAGACCTGCGTTAATTGGCACGAGGTTGGTCTTAAAACGGATTGGGCATGGCTAAGACAAAAAAGAAAAAGGCTCGGCGAAATGTATCGGTTGGCGTTGCGCATATCAAAGCGACGTTCAACAACACGATTGTGACCATCGCGGACACCAAAGGGGATACGCTGTGCTGGTCCAGCGCCGGAACGTCCGGTTTTAAAGGAAGTCGCAAGAGTACGCCGTTTGCCGGACAGTGTGCTTCACAGCAGGCGGCAGAAAAGGCACTTAAGTTCGGCATTAAGGATATTGACGTCAGGGTGAGTGGTCCGGGAAGCGGTCGAGAAAGTGCCATTACCGCGCTGCAATCCTCGGGACTTAATATCAAGTCGATCGAAGATGTTACTCCCATGCCGCACAACGGTTGCCGGCCCCGCAAGAAGCGTCGTGTTTGACCGAGTTGATCGCCACCCAATTCAACAAAATAAATTCCAATTTATCATTGGTAGTGATAGGATAGTTTAGCAAATGGCTCGATACACCGGCCCCGTATGCCGCCTCTGCCGCCGCGACGGCATGAAGCTGTTTTTGAAAGGCACACGATGCGATACGGTCAAATGCGCATTTGAGCGGCGAGATACGCCGCCGGGTATGCATCAGTTTCGTCGAGGCAAGCTGACCGACTACGGCCTACATCTGCGCGAAAAACAGAAAGTGAAGCACTATTACGGCGTGTTGGAGCGGCAGTTCCGTGGTTACTACGACAAAGCGAGTCGGGCGAAGGGCAATACCGGCGATGTCTTAATGAGCCTGCTCGAACGCCGCTTGGACAATGTCGTGCATCGTTTGGGTTTCGGCCAGAGTCGTAGCCAGGCGCGGCAGTTGGTGTGCCACGGGCACGTTCTAATCAATGGCAATCGCTGCGATATCCCCAGCCTGCAGCTTCGCGTCGGCGACGTGGTTCAAGTAAAAAACCGCAAGAAGAGCCTGCAGGCCGTCCAGGCAAACCTCTCCGAAAACCAGCGCGACGTGCCTGACTATTTGTCACTGGTCGAGGGCGGTATTCCCGAAGGAAGGATGGCGCGACTGCCGTCCACCGAGGATGTTTCCATCCCGGTTCAGACCCAACTCATCGTGGAATTGTGTTCGAAATAATAGGCTACGGAGTCAAACCATGCATATTCGTTGGCGCGGCCTGGAACTTCCCAGTAAAGTCGAATGCGAACGCCAAACCTTAACTGGTAACTATGGCAAATTTGTCGCGGAACCGTTCGAACGCGGTTTCGGATCGACAATCGGCAATAGCCTCCGGCGAATTCTTCTTTCCAGTTTGGAAGGAAGTGCCGTTACGCAGTTGCGGATTGGCGGGGCGCAGCACGAATTTACGACCATTGAGGGCGTGGTCGAAGACGTCACCGATATGGTTTTGAACGTCAAGTCGCTGGTCGTTAAGAATCATACCGAATCGACGAAAGTGATCCGTGTCGAAAAGCAGGGTCCTTGCGACATTAATGCGGGTGATGTGATCACCGACGGGAACGTCGAGGTGATTAACAAGGATTTAAGATTGGCGACAGTGACCGGTGACATTGAATTTACGATGGAAATGGTTGTCGAAAATGGACGAGGCTACGTGCCGGCGACAGAACATACGCCGGGCGAACAAGAAATTGGCATCATTCCGATCGACGCGGTGTTCAGTCCGGTAATTCGCGTCCGTTACGATGTTGAGGACGCGCGGGTCGGGCAAAAGACCAATTACGATAAGTTAACCACCGAGATTTGGACCAATGGTAGTGTCCATCCAGAAATGGCGATGGTTGAGGCTGCCAAGATTCTGCGCAAGCACCTCAATCCGTTCGTTCAGTACAGCGAACTGGGTCCGCAAGTTCACGGGGCGCAGCGAAGCGGTGCGGATGGCGTTGATCCGGCGATGGAACGTAAGCTTAATATGAGCCTTGCCGAATTAAGGTTGTCCGTGCGGGCCAGCAATTGCCTGGAGTCGGAGAATATCAACACCGTGCGCGATTTAGTTTCCTGCACGGAGGATGAATTGATGGAGGTCCGGAATTTCGGCGACACAACATTACAGGAGGTGCAGGAGAAACTGACCGAGTTGCGGCTGCACTTTGGAATGCGATTTCCCTCGCCGGCAGCTCCGTCCTTTTAGTGACCTGTTAAACTTGGGCGGACGCCCTTAGATGTTAAAGAAACAGAGTTATGCGACACCGAAGGCGAGGCCGAAAACTTGGTCGTAACCCGAGCCACCAACGGGCGCTGTTGCGCAGTTTGGCTTCTAATTTAATACTGACCGAGCGCGATTCTGATTTTGACGACAACGCGCCAAAGGTCAAAGGTCGCATTGTTACCACGCTGGCAAAGGCGAAAGAAGTGCGGCCGCTGGTTGAACGTTGCATTACGGTCGCCCGCCGCTGCTTGAACGCGCAACGCGAGGCCGATTCGCTTGCTACCGATGCCGAACGTTTGTCGGACGATTGGCGGGCGTGGCGGAGTAGTGACCGATGGAAAGAGTGGAATCAGGCTGTTGCGCCCGTATTGGCCGCGCGCCGTCGGGCCATGAAGATGCTTGGTAGCAGACAGGCCGTGCAGATTTTGTTTGATGATCTGGCACCCCGATTTGAAGAGCGTGATGGCGGTTACACGCGAATTTTGCGTTTGGCCCATCCCCGGCTTGGAGACGCCGGTCCGCGCGCCATCCTGGAATTCGTCGGTGGAGACCGCGACCGCGTCAAGGAAGAAGAACCCGAGGCGCCGAGTTTCGAAGACGACAGTTCTGAAGAGTTGTCGGAGCCCGTGACCGAAGAAGAAGAGGCTTCGACCGAAGAAGAAAATGCCGACGATGATGCGAATGAGTCGCCATCGGACGAAGAGGCAGACTCCGACTCAAGCGAAGATGAATCTGCCGAGAGTGCTGAAGAGGCCGAAGCGGACACTGGCGACGCGGACGAGAAAAAGTAACGCCGCGCGTCCGTCTGCTGGGGCGAGCAATCGCGGTCGATATTACGAGCGTTTCTGAGGAAGGCCCGGAACGGATTCCCCGATGCCTCGCACTTCCAACAACCGTTCACGACCGAGGCGTTTGGTCTTGGCGTCACCTTCGGCCTGCTCGCCGTCGCGCCAACCCGGTTTCGACTTCACCGGCCAGATCCGACGGGTCTGCGAGGATATGGCAAACCGGCTTGTTGAGTTGCAGCACATCAACATGTCGCGGATGGCAATTGGATTCTGCCAAGCCCGCAAGCCCGTCGCACACGGTCTGCAGGCGGCGTTGACGCCGATGCGATTCGAACGTGGGCAGCGCTACACCGTCCGGCGCGATCAAACGTTCACGGTGCAGCAGATCGTGGATGAATCTGGCCGAGAGTTTCTTTATCTGCTGACGTTCTATTTGCCGCGTTTTCTCAATCTGCCATTTGGCGAGAAACTGGTAACGATCTTGCACGAGTTGTGGCATATTAGCCCATGTTTTGACGGGGACTTGCGGCGTCACGAAGGGCGGTGCTACATCCACACCGCCAGTGAACGTGAATACGACGTCGCCATGGAAAAATTAGCGAAAAAATGGCTGGCTTGCCGCCCATCACCGGCGATTTACGCGTTTCTTCGCGAGTCATTCGATTCATTGCGGTCGAAGCACGGCCGCGTGTTTGGGACGAGAATTCCGGCGCCGAAGTTAATTCCGTGCGTCGCCTCAGAGGTATCGGCGTTGACATCCGACACGCCAGCCGATTAGTCTACGCCGCTTATTTTCCCGGTGCTTGCGTTGGCATGGAGGCCAATCGGTGGCCAATCTTTCTCGACTTACACTGATGGTCTTATTCTTTGTGGCCGGTTCCGGCTGCAAACTGGTGGACACGGAGAAGATCAGTGGTAGGTCGCCTCTAGCACCGCTGGATTCGGCGCCGAATCAAATTGTGTTGGAAATCATCTTCGTTCGATTGGTGGGTCCGGACGCTCAGATCGACCCACTCCTTTGGGACGAAATTGATGAGCAGTCAATCGCGGCGGCGAGTCGCCGCCAATTTTCTCGTAACGGATTTCGAGCCGGTGTTTTAGGGAACCAGCTGCCGCCGAAGTTGACCGAACTTGCCGGCCGAATTCCGTTGGCAGACGGAACGTCGGCGTCGGTGCCGACGGATCCGGAGAATACCGGCGCAACTCGCCGCTGGATGTATTTAAATCCACAGCAGCGAGGCGAGTTGGTTACGTCATCCGTTCATCCTGAGTTCCATGTTCTGACTCGGAACGGCGGTGAACTGAACGGCGAAACGTTCCAGGACGCGCAAGCGCAATTTGCCCTGATGGCGGCCGTGGCGGACGATGGACGATCGCGGATTAAACTGTACCCCGAGGTGCATCACGGACATTTCCGTCAACGGTATGTGCGGGGCGAAGGGATGTTTCGGCTAGATACAAGTCGTAAAAAGAAAGTTTTTGACGCATTGTTGATCGAAGCGATGGTGAATCCGGGCCAAATCATGATCGTTTCCAGCGACGCCGAGCAGCGTGGCAGCCTGGGCCATCGCTTTTTCAATGAGCGGCTAGGCGACAAACAGACGACCAAATTACTGTTGATTCGCTGGGCTGATACCGGTCAGGAGGCGCAATCCCCGTTTAGCGTCTTTGCCTCGGCGGATGTAGATGACCAAGCGGAGTCGACGGATGATTCATCAGGAACGGATGGCCGTTAGCACGTGCGGTCACCGGGATATGCACGATATAACGGCCAACGTTGCGGCAGCAGTCGTTCGTGCCGGCATCACCACAGGCATCGTCCAAATTTTCAATGTTGGCAGCACCGGCGCGATCGGCACGATCGAATTTGAACCGGGACTGCAGCGCGACCTTCCCCAGATATTGGACGACCTCTTTCCGCCGAGTAAAGACTATGGCCATGAACGGGCATGGCACGACGGCAATGGCCATTCTCATCTGCAGGCCACGACGCTCGGGCCATCTGTCAGTGTGCCGGTCGCAGAAGGTCAGCTGGTGCTGGGGACATGGCAGCAGATATTTCATCTTGAGTGTGACATCAAGTCACGGCAGCGGATTATCGTGATCACGGTAATCGGCGAGTAAGTATCGGTGTTGGAGGGGCTATTGGGGGGCTCTACCCGGCGGCCAACTTGTTTAGAACTTCGACTCCCCGCCGAATGGTCTCGTCCGGTGCGGCATAAGAGATGCGAAAATGGGAATTCTTTTGACCGAAGATGTTGCCCGGGATGACTAGCACATTATTTTCGATCGCTCGGTGGACAAATTCTGCGCCCGTTCCCACGGGCGCTTGCGGAAATGCGTAAAACGCGCCGCCGGGTGCGGTGAGTTGAAATTGATCGGATAGACCGCTGAGCAGTAAGTTTCGTTTTCGGCGGTACGTCGAGACAATTTCCGACATGTCGATGTCCATCGCCACGGCCCCCGCGGACTGAAATGGGTGCGGTGCGCAGACATACGTGTACTGCTGCAACTTCGTCATGGCGTCGATGACGGCCGCCGGGCCGTGAGCGTAGCCTAATCGCCATCCGGTGACGGCATGCGATTTGGAAAAGCCGTCCAACACCAGTGTTTGATCGTTAAATCTAGCTGGTGAAACGAAAGGTTCGTCGTAACAGAAGATGCGATAGATTTCGTCACTTAACAGAACCACATTATGCCTCGCGGCCAATTCGGCAAGTTCGCGAACTTTTGACTCGCCGGCAACGACACCCGTAGGATTGTTGGGGCTGTTGAAAATGATCAACTTAGTCCGGGGAGAAATTGCGGCTTCGACCTGAGCAGCGTCGATTCGAAAATCGGGGTATGTGTCTATCAAAACACACTTGCCGCCGACCATGTTGACCAGCGGTTTGTACATGACAAAGTAGGGATCAAAGACGATCACCTCGTCACCCGGGTCAACCAGCGCCATCATCGCTAGAACAAGTCCCCCACTCGTTCCCGATGTGACGAACAATTTGCGATCGTCGTGGCCGTATTGCGCATCAACTTCCGCTTGCAGTCGTTCGCGTAGAATTGGCATGCCCTGCGTCAACGCATAACCGTTTTTCCCCGACCGGATTGCGTCAATTGCGGCGTCCTTTACCTCCACGGGAACATCAAAATCTGGCTGGCCGATCGAAAGGTTGATAGGATCGGCCAGGTTCGCTGCCAAATCGAAAACTTTGCGAATGCCGGAGTTGTCAAATGTCTCGGTACGAGTTGCAATCCAGGGGTGGGGCATAACAAAGAGTTTCTAATTAGGTTGTGGGAATTGAACGTCGGAATGTGACAGGGTGTTTTATAGCGGATACCGTCAAAAACCCCCAAACGAGCAAACCTCAAATGAAAGACATTCTTACACAGATCTAATCATTGGGGATTAAGGCCGAGTAGCCCGCTACGGACAGAGATCGGCAATTCGCTCGGAAAGATGCCGGTCACTTTGGCTGAGGGTCGTTAACAGTACGGCCAGAGCTCGTAGAGCATCAATTGTCGGTGATGATTCAGCGAACCAAAATCGTCCGCTGGGTCCACCGCCCAATACGGCATTCGTTGTCCGCAACGCCGCAAATGACGCTTCTCTCGATGGAACGGTGCAGTGAACTCGCCCGCCGCGGTCGAGGAGTCGCTTTGAAATCCAGTTGTGCGTTGTATCTTCGACAACAACCGACGATTGTGGACGCTCGCCGAGAATGCCGTCCATCAGCAAGCACGCCATCCGTTCGGCCTCAATCTGCCGCCCGCGCTCGTCGACCAGTTGCCAGGCTTCACCATCACCGTCGATCCAAACACCGAAGTGCGCTTTTCTTTCGAGGACACCTGCGGCAATGCGATCCAGTGGCGGCGTAGCCGCTGTGGTGTTGGCGACCGCCTGACGTCCCAGCAGCGTGATTTCACACGAGACAGCGGTCGCAAGTTGGATTAGATATCTCTGCAGCTGTCCACTTGGCGTATCCAACACAAAACGCAACGGCCGCAGTGCGTGAAAGTACCTGGTCAGGCAGGCCAGATAGGGAACATCCGCCCGAAATCGGCGCGTGTTTCCGCCAGTACGAGTCGGGCGGTTAACGCCGTTCTCGAGCAGATTCTTCAGTTGGTCAAGCTGCCCTCCGGCTGACAGAGGTTCGCCGCCCGCCGACCAAAATTTGAGGCCGATCTCCAACGGCTGTCCTGTAGGATTTCCAATTAGCAATCCTCCCCCCGTGTTGAGATGATTGATGGCAAATACGATACATGGTGAGGTTGCGAATCCGATATCGACGACGTCACAGCCAGCCAACCGCAATCCTTCGCTGGCCGCCGCCATCAATTCAGCGGTCATTGGGCGGCCGTCGCTTGCGACGACCACGACAGGACGTGGCGTCGGGAGTTTAGATTTCCTCGCGAGCAGAATGCCGAAAGCGGTTGCAATTGTTCGGGCTTCACTAGTGCCGATGTTCGACAGGTAGCTACCCACAATCCCTTCGTTGCCGAACAGCATAGCACTCGACTTTCGCGCTGCAAACTGTTCGGCCGCGTGTTGGTCCGTCACCAATTCAATATCGCTTCGGTGAGGACACGACTTGCAGGCGTGATAGAACGAGGCCAATCGACCTAAGTGAATTGATCGACTGATCGGCTGGTTTTCACCAGGGCACTGATAGGGCAGGGGAGGGGGGGCTGAATGCATGGAGTTTCGCTTCAATGATTCGAGACGAGCGAAACTGTAAGAAGATAGCGAGGCTCGCGTCAAGCCAAACAACTTGGTAGAGCTCGGTTCGTGTCCAAGCTATCGCACCCGGCACTTAAATTTGATGATTCCGGATTCGCCCACAGGCAGCGGAGCAATAACTTCCCATCGCAGTACTAACGAGTCATGATCGTTGGCCTGGTGAAGAAAATCGGCTTGCAGACTACAAGTCTGGCTGTCGGCCAGGTACTCAAGACGCGTTGTCAAATTGTCGACAATTGTCACGTTGCCGATCACCTGCGTACCGACATTTTCAAATCGCAACGTAAATTCGACAATATCTCCAGGCTGGGCGGCTTTGGCCGATGCCGATTTGGTAATCCGCAATTTCGGCGCGCCTTCACGTTCGACCGAATAGGTTGCCTGGGCCCGGGATCCGAATTTCAAGACATATGCTTCGGTGCTGTCGATTACGACTTGAATACCCTTATCGTGTATCCAGGTGTTCGCCGCTAGAACATCCGCCGCCAGCCAGGGCTTGTCGGTTTGCTCAAACACGTCGTCCTTCAACGTGTTGAAATCTTCTTTTGGCCACGAGGAGACAAGTGATTCCATCACTCGATTCGCATTATCGATGGCGATGCCCGGTGTGTTTCTTTGTTGCGCGCGAGCGCTCCTTGTTGCGATTTGTCGTTCGGTTTGTACATTCTGCAACGTCGTATTTGCCGCCAACGTATCCTCTTCGACAACAACTTTCGTCGGTTCGCTGTGCAGCACCAGGCCTTCCTTCATCTCGTAGGCGTCCACGCTGACGACTTTGCGGACGGCGCTGAACTTAGGCGCGTAGATGTGCACGCGATTGCTCGGTTCGACAACTCTACGCCCATCGAGCGTATCGTAATGCGCGATGGTGTCTTCGACTCCAAGCCCTTCGATTTGCCAGTTCGATTTGACCCATGCCTTGACTCGACCGTCGCCCCCATCGAAAAGGTATTCTTCGCGCGGCCAAGGCCGGGCGATTCCCGGAGGCGACCATTGTCGTGCGGGCGGCGCGACGCTGGTTGGATGATTCGGCGCTCCAGTCCATGCAGACGGCGGCAACATACCCGGTGTGATGGGAACCGGGGGCTGCGCATCCTGGCCGCGGACGATGTTGGAATCGAAATTGTTGAGCTTTTTCGATACCGTTTCCGGCACGGCACGGCAGGAACAGAGAATGAGCACGGCCAGTCCGATGACCGACAATCGCCACCAATGCGGCCAATACCGGTTCGCGGTAAATTTCGTTTCAACGTTGCTGGTGTAATTCATGGCGCGAAAGATTGGTAGGCGGTTGCCTTGCCATCAATGGGCATCGGCCCTTCCTGTTCATCTGAAATCTGGTTCAACGATTTCCACGGGGCGCTGCCGTAGAGGAAGCGGCTGTTCGCTCCGGAAACCGGCGGCAGTCGGCCGCCCATTCGCAGGATCGCGACGGGGCGGCCCAGTAAATCGGCCACCTTCAACGGATCCTCGCCCGGACGCGCTTCGAACCAGTTTTGATCGTTCGGGTTCTGACGCGCCGGCACAGCATGTCGCGGACTTTCCAAGTAAATCGCCCGCGTTACGAATTTTCCGCGAGCGGCGAGAAACAAGTCTCCGGCGGTGACGTGGATCGGAATTGGAAATTCCGCTTCGCGACCCGCGGGCGGATAAATTCGATCGATGATCTCGATTGTAGGGAACACCTCAACCCCTGGCTGATCCGGTATGTTGGTCACGCGAAATCGGTAAACCTGTCCTATCAGCAGGCCAGCCCTGCGTGGCGTCTGTTGTAGAGGCTCGAAGCCGCCCCCTTTGGTCAGCGCCAACTTGGCTCCTTTGGGGCCGACAATTTCAACCGGCTGAAAATATCCATGCAATGGTCCGCCCCGCTGAAGTTGAGCGCGGCCAATCGCTCCCGGTGGTAAGTTGCTAGAGTGGCGGTAGTGCATTTTTGGCTGCTGGGCCACCACGGACCCCGCAGCAAGCAACATCACTACCGTTGCCAGCATCCTGCCGGCTAATAGGGGCCGGCAGACCGCAACCACAACATTGGGTAAGCGGAGTGTTCGGACCATTGTCATGGATATTCATTCGGTTTGCTGTGAAGTAATAACGCCGGTAAGACGCTACTCGGTTTAAAAATAATCGCCTTAGTATATTTCTACTTGAGCCGCATCCATTCAAGCTTGTCCTTAAACGGCTGACTAAAAGGGGCATGGCGATCTTGCGATGCCTCTTCCACGATGCTGACGCGAGTGGGCGGTTTGGGATAGGAGTATCCCGGCCTTTGCTCGACGTTAATGTGCAGCCCTTTGACCGGCGCTGGCATACGGACCGTCGTCTTGTTGCGGATGACGTGCCGTTGCAGTCCCGCCGGGATTCCCAGCGGTACATGGGGTGGACCGGGCAGGCCGATTGGAGTGCCGCTGATGGGCATCCCATACTCCGGTATGTTCGTGCCAGCAACCAGTGTCGGAGACATGCCCGCCGCGGCCGTGGGGCCACCAGAACTCTGTTGGTAGCCGACTGGTTGCACGCCGCCCGGTGCCAGTGCCGGATTGCCGCCCGGCACGGCCTCTCTAAGAATCTTATTACCGATACGGATAATCGCCAGAATCGAACCGCGTCGGTCCGCTTCTTGGATGGGATCGACACCCGGTGCCAGACGCGTGCTGACGAGCGTTTCGATCGCGGCCAACGCGAGTTTTTGATGATCGGGATCTGGAAGATAAATCACCTTGGTGACGAAATTTCCACTTCGCACCTGGTCAAAGTCCTCGGGAATCAGCTGAACTGGAATCGCACAGTGGTCCAAGTAGGCTTCGGTCCGTGGGGTAACGGGGCCGACTTCCAGCGTGGGGAAGTATTCCTCGCCTTCGTGGCCAGGGACGTTTGTGAGTTTTAACCGGTAGATACCACCTTGTCGGAATTGTTGCCGACTGGGGGCGATAAGTGGTTGGGCATCAAAAGCACCATCGCCAGACGTGTCGAAACCGATTCGCATGCCCGCGGGCCCGACGAACCCGATCTCCGAACTTCCGAATGGTCCCTGCGCCGGCAAACTGCTGAGCAGCACGCCTGGCCCAGGTCCGCCAACGCCCGGTCCCGGTTCAAACAACATTTTTGACGGCGGCAAATTGTTGACTTTGTGGCAACCGACAGCGACAACGGTCACCGCCAAAACGGTCGAGCAAAATAGCAGCGTTCGTATCTTCATGTTTGTTTCCTTCACGTCGTCGCCACCGCTGGGCAGTTGCCGACAGGCAGCGTCGTTAAAAACTGACGTGGACCAGGTTGACCGGCCCCCCGTAAAATGCCAAAGGTTTAAACACAGGCTGCGGCAAAACCGTGCCTTCGAGTTTCTACGTCGGCTCAATTCGGCCTGTATCTTTGACAAAACCGGTAAAACCGTTAGATGCGGCAGCCATTTTCCATTTTCACTATTGTCGCACTAGGAGTATCTACCGCTGCAGTTTTTTGGCAAGAGTTAGCTGCGGATGCTAATCCGAATGCTGGCGCGGCCGATTCAGGATCTCCTGGTGCATCAAATCTCGAGAATGCTAGCGGTGATGTCTTGTTGGACACCGCGGCTGCCGCGCTGAGATCGAAGGCCAACCTTTCCGCCCGTGTCCGATTCCGGATCGACCTGGTCGGACATCAACTTTTCGGTTCTGGAAAGTACCTTCAAAAGGGCAGGGCGCCGCAGCTCAAATCGCGACTGGAATTGGCCGCGCAAACCTCGAGTGGCAAGATGACGTTGCACCACGTCAATGACGGAATTCATTGGTGGCGTTATCAAGATTATGGTCAGCAAGCCGAATTCTCATACGTGAATTTGGAATCACTGCGAGACCAATTAACAAGACCCAAACACCAAGCGGCCGGCCGGCCCTACAGCGATCTTGCGCTGGGAGGCTTACCGCGACTGCTCGCGTCATTGCGAAATAGATTTCAACTGACAAATGCAGTTCAGGTCCACCGCGGCGGACAACTCATGTGGCGTGTCGGGGGAGCTTGGCGCGGCGATCCGGTTCTCGCAGCCTCGGTCGCCGCCGATGCGCAAACAAGGCGAAAATTTTCGCACGTCCCGGATTCTGTCGTTATCTACTTCGACGCAAGCACCTTATTTCCAGTTCGGTTTGAGTTCTACCGCCAAGTCGGCGATGCAACACCAAAACTGCTTGTCGCGATGGAACTGTATGAAGTGCAATTTGAGGTGACGATCGATGACAGGCAGTTCACACAGCCTTCTGAGATGATTCCTAAGGACGTAACCGACGAGTTTTTGGGGCAAATACAGATAAGCGAATCCGGCAATCCGGGAGAATAACATCGACAGAATTGCGTCACTCGCTAAATTCTGATCGTGGCGTCAGACGTCGGCCGCCGTTAAATGAAGCACGCTGTTCAGGGTGATGATTCGGGTCTTGTCCGTTTGGTGGCGAACGATGTTAATTCCGCAGTTGTCTTGCGTGATGCTGCGGGCATTGCGAACCGAAATTCCAAGCAGCCCGGAGAGGTAGACACGGTTGACAACATTGTGGGCGACGATGACGATCGCTTGCCCTAAGTGTTGGTCCATTAGCGATTCGATGGCCGGGCACACGCGGTGGGCAACTTGGCCCAAATTTTCACCGCCAGCGTAGCCATGCGCCGCCGGATCATCGATGAATCGGCGGTAAGCCTCCGGGTCCAATTGGGAGATATCGTCCCAATGGCGGCCTTCCCATCGCCCTACGTCGACTTCGATTACCGCTTCGGCAATTTGCACCTTGAGTGCGTGCGTTTTTGCCGTGTAATCAGCAGTCTCGATCGCGCGGGTCAGTGGACTGGAGTAAACCGCCGCGATCTTCCGTTCCGAAAGCGCCGTTGCGGCAGCCTGAGCCTGTAGTCGACCTGCTGGTGAGAGTTCCGGATTATGACCGTGTCCCTGGATCCGCGGCGGTCGGGCGAGATTATTTGCCGTTGCCCCATGTCGCAATAGATACATGACGCAGGTGTCCGGTGTGGGGGTCGGAGCAGGCATGGCTTCTGTTTCGATCGAGGTTGACGTTTTCATATGAACCGTGGCGATTGTAATTTTGTGGGGGACAAGTCACAACGGAGGCATTACGAGAACCTGGGGTTTTTGTGATTGGCAGAATGCCGCTTACTTGCCGGTGAGAAACACCCACCCCATAATAACGGTAACTTTCGTCGATCACCCTATCGAATTCGAATTCGTGTCACGGATATTTGCCAGCCTTGCTGTCGTATCAACCGCCTCGCTCGTGGCGACTGTCGTCATCGGCATGAATGTTGACGTAAATGACCGATTCGACGACTGGAAAAAAACGCGATCCCATGAATCGCAACAACGGCTTGAAAAGGAATCCAGTGCCAAATCGACACACATGATGTGTGGCGTGGCTACGGCGATCGGCGTTTTGCTCGTTAGTAGTATTGCTGTGACATATTTTATTGGCACAAGCCGTTGGTGTCGCGAAGTCATCGAAGCCTATTCGCTCGAAAGTGACTGGGCGGCACGGAGTCAGTCCCTCAAACGCCGCGCATTTCATTGGGCGCTAACATCGATGTTGACGGTGATGGTTATCGTGGTTTTTGGCGCAGCCGCCGATCCGGCAACGGGCAATTCACAAAGCGAGTCGTGGGTTGTCCCTCATTTTACCGTCGCGTTGTTGGGCGTAGCTCTCATCGGGTGGTGCTTTTTTGCAATGTGGATCAACATTTTGGCGAACCACGCGATTATTGCATCCGTCATGAATCGTGTCGAAGAAATCCGCGAACAAGGTGATAGAGCAGTATAAGAGTATGAGCTTGACGATCCTACTTCTCGTGGCCGTTGTTGTACTGGTGATTGCCGTTGCGGTCGTCGTGGTATTGATGACCACGAACCGTCCGCCGCGAGGCTGATGTCGCTGACGGACGGCTCTACAAAGCCGTTTGTCGACGAACTCGGCGACCGGCGGGGGACTTGTAACTCGAATCGTGAAAAAGGCCCATCAGCCGGGGGGATGACGATTGTAACTTTTACCGCGTTGACGGGTTGGATTGCGATGCCGGGCGGATGGTCCGGCAGCACTCACTTGCGACACTACTTGGCCCCGGTCTCGTTGAAAGGAACCGCGGTCGCAGATTATACTGACGGTTTTGACGCAGTCGGTCGCCATCTGCGTCGCTGACACCCAGCAGGAGGAGTTTGACACAGTGTTTGGTACGATTGCAATCGTCGGCGCCACGGGAGCCGTTGGGACGATTATCAGAAAGCTTCTTCAAGAGCGTCAATTCGCCTGTAAGACGATAAAATTCCTCGCTTCCAAACGTTCGGCCGGCAGCCAGATCGAATTCAACGGCCAAACGCATACGGTAGCAGAACTTACTCCGGATTCGTTCAGCGGAGTCGAACTCGCGATCGCCAGCACGCCGGACGACATTTCCGCGGAATTCGTACCATGGGCTGTCGATAGCGGTTGCATCGTCGTCGACGAAAGCGGCTTTTGGCGGATGAAACCGGACGTCCCTTTGGTCGTGCCGGAGGTAAATCCGGAGGCCATCGAAAACCATCAGGGTATCATCTCGAGCCCAAACTGCTCGACGACCCAGATGGTGTTGGCCATGAAGCCTCTGCACGATGCCGCTCGAATCAAACGCGTTGTCGTTAGCACATATCAGGCGACGAGCGGTGCCGGCCTGGCGGGCAGTCGAGATCTTGAAAATGGCACACGCGCCTATTTGGCGGGCGACAGCTATGAATATGAAGCGTTTGCCCATCCGATTGCGTTCAATGTGATTCCACAGATCGGTTCGGATAAATACCAGGGTTATACGTCCGAAGAGATGAAGATGGTTTACGAGACACACAAGATTTTTGATGACGATTCCATCCAGATTTGTCCAACTTGCGTGCGTGTACCGGTTTCTAACTGTCATAGTGAAAGCATCCTCGTCGAGACGGAAAAGAAAATTACAGCTGGTGAAGCGCGCGAGTTGTTCGAAGAGCAAAGTGGTATCGTTGTAGACGACGACGTGGCATCGGGAAGATACCCGATGCCACCTGATTGTGACGGACGGGACGAAGTATTCATTGGACGAATTCGCGAGGACCTTTCCAGTCCGAACGGCTTGGCGTTTTGGTGCGTTAGCGACAATCTGCGGAAGGGCGCCGCCACGAATGCGGTCCAAATCGCCGAATTGCTCGCCAAAGCAAAAACGGCAGTTGTGTAGTCAGCGTATGCGCTCGCTTAAATTGACTCTTTCCTACGACGGCACGGACTATGCGGGTTGGCAAATCCAGTCGAAGCACAGCACGATTCAAGGCGAATTGGAGAAGGCGATCAGTACGATTGCAGGCGAGTCAATTCGGGTTGTCGGCAGTGGTCGAACGGATGCGGGAGTACACGCTTTAGGGCAGGTCGCGAGTTTTGCTGTGGATTCTCCACTGGAGTGCGCCGCCTGGAACCGTGCGCTGAACGCGAATCTTCCCGACGATATCAATGTGCTTCGCGTCGAGGATGCAGCCGACGGATTTCACGCGCTTCGCGATGCGGTCTCTAAGCGGTATCGCTACGTCATTCGAGATAACGGAGTTCGCGACGTTTTTACGAGACGGTATTATTGGCGCTATCCACAAAGGCTTGATGTCGGCCGCATGAGTGAGGCGGCATCGGTGCTGGTCGGTCAGCACGATTTTGCGAGTTTCCAATCCAGTGGTGCGGAGCGAGGCTCGACGGTCCGCACGGTTCATAAGTTAACAATCCAACGCGACGACACCGAAATGATCGCGTTTGAAGTCGAAGCGAACGGCTTCCTGTACAATATGGTACGAGCGATTGTGGGCACACTCGTCGAGGTTGGTCGCGGATCGCGAACCGTCGGCTGGCCGGCGGACGTTCTCGCCGATTGTGATCGTAGGGCAGGGGGGCCAACCGCTCCACCTCAAGGCTTGTTTCTCGTCCACGTCGACTATGGTGACCGATGCGAATCGCCCACGTAATCACGCGTTTGATTTTGGGCGGCGCGCAAGAGAATACAGTTCTTTGCTGCCGTGACCTAATTGAACAACATGGCGATGAGGTCTTATTGATTTCCGGTCCGGCAATTGGGCCGGAAGGAAGCTTGTTCGGCGCTGCGGACGGCATGGGGATTCCCTCCGTGACGGTTTCGCGATTGCGCCGCGAGATTTGCCCGCTGCGGGACTTTGATGCTTACCGGCAGATAAAAAAAATACTGCGTGAGTTTTCGCCGGATGTTGTCCACACTCACAGCGCAAAAGCGGGAGTGCTTGGTCGGTATGCTGCGTGGTCGCTTGGTATACCTGCGATCGTACACACCGTTCACGGCGCGCCGTTTCATCAATACCAGAGCCGATTCGCTCGGGCCTTTATACGTAGCTGCGAGCGTCGTGCAGCCGCCCGCTGTCACAGGCTGGTTAGTGTCGCTGATGCGATGACAGGTCTGATGGTGCGAGCGAACGTTGCGCCACGAGAAAAATTCGTTACGGTTTACAGCGGCATGGATGTCGACATGTTTCTGGGTGCCGACGAGCGGCGATCAGCAGTGCGAGCGGAACTAGGCTATCGAGACGATCACGTTGTCGTCGGTAAATTGGCGAGGCTCTTTCATCTCAAGGGGCATCAGGATGTCATCCAGGCGGCCCGCAAGGTCGTAGACCGCGTGCCAAGCGTGCGGTTTCTGTTTGTCGGCGATGGCGTACTTCAACGGCAACTTCGAGACCACATTTCCAGCGTTGGCCTCGATGAGTATTTTCAATTCACCGGCCTCGTTCCTCCGGCGAAAGTTGCCGGGCTTCTGAGTGCCATGGATTTAGTTGTCCACACAAGTTTGCGCGAAGGTTTAGCCCGCGCGCTGCCGCAATCACTCATCGTAGGGCGACCCGTAATTAGCTATGACATCGATGGCGCCAGCGAGGTTGTAATTGATGGTGTAACCGGGCGACTGATCGTCCCCCGTGACATCACAGGACTATCTGACGCTCTTGTCCAGCTTAGCAGTGACGAGTCGTTGCGAAAAATTATGGGAACCGAAGGTCAGCGGCGTTTTCAAGACCAGTTTCGGCACGAGTTAATGACTTCGCAACTACGAAAAATCTATTCTCAACTGTTGGCCTAGATTGGCTTTTTTAAAGCTGTTCGGCGGACGGTAATTCTCCAGAAATTCTTCAGCGTGATCTCCAGGTTTCTTCGCTGCGGACCGTCTGCTAGAATAGACGGCTTAGCGATGCGGGCCGGGTGGGTGCCTCATCGTGTTGACCGCGAGATGAGGCTTACCTGTGACGAGTGCTTCGAGGGACAAGCACACGCCGAACGATTCGTTTTCGTCGCACCGTTTGGTCCGCCGCATAGCGACGAGTCAGAGTTATGAAATTTGGGAGGCGCAACACGCGCGAACCCGGCGTAGTTGTGCTGTTAAGGTGATGCTGCCGTCGCTTCGTGCTCGGAGTGCACAAATCGCAAACCTTAGACATGAATTTGCCGTCGGCAAGTCACTGAGCCACGACTCCGTGATCCGGACGGACGAATTTGGGATTGAAGATGGGTTAGCCTACCTGGTGATGGAGTATTGCCCCGCACCAAATATGAAGCAATGGAGTCGGCAGGAGGGCAACCAACTTGTTGGCGAATGCTTGTCCGAGATTGTCGATGACGCTGCGGACGCGCTCGGTTACTTTCATGACAGGGGCTGGGTCCATCGAGACGTCAAACCGGAAAATTTTTTGGTTTGTGAACATGGGAGTGTGAAATTAATCGATTTTTCGATTGCCCGTCGCGAGCGAGGTTGGTTCGGGCGGCTTTTCGAAAGATGTTCGAAACGGCAGGGAACGATGAGTTACATGTCGCCCGAGCAGATTCGCAACAAGCCGCACGACAGGCGTTCGGACATTTACAGTTTTGGCTGTCTAATTTACGAGTTGATTTGTGGTCGCCCTCCTTTTACCGCTCCGAACCCGAAAGATTTATTGAACAAGCACCTGAAGTCACCAGCTCCAGTCCTGAAGCCTAAGGATGGTGAAATATCTTCGGACTTTGCTGCTGTCGTCAAAAAGCTGTTGGCCAAAGACCCCGCCGCAAGGCCGCAGTCCATGCACGAAGTTCAGCAGTTGTTAAGCGGCACATCAATATTTGTGAGCTAACCTTCCCTTTCAATCGAAGCATAGAACATGGCATCTGCACTTTCTCGTCTGGCATTTGAGCGACCCATCGTCGAGCTTGAAGAATCAATTAAGGAACTTGAATCGCGGGGCGACGACCGTGCCGAGGCCCGCGAGCAGGTGCGCAAACTACGCCGTGAATTGGCCGATTTGAGAAAGAATATCTACAACGATCTTTCACCGTGGCAGACCGTTCAAGTCGCTCGGCATCCGGACCGGCCGATGTTGACCGATTACATCAACTTGTTGTTCGACGAGTTCGTCGAATTGCATGGCGACAAGTTTTTTGGAGATGACCGCGCCATCCGTGCCGGTTTCGCGAAATTGGACCAGTTCAAGGTGCTGTTAGTGGGCCATCACAAGGGCAAAACCCTCGAAGAGCGACAGCAATGTTACTTTGGTTGCGCGCATCCAGAGGGCTACCGTAAGGCTCTGAGCAAGATGAAGCTGGCCGCCAAGTACGGACTCCCCGTGATCTGCATGATCGATACACCCGGAGCTTATCCCGGCGTCGGCGCTGAAGAGCGGGGGCAGGCGCAGGTGATTGCCGAAAATATGTTCGAAATGTCCCGTCTCAATACGCCGATCATCTGCGTCGTCATCGGCGAGGGTGGATCTGGCGGCGCTCTGGGAATCGGTGTAGGCGATAGAGTCGGTATTCTCCAACACGCTTATTACTCCGTCATCAGTCCCGAAGGCTGCGCCGGCATTCTCTGGAAAAGCGGTGAATATGCCGAGCAGGCCGCAGAGGCCTTAAAGCTCAGTTCGCGTTATCTGGCAGATTTAGGTGCCGTGGATGACGTAATCGAAGAGCCGGTTGGCGGTGCACATCTAGATCATCATCAGATGACCAGTCGGCTGAAAATATACCTGGTCAAAACACTACAGAAGCTGGTCAAAGTTCCCATGGATGAACTATTGGAAGCACGCTATGCAAAGTTTCGCGGGCTGGGCGTGTTTCTCGAAGACGAGCGTGAGGTGAGTGAATCCAGCCAGTCGGTTTCACCCTAAATTCCTGGAAAAAGCCGCTGCCTGGCTGTACGAAACCGGACAATCCATACGATTTATAAGGCGCACGGTACGCTGTGCGAATCGCCTTCTCTCTTTGATCAACGGGCGACACCATAGAATCAATTGGTATAGTTCAACGTCGCCCGCCTCGGTAACGACGGCGACGGCCATCGAGCGCAAGGCGTTTCCGATTCTTTGCGCTGGGTTGTAGCGCTGCGGCTAACTTACGACCGCGTAGGAAACGTAGGAATCAAACGGGAATCGCCTGATTTCAAGATTGCGCAGCCCCAGGACTTCATCGACAGCGGCTGTTTCGCCGGGGAAGATCTTGGCATTCAATTCGTCGAACGCAATGATCGCGCCCTTTGGCATTCGTGGCACGAAGACCTCGAGCGCTTTGCGTGTTGGTTCGTAGAGATCGACGTCCAAGTACAGCAGCGACACAACTAGGTGTGGGTTTTCAGCGACGTATTGATCCGCGGTCTTGCAAAGGTCGCCTTTGACCAATTCAACTTTTGGTATATGGCTGATAGCACGGTTCAAGTCGTAGACCTCGACCGCCCGCTGCACATATTCATATGGTGTTCCTTGTAAACCTCCGTTTCGTAATTCTTGGAATGTGCCATTGCGGTCTTTCTTATTGACCGATGGAAACCCGTTGAATGTATCGAATCCGACGACCTTGCGCGGGTGGTTGGCGGGTTCAAAGATGCTACTTAGCTTCGCCCAAGTCAACAATCCAGCACCGTGCAGGACGCCGCACTCGACGATCGAGCCGTTGACATTTAGGACTCGCTGGAAGATCTCGTACTTGGTCAGGAACTTTGCAATCGACTGCCGACTTGCGTACTTGCCGAATGCTTCGATTTTTTCGATCAAGTCCAGCGGCTCATCTTCGAACAATTCAGTAACGGCAGAGAATTGATCGAGGTCATTGCAGCTTTGGCTTTTTGCGTCGCGCGTTTTCATGATTGATCCGATTCAAGCAGTTCTTTTAGATTGACGACGTACTCCGGATGTTTTTCGTCAAACCACGATCCGTCTCGCAGCGAGCCAGGCCAATCACGGCGGATCGACTTGTCGTTCGCAAAATTTCCAAAACGAATTTGCGCCGTCCATCGTGGGCGGGTGCTAGTGTTTTGTCCGCTTGCGTGGAGCATTAGCGTACTAAACACCAGGACATCTCCGGCTTCCATGGGAAGTTCGATTTGGGGAAAATCGTCGGCGATGGCTGGATCGGCAATTTCCATGAAACCTTGCTTGTTGTTTGCCGTATTTCGCAAATCGTGAATCCGCATCGGCAACAGTCCCAAGCTGTGGGACCCCGGCGCTAGATTCAGGCAACCGTTTTGGTGCGTGATGTCGTGCATCGGGATCCAGAACACTACCGCATCTTCCGAATCCATGATGTACGGATAATCTTGATGCCACTCAAACAAGTATTTGTCTTCGTTTGGGTGATCGATCCGAATTGCCTTTACATCCGAGGCAATGACGAGGTTACCGTCCATGAGGTGCTGAGCCAGGGTGACTAGGCGCTCATCGACTGAAAGTGCGTGGAGCGGCAATAGCCGCCGGCAAGCATCAAAGATGATCGCGCCATGATGACGATCGACTTTGTTCAATTCAAGGAATCCGTCGTCGAATCGTGGGACATTGCCGTCAGGCCTTGCCGTGATTCCAGTATGCTGCATCCGCAGTTGAATGAGCTGCTGAATATAGCGGTGGATTGGTGCAAGGTCTTGTTGCGAAAGCAAACCTTTTGCCAAAAAACATCCGTACTGCTGGAAAGTTTGCTTCGCTGCGTCCGGGGCATGAACGGTTTCATTTGCAAAGTCGACATGTAAAGCGTCTGCTGTAACCGCTTTGACAATCATTTCGATAATCCCTATTCCTTGACAAAGAACCCGCCTGGCAGTGAAGAGAATGGGAACTTCTGAATCCTTGGTACGTTGCCCTCGAAGTACTCTTCAACCGCGTGGCTCTCTCCGGCCCATTCCGTCAGGCCATACTCATCGAAAACCACCAACCCTCCCCTAACGACGCGCGGATAGAACGCGTCTAGCGCCGCTTTTGTTGGTTCATAAAGATCGACGTCGAGGTGGAGCAACGATATACGGAGGCCTGGATTCTGGTCCACAAATTCAGGCGCTGTTTGCGTCAGATCACCTTCGACCAATACAACGCGCTTTGCTCGTGGGACATAGCTATCGACATGAAATACGTCGATGTGCTCTTTGAGTTCCTGGTAAAACGGCGAGGCATTCCAACCACCGGTAACCTTGTTCAGTCGCTCGCATTCAGGTCCGTCGTTTTCGTGCAACGATTCAAAGCCCGCGAAATTGTCAAAGCCAAACACGCGGCGCGTACGGTCGCCTCCGTGAAAGATTTCGAGGAATTTCGCGAACGCCAACAGGCTGGCCCCGCGATACACGCCGCACTCGACGATGTTGCCCGGCAGGTCCTTGATCATCCGGTACAACTCGTAGTGTGCCAGGAATCGCGTCAAGTTGACTCGCCGGATGTAGACGGGAAACGACTCGAGAATATCCGCAAGTTCGTGTCCACCATCCGTCGCCGCTCTCTCGATGCGGTTCCAGATTTTTTGATCGTGTGGTGTGCCAGAGCCGTGACGCTGACCGCTGGAAGCTTTTTTGGATTCGACAGTTGCCATTAGTCATCTCTCCAGAGTTTGGTTGGCTAGTGTCTCTATCGCTTGAAACGCCCGCAAACGGAGCTTGACGCACAAACGTCGGATTTATGCACTTGGTCGCACTGAAAAATCAGTTGCGCAAATCAAATGCCAACGAAATTACCAACACAATCTAACCTAGCTCACAATTCGTTCATCGGCACGGTAATGGCAAAACCCCACACGCAGCGGCACTGCGCGCTGACGTGCATGACGGACAACGTTTACTCGCCGAATGCAGAGAATGTTCCGATTGAATCGAAAAGATCGTCGCCCCAATTAGAGGGGAACTATTGCCTGTTCAGACGAGCGACAACGAACCCACCGAACTAGCATCAATTTGTATGCCGGCTGCTTCTTCTGTATCTGTCTCCCTCGATTTGCGCACGCTCTCACCGGCTTTGTTCACTACCCGAATGGGAGCCGTTTTTAGAGGCCAGTGAATGTAACTGGCTACGGAATCCTGGATCAAAGACCTGATCCACCGAACATAAGAAACATTATCGGACGTTGGGGTGGCGGCGCAGTTTCAGGCTTAATGCGTTTGCCGTCCGGCTAATACGTCTGCTGCCCGTTTGCAGCCCAGGTGAATCTCTTCTCACTCCGGCCCGTGTGGCAAGGCGGCTGGCGGCAACTCGTGGTCATCGTGCGGGTCCCCGTCCTGCCTGTCGAATTCGACATGATCGTGCTCGAGTTGTTCATCCAACTTGTGCAGATACGGGTGCACAACGTCATGAATCTCTTCGGGCATGACCGCGTGGGCTCGGTCGATCGCGTAGCCGATGTAGTATCCGGATTTTGACGCCATTATCGACTTGCGGGTCGGATCTTCGGTCAGGGAAATGGCGAAGAACGTAATCGCGACACAAAGTAAGGCTCCCTTGGCGATGCCCACCAACGCGCCCATCTGGCGGTCGAATTCCCGAAGCTGGATTCGATCGATCATATTGGAGACCAATCGAAATAGCCCCCAAATGATAAGCGAGCAGACTACATAGATGATTAGCATGGCCACGAATTTATTGGCCGGCTCACGCTCCATAATATAAGGGGCAATGGACGAGCTGAACTGCAGAGCCACAAAATAGCTCACTACGAGTGACGACAGCGACGCCAGCTGCCAAGCCAGACCTTTCCAAGCTCCAAATACCATCGCGCCGATTAGCACCGCGATCATGATAAGATCATAGAACTGCATGGCTGACACCGGCCTGGTTGCGGACTTGGATGCGGGAGTATAGCGACTAACGACGGTCGTCCAAAGATCGTTCGCCGACGCTAGCCACGCTGTCACGACGGTGACATGGGGCGTTCAGACCGTCTATTTTTACCGGCGCGGTTGAGTAAGTGTTTGGCCCACCTAGCGTTTTTATCGCTGTAATCTGGTCTTGGCTTTCCAGTTGCCAATTCACTATTTTCCGCACCCTTTCAAAAAGCTTGGTGCTTCGGAATTCGATGTGTGGCAGGTTTCAAGGCTCATATAACAACCAGTACCGTACTGGGCTTTGCTTACGGTGGTGCAGGACTGTATGTGCTGCGCGACGCGTCGGGAGAGGTTCCCGTTGCGACGTGTGTCCTAGGTGCCGGACTCTGTTCCGTTGCCGGCATGTTGCCGGACCTGGATAGCGACACCGGCATCCCGTTGCGTGAAACGGTTGCGTTCACAGCGGCTGTCGTACCGATGCTGTTGATCGATCGCTTTTCACACCTAGGGCTTTCTCACGAGTCGATGGTGTTAGCCGGCGCTTTGATCTATTTATTGATCCGATTTGGTTTCTTCAAGCTGTTAATGAAGTTCACCGTGCATCGCGGGATGTTCCACAGTCTTCCTGCGGCTGTGGTCTCGGCCGAGTTGGCGTTCTTGCTGTGTTCCTGCGAGGAGTCATCGCTGCGATGGTTCAAGGCGATCGCCGTATTTGTCGGTTATACGTCGCATCTGCTCCTTGACGAATTCAACAGCATCCAGTGGACTGGCGGCCGCTGGCGGCTGAAAAAGTCATTTGGCACGGCGACAAAAATTTGGGGGACGAATACATACGCCAACATTTCGACCTATGCCAAAGTTGCCATCTTGGGTTTCATCGCCTTTCGAGACCCAATTTGGATGGAGCGGCTTGAAGCGCACGTTGAAGAAGGCAAACAGATTCCCAAGGCGGCCATCGAAGCTATTGAAAGAATTCAGCGGTAGTAAAGTGGGTGTTTGCCCGGAATAGAATCTTGGTCTCGAGCAACACCTCCGCACTGCGTGTTGAAGCCGGGGGTATCACGCCAGGCGGTCAACGCGCCAACAATCATCGTCGTGGTTTGTTGGCGTCCTTGCTGTCGACGATGAGCGTGACGGGCCCGTTGTTGATCAACGCAACATCCATTTGTGCCCGAAATTTACCGGTCGCAACTCGGATGTTGTGTTCGGCAATTAATTGCACAAACCGTTCATAGAGCGCCTCTCCCATTTCAGGCGGGGCGGCTCCGACGAAGCTTGGCCTACGGCCTTTTCGGCAGTCACCCAGCAATGTGAATTGGCTCACGACCAAAATCTCTCCATCACACTGATCGATGGAGCAGTTCATCTGCCCTGCTTCGTCAGAAAAAATACGCAGTCCGGCGATTTTTCCGGCGAGCCATTGCGCATCCTCTTCGGTGTCGTCGTGTGCAACGCCCAACAGCACCAGCAGGCCGAGGCCGATGCTGCCACAGTTCTTACCATCCACGCTTACGGTTGCTTCGCTGACTCGCTGGACACAGGCGAGCATTCCTACCTCCGCCGTATTACCGATCGCACAAAACCGGGTGGCACAAAGGCAAGATTACCGATCAGCATCACCAAGCCAAACGTGGTCATGCCCATACAAATCGCGATGCCCAGGTGCAACCACACCGCCAGCAGCAACATAACCGGCCGTGTCAATCGCGGCCAGATCAGTGCCGCATAAGAGATTTCAAAAAAGATCGTCAGGTGCGTAAGAAACGCAATTGTTATCGGCCAGTCCGCCATCCATGTCATGTCGATCGATTGGTACTCGAAGTTTGCCAGCGATAGCCACAACGCTTGACCATCCCACCACGTGCTACCTTCCAATTTGCGGGCCGCGGAAAAAAAATAGATGACGCACATGTGAAATTGCATCAATCGAATGGAAACATTGGCCGCCAGGCTGGAGCTGACCGTCGATGGGCCATTACGCCGCTTCGTCAGCCAGCGATCGAGCGAATATCTTGCACCGCACGGTCCGAGCATCAAGTACATAACCAGCATGACATTGATCTGGTCCAGACCGAACAGTGCGTATTGAACGCGATCCATATACGAAATCGTAAACAAATAGGCCAGCACCGCGGCCACCCGGCTGTACCATCCGACGGTCAGCATGGCGAAGACGCATATCGCGACAACGTGGGTGGTCCACATGACCGTTGGCGAATCGATCCAAAGAAAGTGCGACCAGTCATAGACCTGCCAGCGTTCCGAGATCAGCTCGGCCGACACCCATGCATCAGGTCCGAAGAAGGCGTCGAGTTCGAGCGTCCAGACCAGATGCGTGTAAAGCAGCATCATTCCGGCGAATATGCGGACGAGCGAAAGTGTCGCCGGATCGGCCGCTGTGAACCAGAATCGGTTCCATCCACCGCTCATGTGGCGAGTCCAGCCGGCAACGGCTTCGCAAACGGCATTCATGGTTCGTCCTCCGCCGTGACCACGACCAGAGGATTCAGAGGATATGGAATATACGAGCTGTCTTCGTCGAGCCGAACGCCATCCAACACCGCTTCACGGGTCGGAATATTGTGCTCGAAATAGTGCAACCGTACCTCTTTACATTTGTGCACTTTAAGCAAATGCGTGGCGTACGACCGCACTTGTCTCATAAAACGGTTGCGACTTTCAAGCCACTGTTGGTACTCAGCGTCGTCATCGACTACTTCGCTGCCGTCCTCCACTGGGCCGCGTGGATCCGGGCCGCGTGGATCCGGGCCGGGATCGCCCAATTGGTCGGAGAGCATAAAGTGTCGATGATAGAGCAGGCGCGGCCAATGCCGCCCAAGATCCGGAAACTGTCCCTCCTCGGTCCGTCCGTTCTCGAATATCAATTCGTACTTGATGATGTGGGCCGGACCCGGATTCGGTGCGAAGAAGGCGTAATAGTGACTGACGTTGCCCGCCTGCAAATAGGGTGCGGCGAAACCGACGATGCGCGTTGTCAAGGCTGAGCCACGGCCGAGTGTCAATGGTGTCGCGACTACCACCGTCAGGTGAGCGATCAGCAGCGCACTCACCACCCAGACCGCCCACTGCGGCAGTTGCCGCGGGCCGTCACCGTCTGCAGTGGATTTTTTGTTTGCTTGTTTAGCCAGCATTCACTTGATTATCGCTCGGACGTGGCACCTTGCAAATTCGGGCCGCGCAAAAATAAACCCCGCCGCCAGACGGGCGACGAGGTTGTAAAGTGCATTGAACAATTCGGCAGCGAAATCGTTACCGACCGTTATTTGCCAGTTTGCCGTTGTCGAAGTTGATTGACAACTCGCGAGTCTCGCCGGCGGTCAGTGAGATGGCTAGCTCTTTTGACAGCCGCTCACCGCCCCGGTCGAGTTCGACCTGAATCACATAATTATGCCACGTTTCTCCTGCTCTCAATTGCGTCGTCGTGAATACGCGAAACGGGCCGGACGAATGAGTTTCACCGCCAGACAATGATACGTTCGCGTCGGCAGGTAGCCGCAGTTTGAGTGTCGTTTTCGGAGGTTCGATTGAGTCACCCCCGTTTGCGATCTGACCTCCAGTGGCCGGGCCGGTTAGTGCAAAATCCAAATTCTGGTGCTGCCCTGCCCTGGCGAAAACCGTTTTGGATTCAACAAGCGTTTGACCGGCACGACTTGCTCTGGCGCTGATTTCATACTTGTAACTGCGGCCTGCTACGAGGCCCCGCGATACGTAAGTCCGCAATGTGCCAGCTCTAGTTGTCTGCCTGCCGTTAATCTCGACCTTGGCGTCCAGTGGAACAGAAACGGTGAAATAAGTGCTGGTCCCGTCGCGTCTGGCCTCATCCTTGGCGGCCGGCTCCGGTGCGGCTTCTTTTGGTGCGGCCTCATCCTTCTCGGCTGCTGGCTCCGGTGCGGCCTCTTTCGGTGCGGCCGGTGCCGCCTTGCGTGGCGCGGCTCGTTCAATAATTACGCCTCCGGATGAACCGTGACTGCCGTGCGATCCCCAACTGCCGCCCGAGCTGCCGTGCGAACTGTAACGTCGCCAACGATACCGCTTGTGGACTCCCCAGCTTCCGCCGGAACTACCGTGTGAACTCCAGCTGCCGCCCGAGCTGCCTTGAGAGCCCCAACTTCCACCGGAACTGCCCCAACTCCCGCCGGAACTGCCGTGCGATCCCCAGCTTCCTCCTGAAGACCCCCAACTGCCTCGTGCATGGGCCGTCGACGTCGCTACTAGTGCCGTCGCAACGGCGAAGGCGACCGCCAGTCCAAAGGTCAAGTTTCTGCGTACCATCGGTCTACCACTCCTTAAGGAAAATTGCTCGCAAAAAACCTTCACTGATGATAGTCACTGTTAGCGTGAAATCAAGAAGGTTAGGTTAAATTTGATGTTTTGGATGGGTGGGGGGTATGAGCGGAGTTCGGTGAGGCATCGCCGACGTTCATAAATTAAAGTTGCTCCGCCGTAATTCCCTCTCCCACAGATACTTACTCCAATCCAATCGTGTTTGACTTGGCGGTTAACTGATAGATTTTCCGGGGATTGGTGAGCTAGAATTGATCCTCCCGCCCTGCTCTCCTTTCCGTCAACCATCGACCGATGAAAATTGCTTCGATGATTGTGACCCGAATTTGTTGTCCGCTGCCGACGGCGCCAATGACAACTTCAACCCCGCAGCAAGGTTGTCTGGCAGCGGAACGAACCAATTTTTCCGAGCACTTATTTGGGCCACTTCGACAACGCTTTGTGGCTTGATCAACGCCTGCTTTTTTCGCGGAATCGCCGGTGGAGTCTTTTCGTGGAAAGAACCTCGTGGACGAAGCACCGGCGGCGAACTTATAGTTCGTTACGACTGTCGGTTTCATCGGATTACTTCCTGCGAGGATTGGTATGCCGATTTTCGAACACGCACCGTCTTTGCGGATCTTTTGTGGCCGCAGGACTCAGCGCGGGGTCTCGTGTCGATGCCGCTGTTTTGGCGGGTGCGTTCCTCCTCCCATTATTGCTAAGCTTCCTTGTTGCGGTCGCGTTGGCATTGTTTGTTGTACTTGCTGTTTAGATGGCAGTGATGCCGCTTCGGAATTTCGGAGCAGATTTGTTTCTGTGTTGGTTCGCAATCGATTGATGCCGTATCGATTCTCCGCCAGACGGCTGCATTCTCGCGTGTTGAACAGCTTTCGCCGCCGTTAAAGTTTTGAATCTTCTGCGGGTTTGAATGAATTCTGGCTGGTCGGTTGTTGTCGAATTGCTGTGGATTGAAGCTTCCGCCTCGCGGTACAATCACCGCTCGCGTCCAGTTTTTTGGGTGTCGCTTGTGAATGCCGTCACTACGTTTCGTCAGTTGGGTCGCCCCATCGTAATTGCCAGTTCCTTGCTGGTGCTGGTTGGCTTGATGGCGGTTGCCCGTGCCGAGCGGCTTGCCGGAACAGACAGCCGTCTGTTTCAGCAACAAATCGTCTTCGCCATCATGGCGGTGATTGCCCTCTGGGCCGTGACTTTGCCGTCCTATCGCGTCCTGGGGCGTTGGAGTTACGCGATGTTGGCGTTGGCGGTGGTGCTGCTGATAGCCGTTTATTTTTTTCCCAAGATCAATGGTGCACACCGTTGGATTCGAATTGGACCGGTCGGCTTGCAGCCATCCGAGTTCGCGAAACTCGCGTTCGTGCTCGCCCTGGCACGGTGGTTGATGTACCGGGAAAATTATCGGCGGCTGCGCGGACTTTTTATGCCGATGGTATTGACCTTTGTACCCGTGCTGCTCATCTTGCGCGAACCGGATCTTGGTACGGCAATCATTTTTTTGCCCGTGTTGTTTGTGATGTTGTATGCAGCGGGCGCGCGAGGCCGCGATTTGGCCGTGGTCGGACTGTGCGGCGTGTTGATGTTGCCTGTACTTTGGTCGCAAATGAGCCGCGAGCAGAAATCGCGAGTTTCGGCGGTTTTCACGCAAACGGAACCCGGCGAAAGCCCGAGCGATGACCACTTTCATCTGCACCGCTCAAAACAAATATTTGCGATGGGTGGCGTCTGGGGTACGTGGTTGTCGGGCGATGGGGAATCATACCCGCGGCGATACGTCGTGCCCGCAGCCGCAACAGACTCGATTCTGTGTGTGATCGCGGAGCGATATGGCCTTTGGGGAGTTGCCTTGACGCTGCTGTTTTACGGCATAGTGGTCTGGCGTTGTTTGGCTGTTGCCCGGTCAACACAGGAGCCGTATGGGCGGTTGGTCGTGGTTGGCATCGCCGCACTGATAGGAATCCAGGTGCTGGTCAACGCCGGTATGATGGTCGGGCTTTTGCCGATCACAGGATTGTCGTTGCCACTGGTGAGCTATGGTGGCTCAGGCATGTTGGCGGTAGCCATGGCGGTTGGCGTTGTCATCAACGTCGAAATGCGGCCCGGCTATGAAGTCGCCGGCGAACCGTTTCGATTTTCCGCTCGACGCAAAGCGGCCTGACGCTTTCCGACCGGATTAACACACCGGCGACGATCATTTAACGGCGTTGACAATAAAACCGTCGCAGACGCTGTATCTTTCATCGAGTCAGCAGCTTTAAGAGAACGCACCCGCAACTTGGCAAAAAAATTATGCACTGATGCCCTGCGTCAGCATCATAAATGCGGTTTCCAGGTTAATTTCTTCTTCTCTGAATAGGTTCAACTTGAACCCCGCTTCGATCAGAGTGGACGCCAAATCGGAATAGTCTTCGACGTCTTCGATCAGCGTGACCGCCAGTCCGCTTTTTCCTTGTTCGACGTGTTCGACACTGGGGTGATCGTCGAGTAACTTTGCCGCCGCGTCCGCGCGGTCTGTAACCACAATCTGCAAAACGATTTGTCGGCGGATTTGCTGCATGACGTCAGCCACGCTCGCGTTGACGATCATCTGGCCCTTTTCGATGATGCCCACTTTGTTACAAATGTCTGCCAGTTCTGGCAGGATGTGGCTGGAAACCATGATCGTCTTGCCCATTCCGCCTAACCGTTTGATAAGCTCGCGCATCTTGATCCGTGCGCGAGGATCAAGGCCGCTGGCCGGTTCGTCCAGCAATAATACCTGCGGTTCGTGCAGCAGCACGCGCGCCAATCCGAGCCGCTGAGTCTGGCCCCGAGACAGCGTATTGGCGAACTCGTCACGTTTGAATGCCAAATCGACCAACTCCAACACCTCGTCGCATACTTCGCGGCGGCGTTTGCCACCGATACGATAACTCGCCGCAAAGAATTCGAGATATTCGATCACTTTCATATCGTCATACACGCCAAAGAAATCCGGCATGTACCCGACCAACCGCCGAATCTCCCTCGGTCGGGTGTAAATCGAATGGCCGCAGACGTACGCTTCGCCCCAAGTTGGATCGAGAAGCGTTGCCAGCATTCGCATCGATGTTGTCTTCCCGGCGCCGTTGGGACCTAAAAAACCAAAAACGTCGCCCGTCTCCAGCCGCAGATCCAGCTGTTTCACGGCGAAAAACTCGCCATACTTTTTGGTTAAATCTTTGGTTTCAATCACGATAAAAATGTCTGCGTTATTGGGCGGTGCGCCGCCAGGGTTTACTGATTATCAAGGGAAAAAACGAAACGATAAACCGTGTAGTGTAGACCATCGCCACCATTGATTGTCTGATCATCTCGCGAAATTGTCACCGCAGGCTTTTCTGTCGTCCCCAGAAGAATCGCTTTTCCTGTGTGCAACAGATGTGTGAAATCAACGTGTGCCTGGTAATTGTTTGCAAGCGGTGTAAAACTGTCACCACCGGTGGCGTGATAAAACATCATCCGCGAGAGCACCCGTGCGGGATTCATTCGCTGCTGGTTC
>JAYZEI010000192.1:0-6098 GCA_036337375.1 Planctomycetota bacterium | reverse complement strand
CTTTGGCAACGATGCGAAAGCGACAATAACAGCCTGACTGAGCAAAAATAGCAGCAACACAGACAAACGGCCTTCGGTAAATCCGTACGTGTGCTTGCCGATACTCAATTCGTTGACACCGAACCACGACCAAGTCGTGGCAATGTTTCCGACTACGGACAACACCGCCAGACCGCGTTCCTTGATCAACCCACCCCAGCGGGCATGCAACACAACGGCATTCCAGAGCACGATAATCAGTGCGCCGTTTTCTTTAGGATCCCAACCCCAAAATCGTCCCCACGAGTCGTCGGCCCACAAACCGCCAAGTACGGTGCCGATGAAGCTGAAGATGATCGCAAAGCATAGAATGCCATAAATCATCCGCACCAATTCTCTGCCAAGCGGAGGAGAAACATCGGGAGTAAAAGCTGCTTCGCAACGCCGATATTTCTCCTGAGACATCCACGCTCTAAACGTCGGCAGAATCTGCCGGCGACAGAATTTAGCCCCCCAAGGCACCACCAATCCACGCGCGATGTAAACCAACCCCAACGCGCCGGCCAAAAATGTTGCTGCGTACCCCAAGGTAATGCAAACGACATGCGTGGTCAGCCAGAACTGCGTGTCCAAGACCGCCTGTAAAACCGTGAACGTATCGCCGTCCGTCGCCAGCGCCGATGCAATCAACAGCGTCGGGAACCCCGACAACGCCGCCACCAGATTTCCTACGCCAAGTCTAAAGAGCGCTTCCAATACCATGCCGAATACCACGCAGGCCCAACCGATAAACACCGCCGATGAATACAGGTTGGTTACGGGGGGCCGCCCGGAAATGTACATCCGACAGACCAGCGCACACGTGTGCAATACAAACGTGAACACAATCAGCCAAAACGCGGTACGGTTCATTGACGAAGTAAAGCCAAGCCCGGCCAGCAGGGCGATCACCAACGCGACGATATAAAACACACAACTAACGCCAAACGGATTGAAGTCGTTAAACCACTCTTCAAACTGATAAAAACTGCCAAACCGAGAGGCGACAATGCCGCCGATCCACGAATCACCCGGCCGCAGCTTTTCCGGATCAAGTTCGCCGACCTCGCCTTCATAAGCGGCAAGCTCCCTGTTGAAGGCGTCGACATCATCTTTGCCGTAGGCTTCCAGCGCGGCAACCAAATGCTTGGTGACGGGATTGAGCGGAGGCAGTTTCATCTGGCCGTGCAATGTCATGGCATCGCCCGTGATTTCAATCTGCAATGCCGACTGCAGACGCGCGCGGGTAACCTCGACTTGCTGCTCAATGACTTCCTGTACATTCGCGAACCCGGGCGGCAGGTTGCCTTCCTCGAGACCCTTGAGCAAAAAGTCCACCTGGCGATCAACCGCGTCCTCCGGAAGCTGCGGCTGCATCCGGCGAACCATTTGCACCAGCATCAAACGCCGAATCGCAGCCGGAGTGGTCGTTTTGTCCGCCTTGAACACTTCTCGGCTTAACGTTTCGGCAAATTCGTCGGCTGTCGTGTCACCATGCCGATCGGCGTACACCAAAAGCGCGTTCTGCACTGCAGCGGTCGGCAGCGGCGCCCAGCTGCCCGGTTCGCTATTGCTGGGCACCGGCAACGGATACCGCGCTTCGCCAATTTTCTGCGCCTGCTCCAGCAGGTTGTACAAGTATCCAGAGTCCGTCACTACCTCCGGCTTCGGCAGCACAAAGGCCAATTGCATGTGGCGGAAGAAGGCCACCTTTCGGTACAACTCGCTGACCTTTTTCTGATAGATGCTCAAGCTGTACTTATCTTGCTGCGCAGCACGCTCGACTTCCGCGTTCGCTTTAGCGAGTTCCTCAAGCCCATCCGCCAGTTCGTTGTACGAATATGCCAGGCCCGGACGTTCGTGCAAATCAAAAAGATTGAGTACCTCCTGGTTCTCAATCCGAAACACCTTGTGTTCGAGGGCGCGGGGGGAATCGGACATCACGTCTAGCAGCCACACGATCGCCGGTTGCCGCTTCGAAACAATTTTGTGGACTTGGAACTCAGCGATATCCCGACCCAAACCAGTTTTATCCACGACCAGATTAATCAGTTTCGGCACATCGCCCTTAATCGCCGCCAAGTCGCTTACGGCCAACCGGGACCATTGCCTTTGGACATCTTTCGAAATGGCTTCCCAGTTCTCCTCCAATTCGTGCGGTTTCATGACCGCCTTAAATGTGGTCCGGTCGGAGATCTGCTGCAGACTATTGCGGGCGAGCGTATCGAAGGGCATCACGCGACCGAGGTACACGACCGGATTGCGGCCAAATCGACGAACCATCAGGCCGTCACTACGCGACGGCAGCGCGGCCCAACAGGTGTAGGCCACCGCCGCGCCGACGATGACCAGTGGAAACACAAGCGCCCTCGATTTTTCTCCCTGGTAGCGGTCGCGCTTAAGAAAACGAATGAGCACCGGAACGAAATGCGCCAGCAGCCCCATGCCGACAATCATGCAGGCGGTATAGGGAATCATCCAGCCAATATTACTGACGACACTGAGCGTGGAGGCTTCTTTGCCATCTCCCAAGAAATGGTGGCCGCTTTGGTAAAACGTATCACCGGCGTACCGAAGTGGATTATTCATCCAGACTTTGACTTTGTCGCGAGTTTCCGCCGTCACCTGGTTAACAACCTTGATATCCGACTCGTAGTCGCTAGGCGTTCCTCTTTCGCCCTTTCCCGTCCCCATGTAGTTCTTGCGGCGGGTGTCGATTAACTGCACAACGTAATCTTTATAGATGCGCTTAAACCTCAGAGCGATGTCGTAGGACGCCCCCTTGGCGGTGACCGTTTGACGATGAACGGGCCGCTCGTCGAAAAAAGTCGCGCAAAAGTACGTGCCGACTTCCGTTCCGGATTCTTTATCGATGAGGGTCACATAGATCGACGGGCGATCCTGCTCGGATTCCGTGCCCGTGCTACGCGGCGCCTCAACTCCCGCCAGATGCATGCCTAGTCCGTCTGTGGCAATGTTCGTGTATGCCGGATCGGCCTGCGTTGCTTCTTTGACGGTGATCAGATTGTTGTTGTTTGTACGTGTATTTTCCAGAAACTTTTCGATCTTCAAATCGAACGGAATGTTTTCGTCGCTGATTTCATTTCCCGCGGCCAACCGACTCGCGGGGACGGCGATAACTTTGTCGCTGTCGTCGCCGCCTCGATCTACAAAAACGAGCTCCGTCGTCCGCATGTCTTCGCCATAGTTCCTGACCTGGCCTTCCTCAAGCGTCATTAACGTCTCAACGTTCGCCTGGCTGACCAGCACTTCGCCCGCCATCATCAGCAGCAATCCCGCATGAATGACGACAATTCCACCGCGGCGTTTGAAGATCAGCGACGCTGCAATTTGCACGACACCGGCGGCCAGTAGCGACTTGAGCAACTGCCAGAGGATTCTCATGCCCGCTTCGTAGAGCATGGCGTCTTGGGCGATCCACAGCCACGCCGCCAGCCAAACAAGCGGCGCGAGGATAATCGCGGCAATCCAAAACTCGACGCGACCTGCGAACCCCTTGGCAGCCAATGAGACCAATCCGGCAATCCCGGCAACCGCTATCAACGACACGGAAATCTGAACGCCCCGCCAAACCGCGTTGTACAGCGCGGCGTTTTCATAAAACGAAACCTCCTGAGCGCCTTGCTGGCCGTGCCCGCTGTAAATCACGCCGAAGGTAAGAGCAAAACCCACGACCAGAACTATCAGGCCAATGACCAACCGCTGGCCTTTGGCCTGAATCTTGAAACGTATGGAATGCGCGGCGAGCAGGTTAACGATCAGCGCCATGCCGATCAAAGATCCGCCGGGAAACATGAACTCGTGCCGGTACATACAGAAAATGGCCGTCACCACCCCGAAGGTACCAATCAACAAGGCGGTGACTTCGCGCAACACCGATTTACGAGCGATGTAGTAGCACAGTCCCGCAATGATGGGCGTGGCCAACAGCGCGACCAAGGCAAAATAGCGGCCCTTTTCCTTTGTTTCCATGGCCGGGAACCACGCCGGCGGAAACAGATGATCGACTTGAATCCAGGCGATTCCCAACGGCGGCCGGAAGTACTCTTTGGTCGCCTGCCACATATCCATGTGCGCTTGGGCAAGGGTGACCACCAAAATCATGAAGATGGCCACCGTAAACAGCACGACCGTGATTTTCAAAGAGGCTACCGCCGCCAACACCTCGCGAACTACTTGCGCAGCGCCAAACTCAGCCGTTGCCGCACGGCCTTGAGTCGCCCGCCCTGGGGCTCCTCGTGGTTGTGCATCAGTTGCCATCAGATGTGATATCCTTGGGGTCGTTATTTGAATCGCATCGATTCAGCAAATGCCTTGAAGTGATCCTTTTCCCGCCGCGCAAGATCCGCATCACCCCGCAATTTGATAAACCACGACTGGCCATCGGCGACAACCCATGCCAGGAGAATTGCCTCCTGACGGGACTTATCTTCGGGGCTAACCAACTCGAGATAGCGGCCTTCTAGCTCGCCGATTTTTATCGGCTCGAAACTGGCCTCCAGATCGACCGCCGCAATTGCCGCCAGGCCAACCTGTCCCCGCCACCGGTTAACGTTATCCAGATCAGAACCGCCGGCGGACGTCACGGTAACCTCCGCCCTCTCATTCTCTGTACCCGCAATCACGTAATTGGCTTTGCGCATGACCGTCACTGATCTTGCCTGCCACTGTTCGGGAACGTCACAGTCGAGAACCCTCTTATCAAAACCCGCTAATTCTCCTGCCGCCGGAGGCCCCCCCCCGCCGAAACCCGGAACGCCCGCGTGAACATCGTCAAGGTTGCCCCCGCGAGCGGGGCGACTCATGCCCGGTCTTGCGCTATATTTCCCCACATATTCGACAAAAGACACCGTTTGTTCACCGGCCTTAAATTCCGTTACATCGTTCTGCAACTCTTGTAGCGCGATTTCGCGTAGTCCCATTTGTCGCCGCCAACGATTGATATTGGACAGCAGCATTTGATCCCGATCTGCTTCCACCAAGGCCAATCGCGTCACCCGCATCTCAAGTTGTCCGCCGGCAGCCGGCACGAGAATTGTCGCGAATCGAATGCCGCCACCGCCGCCCGGCAATTGCTTCCAACCGCTGGGCAATTTCCACGTCGGCTTCAATTCCTTGAAGCGAACCGTTTCCAGAAATTCAATGTATTTGTCCTTAACACCGGCGACCCGATCTTTGCCGCCCACAATCAGGAAGAACCAACCAAAATCGCGGCCATCGGGAACTGCGGCCGCCAGCATTCGATCCGGATCGGGGACCTGCCCGCTCCGCTTTCCGATGAGTTCATCAAGCACATGCTGCTTGTCGACCTCGTAGACTTCGACGGGATCGACGTCGCCGCACCCGGCCAGCAGCAGCAGGCATACTTGCACAGCAATGCTGAGGGCCCCGGCTCGAACCAAAGAGTTGTTCCGCATGGGACTCATCCCGAATTTGGGTGCAAGGTGGCAGGCGGGAATCCGAGGGCGGGACGGCGATGGCCGGCTGGCCGAACTTCGGGACATCAATCGCCTTAGTTATGCATCAGTCCACTGTCGAACGCGCCATTATAGGCAATGGGCGGGAATTTGGTACACCGCTGTGTCCGGGCGACGGTAGATTTTTTAATCTGCTTGCGATCAGACACTTTCTTCAACACAATGATGTCCCGGCAGCGTGTATATCTCGCCGAATGGACCGTTGAATCGCAGAGGGCCAACATGCAACGCGCAGCAGCATTCATCACGACAGTCGCATCGTTTTCGTTCCTCATGGCCGCGTCCGCCCTGGCCCAAACCAAACAAGCCGACTACTACCGCATCATTCCTATCGCTATCCCGGATCACGTGAATCTGGAGGCGGGGGCGATTGAATCGATGCCGGACGGGCGGCTGGCCGTGTCAACTCGGCGGGGCGATATCTATTTGGTGGACGGCGCCTTCGACGACCCGCCACAGCCGATATTCGAACGCTACGCCCGCGGATTACACGAGGTGCTCGGCTTGGCCTACCGCGACGGTTGGCTATACGCCACACAGCGGTGCGAAGTAACAAAACTAAAAGACGAAAACGGCGATGGC
>JAYZEI010000191.1:0-11968 GCA_036337375.1 Planctomycetota bacterium | reverse complement strand
GTGGCCCACACGATCGTCCGCTCAGGCGACTTCCTTTCGTCCGCCACCGCTTGCTCGACCAGTGCAACGTGCGCGGGGTCCAGTTGCGATGTTGGCTCGTCGAGCAGCAGCAGCTCCGGCTCGACAACCAGCGCTCTGGCCAAAGCGACCAATTGGGCTTGCCCGCCCGATAATTTCGTCGCCGCCTGGTCGGCGAGAGGTTGCAGATTCAGTCGCCGCAGCACCGCATCGACTCGGTCCGCAAGATCGGCTCTTTCCCCGCGGACGCGAAGTCCGTATTCGATGTTCGCCCGCACGGTACCCGATAGCAACTGTGGCCGCTGGAATACCATGGCGATTCTGCGCTGCAGCGAAAGTGGTAGCGGCCCCTGATCCAGCCGGTGGTCAAATATTTTCACTTCACCCACCGACGACTGCTCAAGTGCGGACAGCAACCGCAGCAGCGTGCTCTTGCCCGCGCCGGTGGGTCCAAGCAAACAAAGCATCTCGCCCGTCGCGATTTGCAGGTCTTCGACCTCCAGCATGAACGACGCATCGTGCCGTTTTCGGACACCGCTCAAACGGCAGCAAACTTCTCCATTCATGCCAACCGCCTGCCGTACTGCATTCGCAGGATAAACAAGTTGACCAACACGGCCAATCCGAGCAGGACCGCGCTCAAAGCCAGTGCGAATTGAAATTGACCCTTACCCGTCTCCAACACAATCGCCGTCGTCAGCACCCGCGTGTGCCCCTGAATATTTCCGCCGACGATCAGCACGGCGCCAACTTCGGAAATGCTGCGGCCAAATGCTGCGGCCACAGCAAGCGCCACCCCATCCCGCGCTTCGCGCAACAACGTCCAGCGTGTCTGCCGATGGCTCGCTCCGGTTGCACGAACCTGCAGCACGAAGTCCGCCGGAACCGCGGCCACCGCATTTCTTGTGATGCCAACCACAAACGGCAGAGCGAGAACGGTCTGCGCCACCACCATCGCCCGCGACGTAAATAGCCAATCGAGCGAGGCCAGCGGGCCGCTGTTTGATAACAAAATGAACAGCACTAATCCAACAACAACGGGCGGCAGAGCCATGCCCGTGTGAACCGCCGCGACCACCAGCGACTTGCCGCGAAACCGAGCCAGCCCAAGCCACGCTCCCAGCGGTACGCCGACCACGGCGCTGATCAACACCGCCAGACCCGAAACACGGACCGTCAACCACAAAATCTCCCACAACTCGGACATAGCATCTCCATCACGGATCACTCTGTTTTCCCGGTCGTGTAGTATCGCACTCTCGCCAATACGCTTAAAGGTAGCGGCGCAAATTGAACGGTGCGGCACTTGACTCTCCTCTCGCGGGGGTGGACGATCAAGGAATGCCTGACGATGTTGCCCATGCGCTTGCCGAGAAACTGGCCCAACAGCAGGTCCGCGTCGTATTCGCCGAAAGTTGCACGGCCGGTCTGATCTCGGCAGCCCTCGCCCGCGTGCCGGGTATTTCGCACTGGCTTTGCGGTTCGGCCGTGACTTACCGGCAGGCGACAAAACAGGCGTGGCTTGATGTTTCCAAAGAATCGATCGAACAACACACAGCCGAGAGCGAGAGCGTCGCTCGCGAGATGGCGATCAACGTTTTGAAAAAAACCCCCGAGGCGGATTACGCCGCCGCGGTCACCGGCCACTTGGGCCCCGGAGCTCCGCCGGAAGCCGACGGCATTATCTTTGCCGCCGTTGCGCGCCGCGAGCCACAATCACAGATCGCCGCCGACGCCCGGTGTTTCACACTGACCGCGCAGTCGCGAACCGAACGACAGCAAGAAGCGGCGGCAGTCGTTCTGAGTCAATTACAGCGCGCGATCGAGACCGCCGTGTAAAAATCCGCCGCTCGACGTTATGCTGGTGGTTGATAGCGAATGTCCACCATCCTCGACAAAATCGTCGACACCAAGCGTGATGAAATTGCCGCGGCCAAAGCCGCCAGGCCGGAGTCCGAGCTGCGCGCAGCGCTGGCCGACACGCCGCCGGTCCGGGATTTCTCCAGCGCATTGGCCAGCACGACCGGCATAGCGCTGATCGCCGAAATCAAGAAAGCAAGCCCGTCGGCCGGCGTAATACGTAAAGACTTTAACCCGGCTGAGATTGCGCACATTTACGCCCGGCACGGTGCAAGTTGCTTGAGCGTGCTGACCGACGGGCCGTATTTCCAGGGCAGTCTTAATTGCCTGCGACAGGTCCGCACGGTGACGGATGTGCCGCTGCTACGCAAAGATTTTATTCTCGACAGTTATCAACTGCTCGAAGCCCGCGCGGCGGGAGCAGATGCGGTTTTGCTGATCGCCGAATGCCTCGACGACTGCAATCTCCGCAAACTGCACAGCGAGACGATAGAACTGGGCATGACGCCGCTGGTCGAGCTCTATGAACCGGAAAATGTCGCCCGTGTGCTGGAGGCCGGTGCGACGCTGATCGGCGTCAACAATCGGGATCTGCGAACCTTCGAAGTTGATTTGCAGCACACGATCCGCCTCCGCCGCGAAATCCCCGACGAGTGCATGCTCGTCGGCGAAAGCGGCATCCGCACAGCCGACGACGTGCGAAGGCTGGATGACGCTGGCGTGGATGCAATTCTCGTTGGCGAATCGCTGATGCGCCAGCCGGATATCGGCGCAGCGGTTGAATCGCTGATGGACTACCAAACACCGAAAGGCCCGCATCCATGAATAAAGTTCTCATTATCATCGGTGACGCGAGCGAAACGATGGACACGCTCTATCCGTATTACCGCTTGCAGGAAGATGGATTCGAGCCCGTAGTGGCCGCGCCTGAGAAACGGTGCTATCAGATGGTGCTGCACGAAGTCAAACCGGGCTGGACAATCACCAAAGAATGGGAGGGTTACACAATCGAAGCGGATATCGCCTTCAAAGATATCGACCCGGACGACTACGTTGGTATTTTCTTTAGCGGCGGCCGTGCGCCCGAATATATTCGAGATGACGAAGACTTACTGCGGATCACCCGGCACTTTTTCGAATTCAACAAACCGATCGCCAGCGTCTGTCACGGGGTCGAAATTCCCGCTCGTGCGGATTGCGTACAAGGCCGGCGGATGGCGACCGTGCCTAAATGTAAATTCGATCTCGAAGTCTGCGGCGGCACCTTCGTAGACGAGCCTTGCGTCATCGACGGCAACCTCGTAAGCGGCCGTACGTACCACGACCACGGCCACTATGTCGCGCCGTGGATCAAAATGTTGGTTGCGGAGCGGGAAAAAGCAACACCTACCGGCGAGTAGCCTTGCGGCGGGACCGGCTCCCGCCGAACCCTTAACCCGCGACACAGCAGGATGTGAATCGCCCGCAGCGGCTAGTTGCCGAAAAAACAGTAATAAGACTCATCCCGCGCAACTCGCTGCACATAAAGCGCTGCTTCGGCCAGGTGGTAATCACCCCAGATACACGATTCTCCGTGCGGAATCGGCAAACCGGCCGGCACATGATCCCAGCCCCGGGGACGATGATAGACCGCATGCAACAGCAAACCTTGCCGATCCGCACCGGTGCTCAAATACGGTTCGTCGAGCAGCCGTTCCAGCACGGTAAGTCCAGCCTGCCAGTAGTGATCGCCCTGCTGCGTTCTTCCCTGTTGCTGCAAATATCGCCCGAGCCGCAACAGACCTTGAGCGGCAATCGCGGCGGCCGAGCTATCAACTGGCTCACATTGGTTTAACGGATCGGCCGGCCGGTCGAGGTAATCGCCCATTTGCACCAGACCCGGCGCGCCGGTGTCCCAATAAGGAATACCGTCCGTCGGCGTGTTGTCGATGTAATAATCACACGCCGCACGGGCCGCGTCGAGCATTACTAGCGTTAGCCCGTCACGACCGCCGAATTCGACCAGTTCTCCGTCGGGTACGGTTTCCAGAAACTCGAGTTGCTCCGGATATCCGAGCATAATCCACGCCAGTCCGCGAGTCCACGTCGTAAACGGCGAGTAACCCTGTTGGCTACTCGCACAGCGGAAACGGCCGTCGTTACAGTTGAATATGCACTCGTGCGCGACGCGGCCGCGGACATCGTAAGCGTCGCGACCTTCGCCATAATAGACGTTGTACTTGGCCGTCACTCGGGCGTGCTGAAGCAACCGGTCCAACAATGAAACGCGCTCGTCGTTCTCGTCCATTAGCACATGCTCTAGCCGATGCGCCAGGGCTAGCGAACGCAGTGACCGGATCGTGTCACAGAACAGCGAGTGCGGGCCATTGAAAGAATAAATGTATCCGTCGCCCTCAATCGTCGTGCTCCACCGCGACGCCTGAACCGCGCCGGACGACTTCAGCGCCAACTCATAGAAATCCTGTTCGCGCTGGTCGCGGGCAATTCGGCCTTCCCGCATCAGCCGCAGCAAGTTTCCGTAAGTGCTAATATTGTTGAAACCGTGATCGTGGACACCGAAATGCGTCACGTGCGGCGCCATCTTTTCGATCGTTGCAGTCCGGCCGATTTCAAGAAATTGTTCGTCGTCGGTCGCGTCAAACTGCAAAATCGCCCAGCCAAATTGAAATCCCTGGGTCCATTCGGTCCAACCCTGAGACGTGTACCGCCCGGCGACGGTAAACACGGGCGCTGACGAGTCGGCTGTTTGCGACCCGGCGATCGACAAGACTTTCTCGCCCGACAGATCCCACATCCGCGAGAGCTTGTCTGCCAGGTCGCCCGCATTTATCTTGTGGTTGATCGACAACATCAAAAAAGAGCCAAAAAGAGTAACCCGGTACATCAGCAAGGGATCAAAACCCGGCACGCAGTCGCTCGCGGATGCTTCAGGTTACGATCACCAAGAACCCGAATTGTAGCCATGATTCACCGATTCACCAACGCACGCCAAATCATCAACTCGCTCATCCTTCCGGCGCTGCTTGTCGCCTGTTTTCCGGCCCCGGCTTTTCCGGCCTCGGCGCTCGGCGGGGACGAAAAAAAATACACGGATCCACCCACCTCCGGTTACAAGCAAATGGAGATCGCAGGCTGGAAGTTGTTTGTCCATCAGCGTCTGTTCGACAAGCGGGCCGACGTCGGCCAAAAGGCGTTACAGATTATGCGAATCCAACTAACCCAGATGACACTCTACATGCCGAAAAAGCCTTTGGCCGAGTTGCGCAAAGTTCCCATTTGGGTCGACGACCGACCCGACGGCAGCGCGCAGTACCACCCGGGCAGGGACTGGCTGGTCGATCACGGCTACAACCCCGACAAAGTCAAGTCGGTTGACGTGAGCCGTTCCGGGGCATTTACGAACTACGTCATGAACCAGCCGTATGTGATGATGCACGAATTGGCGCACGCTTATCACGATCGCGTACTCGGTTTTGATGATCCCCGGATTGTGGCCGCCTATAAAAGGGCTGTCGACGAGAAAAAATATGAAAAAGTTCTGCTCTACAACGGCCGCAAAGTGCGCCACTATGCGCTAACGAACCACAAAGAGTATTTCGCCGAATGCAGCGAAGCGTATTTCGGCACCAACGACTTCTATCCATTCGTTCGCGCCGAACTGAAAGAACACGATCCGCACGTGTACGCGCTGCTGGACGAAATCTGGCGCGGCATCCCGCGTAAAGACAAATCGTCCGCCGCGGCCGAAGATTGACGGCAACTACGCAAACAGTTCAGGGATCACTTTACCGGCGCGGACGATCATGACTGGACGGCCCGTGCTGGTGCGGTATTCCTTGGTGTGATCGACGCCCAGGTTGCGATAGAACGAGGCGGCCGCGTCGTCGGGGGCGATCGCATCGTTTTTCGGCATCGCCGCTTTGTCGTCGCTTTCACCGATGACCTGTCCGCCGCGGACCGCACCTCCCGCCTGCAGCATGAACATACAACGCGGGTAATGATCGCGGCCGCCTTCGGCGGTTCTTGTGTTGATCTTTGGCGTGCGGCCAAATTCACCCGTGACGAAGACTGCGGTTGAATCGAGCAGCCCTTTTTCCTCCAGACCGCGTAACAGGGCGGACAGCCCCGTATCGAGCGCGGGCATGCGGTCCTTCAGCCGTGTGAAATTGTCGCGATGCGTGTCCCAGCCGCCGAGCTGCAACGAAACGAAACGAACTCCCGATTCGATCAACCGACAGGCCAGCAGGCAACTCATTCCGAAGGCTTCCTCACCGAACGGCTCGGCGAACGCGGGCGATTCCTTGCTGATGTCGAATGCTTGACGCGACCGCTTCGAGGTGATAATCGAGTAGGCCTGTTGCGAAAACCGATCCAACCCGTCCAGCAACTGGTTGTCTTTTTCGATATCCTTGAACGTGGTATCCAGATCGTTGAGCAGCGCCTGCCGCTTTTCAACTTCCGTGACCGTCAAGCCATTTCCCAACGCGATACCGCGGACGCTGAACGGCGCGCCGGCGCGGGGTGTTGCACCGGTGTTCAGCGGCGCGTATTTGACGCCGAGGAATCCGGGCCGTTGACGCCCGTTGGGAACCTGTACGAACGCCGGCAAATCGACCGGATTTTGGCCTTCGGTTTCCTTGGAGAAAACCGCACCGTAACCGGGGTACTCCAAAGAGGGCAGCGGCTTCGTGCCAACGTTGACATATTCCTGCCCCAGGCGGTGGGCACCCAGCGTGTGGCTGACGCCGCGCAGAATCGCAAACTTGTCGGCACACTTGGCCAGTTTCGGCAAGTGCTCGCTAAATTCGATTCCGTCCACGTTGGTCTTGATCGGATTGAACGCACCGCGATACTCCGACGGCGCATCGGGTTTCAGGTCGAAGGTGTCCAGGTGGGAAGGACCGCCATTCAGATTGACAAAGATCGCCGACTTGGCGGCGGCGGCCTCTTTTACTTCGCCCGCTGCGGCGAGCCGCAAATAGCTGGCAAGCGTCAGGCCGCTACCGGCCAAAGCGCCGACTTTGATAAAGTCGCGCCGGCGAACTCCGTCGCAAGTTCGGTGGATCGTCATGGGTGTATTCCTTTAATGGCCGGGTTGTTTTGAGATTTAGTGCGGCGGTGCAATGCAACGCGCCATTCGCCACTCTACAGACCTCTGTCCGCTGCGGGGAAAAAGGCTTTAGTGATTAACGATGAACTCCTTGGTGTTGAGCAGAGCCCACATCAGATCGCGGACGCCGCTGATCGTATCGTCGGCTCCCGTGATGCACTGCCTGGAACTCGCAAGTTCGCCTTCACTGGGAAAACGACTCAGCGTCCGCAGAAACGCCCGATTAACGATCTGCTCCAGCTTTTCTTTATCGACTTCTATTTTTTTTGACTTGTTTGCAGCCGGCGCAAGTTTGGCCAGTTGCTTGCGGAGTTCCACCACCCGTTTTTCGAGTTGTTTGGCGGGATCGTCTTGCTTCTTTTCGCGAAACTTGCGGATTTTCTGGTGCGTCTTCGCGATCTGCTTGCGAAGATTCTGGATCTTTTGCTGGGGATTGTCCTTGCCGGCGCCCTCCGGACTTAGATCGGCGGAGACCTGCCCCAGCCAACCACCGTCTCGCGTGCCGACCAACTGCAGAATCTCGCGGTCGTTTTTCAAAAATACGGTTTGCAACAGGCTCGGCTCCATCGAGCGGTCGCAATCGCAATTGCTGTCGCGCGTCGAGCGGCCGAAAACTGACAGTGCGTACGCCGCGCCCTGATAGTTCCTGTTACCGTATCCGGCGCTCGGCAGCGCAATCGCCCGGCCGCCGGTGTCGTTGTGCATCTTCAATATTTTTTCGTCATCCGCCGTCGCTTGCTGGATCGCGTCGTAAGCAACTTCGGCGGGCAGACGTCGTGGAATTGAGTGGCTAAAGTTGCGGATATCGTGCCGGTTCGTGTCGTTCGGTTGCCAACTCAATTGATAAGTGCGGCTGTTGGCGATCGTGCGGTGCAGCCACTTCATGTCGAAGCCATTTCTAATGAACTCCTTCGCCAAATAGTCCAGCAGCGGTTTATTGCTTGGAGGATTCGCCAAACTGAGATCGTCCGGCGGTTCGACAATGCCGACGTTGAAGTACGAAGCCCAAACGCGGTTGACGAACGCATGTGCGAAGTACCGGTTGTCCTCGCCCCGCAACCAATCCATCAGCACCTCGCGAGGGTCCCCTTTTCCGTCGATCTGAACGATCTCACCACCGAGCAATTTGGCGTGCTCAAACGCTGGATATTCGCCATCTTTATTGTTACCGCGTTGCGGCCGATTGGAGACGTAAACTTCCGGAAACGGAACCGTTTTGCCATCGTCGAGCAATTTAGGCAACATCCGCCGCAACTCTCCGCCGCGTTTGCCTTTTAAACCAAGCTTGTCGACCAGTTCGTTGTACTCGCCACGCGATTCAGAATCGGCGCCGTTGCGACCGGCGACGACGCGCGAGAAAAAATTCTTGAATTGGTGGAAATCGTCTTTCGACCACTGGTCGAATGGATGTTTGTGACATTGTGCGCACTGGATGCGGATACCCATGAACGAATAGGCGAAGCCGATCGCGCGTGCTTCAAGTTCACGGAAATCTCGCCGCGCCCAGTAATAGGACATGTTGTCCAGGTCTTCGTACGAGTTACTGGATCCATCGTGGTACATCGAACTCATCTCTTTGCAATATTCGATGTAACTCTGATCGCTGCGACGGCTCTTGGCGGTGACAATACCCGCAACCATTTCGTCGTACGGCGTGTTGTCTTCGACCCGCTTACGAATCCAGGCGTACCACTCGCGGGACGCTGCGCCGCGCATGGGATTGACGTTGTTGAGTTGCTGCTCGTTGTTGCCGGTAAAATCGCACAGCTTGGTGGTCCACCAGGCAGCGTAAGCCGGCGTCAGCAATAGTTCGTCCACTTTCTTCGCACGCTTGTTGGAATCTCTGTCGGCCAGGAACCGCTCGATCTCGTCAGGGGTCGGCAAAGATCCGGTCATGTCGAGCCGCACACGGCGGAGAAAGTCGGCGTCGTTACATAAATCGGACGGCGCGATCCCCAGTTTGCGGAGTTTTTCGACGACTAACTCGTCGACTTTCGTCGGCGTCTCAACCTTGGGATACTTATCGCCGACCAGCGCAGTTGCCGATCGAATCACGGCGACAGGAACAACCGCACTGTCGTAAAACACAACGACGTGCGTATCGCCCGGTTGGTTCGACGTGGCCAGTCCGTTCTCACCGACTTCAACAACCTGCTCATCGTTCGTCTGGAATCGGCACAGCGGCGTGACATCTTCGCGCGTGCCGTCCGGCCACACGGCGACGGCTTTGAGCTGCGTCTTCTTGCCTTTTCCGGAAAAAATGATTTCGGCGGGCGTCACTTCGAGATGCAGCGGGGTTTTTATATCCGCTTCATCAAACGGCGCGCCGGCTTCGATCCAGCGGCGAATGACGTGATACTGCCAACTGCCCGTCTTGTAGCGCTCGCCGCCCTCGTGATTAAAATCGTCGGTCGGCTTGGCGATGATCAGACTGTCGAGCGGACTATCCACGTCGACGCGCATCTCATCCTGCTTGTGTAATAACGCCTCGTGGTCGTTCTTGAAATCGTAGCCAAACAGCGAAAGTCGAAAGTCCCCGCGGCCTTGAAACGAACCGTGGCACGCACGACCGTTACAACCCAAGCGGCCCATTAACGGTACGACATGGCGGCGAAAGTCGGGAGTCTCTTCGCCGTCAGCCAACTTGTAGCGCTGGTTGACCGGTTTCATTGCCTCGCCGAGCGCCCGCGCGGCCGCTAGGTCACAAAACGCTATAGCAATTGCCGCCATCACACAAAAACGATTGTGTCGCATGGCTAGTCCTTTCTGATTTTTCCAATATTTGATTTTCGAGGCAGAAAGTTAGGCGGGGCCAACCTGAAAAAACTAGTTACTATTGCCATCGCCATCCGTCGACGCTGACACGGTTTTTTTCTTGACCGGCGGTTTTTTTGGCGATTTTTCACCAACTCCTACAAGCGTGTTATATTGCCGCTGGATCGACTGATCCCGGCTCCTTTTCAAGCGGTCAATATTCTTGTCTAGTTTCTCTAAACGCTGCTTCAGCTGACTTCGATTTTGTTTGGTCATTTCCAGTTGAAGGTCGAAATGCTCTGCCACCGCTGCTTTCAGCTTCCCTTCAAGTTTACTGTCTTTGGTCATCGAAAGCCGCGCTGCGAGCAGCTGCACTTGCGTCTTAATCTTCCAGGCCTTCAGTTCCAACCCGTGGCGACTGGCGTCCCGCTTTTTTAGCTGCGAAAGACGTTCGGCGCTGCGGAGCACGTCACGAATTGCGCGATCGTACTGTTTCGAACCGGATTTTTTCAGGTGTTCGAGCAACTCCGCCAATTCACTTTGGTGCTTCCGCACGAAGTCCAACGCCATCCGCTCCTCGGCCGCCGTGAATTCCACAGGATTGCTGCGGGACGACTGGACGGCTTTCGTTTTGGTGACCGCCTTGCGGCCCGTTTTTCCGTCGTCGGCAGCCGTTGTACAAATGATCACCGCACTCATGATTGCGATGATAGGCAATGACACAATTCGCATAATTACATCTCTTTCAGCAAATCGCCGTCCGTGTCCTTGTCGCTCAAACCCACCACGCCAATCCGCATCCAGTCCGGAGTCGCAATACTGGCGATTACTTCAGCTCCCGAGTCCGCCTCGATGTCGCCGTTCAGCTCCATGTCAACGACACCCGGCGGCCAATGATCCATCGTTTGCGTCCACGCGGCGGCAAATTCATCCGTCGCCCGCGGATCGTAAGCCTGCTCCCTATCCGCACGAGCGACAAAATAAATCGAAGCGACAACCGTCACGCATACAGCGGTCGCAATCACAACCCAACGCCAACTGCGCGACTCGGCCCCGACCGCCTTGACGGCAGGCTCAGCCGTCGCATCGAATGCAGCAGCTACCGCGCCGGTTAGTTCAACTTCCCTGGCAACCGCTTCTTGAAGCGGCAAATCTTCAGCCAATCGTGACTCGAACTGGTCGACTTCCGATACCGACAATTCGCCGGCAAGGTACTGGAACACCAGCCAGTCGTCGCCTTGATATTGTTCGTTGTTCATACTTCGTTCAACCACTCTCTCAGTTTAGTTGTTGCAGCCCGCATTCGCGATAGTGCCGTGCCCAACGGAATGTCTAACTCATCCGCAATGACGGCAAAAGTTTTTTCTTCGTAAATCCTCATCCGTAGGATCTGGCGTTGCTGGTCCGGAAGTTTTTGTATTGCCTCGCGAACCGCGGCGACCGTCTCCTTTTTAACAACCGATTCGTGGACCGCACCCGTGTCCGCTGTTTCAGTCCAAGCCACCTGCCGTAAAATCCGGTCGCCGATTCCTTGCCGGCGGCGGACTAACATGGCCTCGTTGTAGGCCACCCGGAACAGCCACGCCTTGCGTGAATCGCTCCGTGACGTGTGTCCCTGCTGTGCAGCCTTGACGAACGTTGCCTGCAGGACATCTGCGGCCAATTCGCCGTCGCGAAGCACTCCGATCAAAAACCGCCGCAACGGTTCACCAAATTCCTCGTACAAGGCGGCGACTGTCTCAGCATCCAGCTTGGGCGTGTCTTCCGCTTCTGCCAAACCGGTTGCTCCTCCAAGACATATAAACGATGCGCGAACGCAGCAATTTATTTGGGCGGTCGACTCCCGCAGCACACATTCCCCCTCCATAGAGGGTGACGCGAGACAAATAGTTCACATTTCCCCGAAAACGCGGCCCCTGATGGGTCCGGCAGCAGGAGCCGAACCAGCGAGAGACTCTCCCTTCCCGGACATCGTTCTACAACAGCTCGCTCAGTTCGTCGACCAAGCCGCTAAATTTTTCCAACGCCGTGGCGATCGGGGCAGGCTGCGTCATGTCGACACCGGCTTCACGAAGTTGATCGAGTGGGAACTTCGAGCCGCCCGATTTGAGAAAGCTTAAATAGTCGTTCAACTCACCGGGGCCGCCGCTCGTCACGCGATCAGCCAGCGCAATGGCGGCCGACATGCCGGTCGCATATTTGTAAACGTAAAAGGCGCGATAAAAA
>JAYZEI010000190.1:0-11843 GCA_036337375.1 Planctomycetota bacterium | reverse complement strand
TTTTCAATTGGACAATGTGCAACGCTGGCGTGCCTGTGGGAAGTGACGATTCCCAAGCCCGGCAACGTCCATCGCGGCGCGGACTTTGAAGACCTTACCTTCGCCGACTTTTTGGCCAGCGCCGTTGCCATTGCGCCGGCTATGAATGCGGCGCCGCAGAACCGCATTGGCCAAACCGTTTTGAACGCCGTGCGGGCAACGCAGGGTGTCGTTTCGACAAACACCAACCTCGGTACTATCCTGCTATTGGCGCCGCTGGCAACGGTTCCTGCCGAAATGTCAATCGAGGTGGGTTTATCGGCTGTGCTCAGCGGCCTGGAAGCGGATGACGCGATTTTGGTTTACCGAGCCATTCAAGAGTCTGGCGCTGGCGGACTCGGTTCGGTCGAATCGATGGATGTCGCCGGCACAGCGCCCACCGATTTGCTGGTTGGGATGCAGGCCGCCGCCGAGTATGATCTGGTTGCCCAGCAGTACGTGAACGGTTTCCAAGAGATCCTCCAGTGCGTTTGCCCGTGGATAATCGATGGCATCAACCTTGGCTGGAATCTTGCCGAATCGGTTGTTCACGCTCACGTTCGTTTGATGAGCGAGTTTCCCGATAGTCTCATTCGTAGAAAATGTGGGGCAAAAGTGGCCGACGAGTCGGCTGTACGGGCTGCGGGTGTGCTGGACGCGGGCGAACCGCGAAATGACAATTATCGGCGGGCGCTGAACGATGTCGATTTTTGGTTGCGTGCCGACGGCCACCGCCGCAATCCGGGAACTACCGCCGATATGATCGCAGCCGGTCTGTTTCTGCTGATACGCGAAGGCGTAATTACCACACCGCTGCCCAGGGTGTTTTAACGATGAGTGAATCCTATCACGTTCGCATTGAAAAAGATTACCTAGTGTTCAGTGCGGGTCATTTTATTACGTTTGACGGCGATGTGTGTGAGCGTCTGCACGGACACAATTATCGCCTTGCTGCGGAAGTCCACGGGCCGCTCGACGAAAACCACTATGTCGTCGACTTCATCGCCCTGCGGGACACGCTCAAGGCGATTGTCGACGAGTTGGATCATCACATGTTGTTGCCGACCGAACATCCACTGATTCAAATTGCCGCGGACGATCAGAGCGTGGAAGTCACCTTTCGTGACCGTCGCTGGGTTTTCCCTCGTGGCGATTGTGTTTTGCTTCCCGTAGCAAACACAACGACGGAATTGCTGGCGCGTTATATCGGTCTGCGGCTGCTGGACGACCTTAAAGAGCGGACAGGCCAGGTTCCGGATCATGTTAAGATCGCGGTTGATGAAAACTTCGGTCAGTGGGGCGTCTGGGAGCAAAAAAAATAACTCCGTCGCGCGCCGGCGGCACGACGGAGTGGTGTGCTTTTATCGGTGTTGATCGTCGCCGTTTATCGTGAAGGATACCAGCCGCTATCGTCTAACTTGCGAACCGGCATGCCGCTGGCGTGCGAAGTTCGCTGCACTGTGGTCTGCGGCAACGCGGCGGTCTTTTCGTTTTCACTTTTCAACTGCGGCTCGGCATCCAATTTACGCATCGGCAGATATTTGGCCTCGCTGTTTTCGCCGCTGTCGTCATTGTCCTCCGCCGCTTCGGGCTTTAGCGATTCCTGCGGCGTCAACGTCGGCTTCGGCGTAGGAGTTCCGGAATGTTGGGTCGCTGCACCAGCGTCGGTAGGGCATGTGGCACAAGCGCCGACCGCACATGGCGAGCAGCCAACATTCGTCGTGCATTGTAAGACGGTGTTGCATCGATAAACGGGGCGGTAGGTGGTGTAGGCCACTTTGCGATATTGCTGTACGTGTGTCGTACAGGGTTTCATGCAAGTTGTCTTTAAACCCGTATAGGGATCGCAGGTGGTGACCGGTCGATACGTCGTCACCGGCACGGAATAGACTTGATTCCGATAAGATGTTTGGGGCACATATCGAACCGTGCACGCCGTGGCCGGCTTGCAACAACTCGTTCTGCACGGACTCGCGCAAGCGGTGCTGCCGGCGACGGGCATGTAGGCGACTCGCTCGGTCGGGCGGAACCACGCTGGTGGCCATAAGGCTCGCGGCCACTGCGGAAGCAGCGGGCGGTATGCGGTAACAACTGTCGGTTGCGCAATGACCGGCGAAGCGGCTACGACGGTCGCTGAGGGTTGGGTGCTATCTACAACTCGCACTGCCGGGCGGAACCACGCCGGAGGCCATAAGGCCCGCGGCCAGTTCGAAAGGAGTGGACGGTACGTAGTGACGACGGCCGGTTGTACGACCACGGGAGAAGCGGCCACGACGGTCGGCGCGGGTTGTTGGTAGTACGTGGCTTGTGCCTCGCATGTGTCCGGCGACGTCAATGCAAATCCAACCACAGCGCAAATGGCAAATAGTGTGCAGAGGCTTCTGTTCGACATTTTGAATGGCTCCGATAGTAGCAATACTTGATTTCCGAGGACAAATGCCCTCATTCCGTTAGAACCAGCGGAGGACGTTTGGTCAATAAGCTGTCACCGCAAGCACGGAAAAAGGTAATAAATTCTGTTCTGGTAAAGTGTGCGCCTTAGTCAATTCTTAACGACATTTCCGGTTACAGGACCTCTAAGTCCTTTCTCTACGTCACAAATTCAGCGGCCAATCTGCCGCTGAAGGCACCTGTACTAATCTAGGTCACAAATGATTTGTGTGCAAAATTGGCGTCGCGAGCAATGGTTCGGTGTTTTGTCGTCTGCCGCCGTTGGTCAACGGCGGCAGTCTGGCGATCACCGGTAATGCTGTTCGTAGTGATCGTACAGCTCGAAAAATACGTCGCGTAAATTGCCGTTATGATTCACGAACGCCCGACGAATGACATCGCGGTCGATCGGCGGCTGTTCACCGGTGAGCTGCCCTACGAGCGATACGGCCAATTCTAAAGTGCTCGCTGTGCGATGCATCGTCGGCAGGCCGATGTCGCGGTGGGCCGATACAAGTAAACCCCACCGAAGACGAAGGCATTTTCGCCGTAGTCGTCTAATGGCGAGCCAATTCAACTGCTCATAGCCATCGACGATGACGATCGCCGGCTGGACGCTGACTGCCTCTTGCCGAACCTGTTTGACCCACCCCGCAGGCATGCGTCGCTGACTGTCGTGGAGCGAGAAAAGTACCGGTGAGAAGCCTACTCGCCTCAGTTCCTCAACAACTGCGGCTAGCAAAGTCGATTTTCCAGACCCGTGGGGGCCGATAATTTGTCCCCAACCGCCAGCCTCAGCAAGTCGCTGCACGAGTTCCGCGGTGCTCGGTCCCGAGGGGAAAACGAAGTCCAAAGCGCCCGGCCGAACGTAGCGTGTCGCGAATGGATTATGATCTGGCAACGGCGAATCAGCCGTCGGCTTTTGCTTCCCGGTCACTCTGCTTCGCGTCCTGTTGTCGCTCTGCATCACTCGATTCGCCATTGTCGCCGGCGGACAACGACTTCGGGAGTTTCCACGGTCGCGGTCGGGGAACACTTCCCAACCGAAATGGCTGCTCGACAACGGACTCCTTGCCCTTGGCAAGAAAAACCCGAATCCGCACCGACCAGTGAATTTTGACGATCGCGCCATCGTAGCTCAGCGGACTATTTGGAAGTTGCGTCCTGAATTGTTGGGACTGTCGAAAATCGACCGGCTGGCCCGTATCGTTCGTAATTCTTTCGAAATAATGGACGTCGAGGTCTTCGTCACCCTTACCTTCGGTCAGCCACAGCACCGAGACTTCAACCGACTTGATCTCCTGCGGTTCGGCGCAGTTGACAAAGTACTCACCCGCCAGATCGTCGCCCGGCTGGTAAGTACGCCGATCGCCGATCAGTCTCAGTGAGATGGCCGAGGCCGTCGATCCTAATGCCGTATCCAAAAACATGCACCTCTCCTCGATGCCGTTAATCTACCAAACTTGGCGGATTTCGCCACATCGCGATTCTACGGCTGGCGGCAATTGCCGTGACAGACTCCCCTAATCGCGGCGTATCAGCCGCCAGCCGTGAAGAAAGCGGCAACTTTTAGGTAGACCTGCTCATAACCGACCCACACGGTAAACACGCCGAAAAATGCGACCGACCAGATGAGAATGAGCACTCGCCACCAGCTCGCCCGCAAGGTTTGGGGCAGTGCTTTGAAATTGAGCACCAGCAGCAGGATGCTATAGAGAAACATCACTGCGCCGTTTAGCGCCGCGCTGAGTATTACTAGCGTCAATGCTTTGACGGGAACGCCGGCTTGTTCCAGAAGGATGACACCCGAGCCTAACAGAATCAGTCCCCACAGAAAAACGTAGTAAAGGCGGCTCTCCGACCAGTATCGGCTTTCGCGCAGCCAGTTCACCTTGACCAAATCGGTTGATATGCGGCCGACTGCATCGAGAATGCCGAATTCCGTAGTGAGTAACAGCGCAATGCCCATGACCAGAAAAATCAGCCGCGTCTGCGGTCCGATTACTTGTTCCTGGTCCAGATATCTCGCCTCTCCGCGGATAAAGTCCATACCTTCCTGGTAACGATCGGCGTTCGAAATCTGCGTTCCGTTCGGTTCATAAAAAATGCTGTAACTGATCAACGTGAGTAGCACAAGACAAATCAAACACGTGACGTAAAACGAAAAAAAGTGTTCGATGCTGGCCGCCCGCCACCATCGTTTCCAGCGGCTCAAGTTCGCTTCAGTCGGCGGAAAGTGGTAACCGATTTCAGAAACCGCCTCCTCCTGGCCGGTAATCGGACTCGTAATCCGCCCGATATACTGGCCCATACCATAGCCTTTGTCTTTGACGTAATTGCTTTGCCCCAGATTCAGCGCGCCGCCGACACCGGCGAAAGCGATTGCTCCCAACAAGGTGGCGACTCCCATGTTGACGTCGGGTTCGATTTTCGGGAAACCGAAACTCATCGCGCCGTTAAATTGAGCGGCAATGGCGTCGGGCCTGACCACGGCAACCGCGAAAATGCCGACCAGTATGATGATCAGGCCAACCAGGACAAATTGGATTTTTTCCACCGTTTCGTAAACGACCGGCCCCGCGGTCAAGATTGCGCCGCACAGTAAGAGGCCCCCGATGGACAGCCCAGTCATGGCCCAACCGTCGTTGGTAAACTGATCGCCCCAAATCAACCAGCCCAGCATTTGGGCGGCCGCCTTGGCCCAACCGGGAAACATCCAAGGAACGATACACAACAACAGAAAGACCGGTGCCCATCGCCGACTCATCCGACAGAAACCGGTGATGACACTTTCTCCCGTGGCGAGCGACCAGCGGGTAATTTCCATGTTCAGGAAGTACTGGGTCGTGACGCCCAACAGGCACGCCCAAAAGAACACAAATCCGCTGTGAAAGGTGATTTTCGGCCAGAGAATAAATTCGCCGCTTCCCAGTGCCAGACCGGCGAGAATGATCCCCGGGCCCACCATCCGCCGCATCGGTACGGGTTCTGGAAGGTCTCGGTAGCGCAGCGGCGGCAGATGGCCGTGTGGAATTACGCTGTCGGGGACGGCTTGGTCGTTTTCAATTTTTTCGGGCTTCGCCATGCGTTCGTACTCACGAAGTCGTTTCGTGTTCGAGATTATCGCGGCCCATACCGTTGCCGCCTGGGACAACGACAATAGGAAAACTGCGTTCAGAGTTTCGCCTGCCGTTTACGTTACTGCGGACAAGCAGTTTCCACTGCACCACGTTGTGGGCGGCGCGAAATGAGTGCATGGCATCGTCGGGGACACGCAGTGGACAGCGGACTTCGTATGGCTCGATCCCGTCGATTTCAAACCGCTCCTTTGAAAAGACCGTATCCGCGCTCACCATCCCTGTTGAAGTTACCGTATCGGTGCCCTGCCGAAACGTCGCTTCCTCTTCACAGACGAGCAAAACGTCGAAGCTGTTCACGTCGAGTTTTCCAGTCTGGGCGACAAATAATTCACACTGTCCTCCCGGTGCGAGCGGGTGCTCGCTAATCTCGACGCGCGTGGGCGCCGTCCGGCTGGCCCGCCAAAACTGCCGAATGGTTCGAATGACTAACCAGATACCGGCAGAGGCGAATGCAATGACTGCCGTTGTCGAATACCAATCACTGTGCCCGGCAAGATGTCCGTTAACGTTCAGAACGGCGAAAAGCACGACTAGGCCATTCCAGCCCAGGCAGATCGTCGCCAGCGTAAACATCTTCCAACCGGACGACGTTTCCATGGGCAACCGGTACGCCAATGTTGTACCGGGGCTATTTTTCAACTCAGCATCGGTCGGAATCGTGGGAAAGTCCGCCCGCTCGTTGTTTGCCTCGTGAAATAACTCCACGTCGGCGGCCTTCTGCACGAGCGCAGCGCGGCGCTCGCGCGAAACGGCGGTCTGCCAGACCGTGAAGCCCAGTCCTCCTGCGCCTACGGCGATCAGAGCGGTTGGCAGCAGCAGTGCAATCCAATAGGAAAACCAATTCCAGCGCGCCAACACGACCTGTGCGGGAGCGTTGGGATCGTACCAGCACGGGTAATTCTCACCTAATTTGAATTCGGCCGCGACGCTTTCTGCGGATTCCTGGTCGGCAAACGGACGATCAATTAGGTCATAATTGTCTGCCCGAAAAGTGGTTCCTGCAACGTCATACTCGAAGGGGATCATCGGACGAAAACCGACATTCTCCGCGCTGCCGCTACGCTGTTCGGCGCGGGGGATTTCGACAATGCGGCACGTGGTCTCAACGAAGTGCTGATTGACGCGCCAGTTTGGCAAGGTGACCCAAAACAAGATTGCTATTAATGCCGCCGTACCGACCGCGAGGCAAGCCAAAAAAAAGATTCCCTCACCAAATCGGCCAATTCGAGAAGAAATGGCGCCGTGATCGCCCCGCTTTTTGGACAGCACCCGTGACAAACTAAGTCGACTTGTCAAAATTGCACGTTTTCCAGTTAATGGCGGAGTACAAACCTTCGGTGCAAAACCTTGCATCCGAACCGATCAGGGATTATACCCAGTTGCCGCCGGTTCATCGTCCCCTCTAAACAACCAAACATCGCCGAAATTGGAATTCAAAATGTCGCGATTTAGCCACATTCTTATGCCGTTTATCGTCCTTACGGCGATGTCGCAGGCGCTGCAGACCTGGGCCGGGGACTGGCCGCAGGTTCTCGGGCCGGATCGGAACGGGCGAGCCACTAACGAGCGACTGGCGGACAACTGGGCAAGCGGTGGCCCGAAACTGGTCTGGCGCCGGCAGGTCGGCCGCGGGTTCGCCGGCGTGGCCGTGCAAGGGCAGCGGGCAGTCGTATTTCACCGGGTCGACGATCAAGAAATCGTCGAAGCACTTGATGCGGCAACGGGCAAAACGATCTGGAAGCGATCATTTGCCACGCGGTATAAGGGCCAAATTTTTCCCGACCAAGATGGGCCATTGTGCGTGCCGCTCATTCACAAAAAACAAGTGTTTGTCTACGGTGCCGGCGGTGACGCACATGCGTTGAACCTGGCGGATGGAAAACCGCAATGGTCGCGATCGCTTTACCGCGAGTTTCGCGGACGCGGAGGGTTGATCGATTACGGCTACTTCGGCGCGGGTAGTACGCCGATCGTGGCCGACAACAAACTCCTGATCAATGTGGGGGGAGCGAAAAATCACGGCCTCGTTGCGCTCGATTTAACCAGCGGAAAAATGGTCTGGTCCGCGACCGACGAAGGTCCAAGTTACAGTTCGCCGGTGGCGGCGACGAACGACGGTGCCGAGCACGTCATTTTTGTTACGAGGTTCAATTGCGTTTCGGTTGATCCAAAGAGCGGCGATGTTCGATTTCGTTTTCCATTTGGAAAACGGGGCCCGACGATCAACGGCGCGACGCCGATCGTGGTTGGACGGCATCTATTTGTTTCGGCCAGCTACGGTGTCGGCGCGACCGTGGTGCAGTTCGATGCATCGAGTGCCAAGCCGGTCTGGGCCAACGACGAAGTGATGTCCAGCCAGTACAACACCTGTGTTTACCGCGATGGCTATCTGTACGGCACTGACGGCCGCGCAGATGTCGGCACGGGTACCTTGCGTTGCATCAATTTCAAAACGGGCCGCGCGGCGTGGTCGGTGAACGATTTTGGTATCGCCTCGGTGATCATCGCCGACGACAAACTGCTGATTTTGAAAGACGACGGTAAGCTGATCTTAGCCAAGGCCTCGCCCGAGGAATTCCAGCGACTGGCGAGTGCACAAATCCTCGGAGATACCGTCCGCGCACTGCCGGCATTGGCGCACGGCAAACTCTTCGCCCGCGACTCAACGACGTTAAAGTGCTTTCAAGTGGGCGAGTGAAAACCGGCGGCCGCAGTGTGAATCCAGCGGAGTAGAGGGTTTACACGACCGAAAGTTTTCGCTTTGACTTGCGGAAGAACCCGACGCTTTCCAGCGCCAGATAAACTTCTTCGAGCGTCTTTTCGCCAAAATTCGAAATGCTCAGCAAGTCATCCGGCGAACAATTCAAAAGATCCGCCACGGTAAAGATGCCCCGCTCTTCGAGGCAATTCGTGGTGCGGACGGAAAGGCCGATTTCGGCCGTACTCATTTGCAGCTTGTCTTGAACCGACTGCTGCCCATCGCCACCTTCGGGCATACGAACGCGGGTCGACGCCATTAGGGCTCCCTCCCTGAAATGAAATAAAGGAACCAGTCCATGTCCAGTGCGGTACTGCGCACTTCCCTTAACCGAGATACTGTAGCAGTAAATTTTTTTTTTGGCTACGAACTTTCGAAGATTCTTCCGTTTTTTCATCCACATTCTCAAGTGCTAGCATCTCGCTATACTGGCAGCCATGAATGTCGACGTAGGCAATTTAACACCGGCACAGCGGTCCGCGGTCGAATACATCGACGGTCCGTTATTAATCCTGGCCGGTCCCGGAAGTGGCAAGACGCGTGTCGTAACGCATCGAATCGCGCACTTGCTCGATAAAGGTGTACCCGACGAGCAGATCGTTGCCCTGACTTTTACCAACAAAGCCGCCGAAGAGATGCGGGCCCGCGTTGATCGGTTGGCGCCCGATTGCGGTGTTTGGGTGAGCACATTTCATCGCTTTTCCGCACGTTTGCTGCGAAGTTATGCCCCGCACGTCGGGCTCGATCCCGCATTTACGATCTACGATGCCGGCGATAGTCTGCGAGCGCTCAAGCACGTGATCGAAACTGGAAACCACGATCCGCATTTTTTTACACCCCAACAAATCGCAGCCGAAATAAGCCGGGCGAAAAACAATCTGATCGGCCCCGATCAATACGAACCGCAAATCGGCAAACCGGTGACGGCAGCCGTTGCACAGTTTTACGAAGCATACCGAAAAAAACTGCTCGATTCGGCGGCTGTCGATTTTGACGATTTGCTGTTGCATGTCGCCACACTGTTGTGTGAGAACCCGGAAATTCGCCAGGTGCTCGATCAGCGTTTTCGCTACATTCTGATTGACGAATACCAGGACACAAATCTCGCCCAGTATGCGATTTTGCGGGCGCTGTCGCACGATTATCCCAACTTGGCGGCGACGGGCGACCCGGATCAGTCCATCTTTGGCTGGCGGGGCGCGAATTTGAATAACATTCTGGAATTTGAAAATGATTTTCCCGACGTCCAAATAGTTCGACTGGAACAAAATTATCGCAGCACGAAAAACATTCTTCGGGCGGCCGATGCGCTGATTGCGAACAACATACGTCGCAAACACAAACAACTCTTCACCGAAAACGACCTCGGACGGCCCGTCCAACTCGTCTGCTATCCCACGGCCCGGGATGAATCCGAGGCGATCGTGGCGCGAATCGCCCGCGACATCGCGAATGGCCAACGTCGGGCGCGAGATTTTGCCGTTCTTTACCGCACTAACGCGTTGTCGCGCGGGTTGGAAACTGCCTTCGGCGAATTGGGCGTTCCGTATCAGCTTGTCAGGGGCGTCGAGTACTTTCAGCGCAAAGAGGTCAAAGATGTGCTGGCGTATTTGCAACTGGTCAACAATCCGCGGGACGATGTCGCTTTCTTGCGTATCGTAAATATGCCGCCGCGCGGCATCGGCAAAAAGACACTCGACGTATTAAAGGCTTGCGCGCACCAGCGCGCAGTTTCTTTGCTCGAAGCTGCAAATGCGGCGGATGAAAATTCCTCTCTTTCACGGCGTGCCGCCACCGCACTTCGCAAGTTTACAGCGGCAATCGACCAGCTTGCGTCGGGCATCGGCAGCCCTTTGGAAGAATTCGTCGGTCTCGTGCTGTCGGTGTCAGGTTATCGCGTACATCTCGAGGCCGGCGGCACCGAAGAGGACTCAGACCGTCTGGCAAACGTTGAGGAACTACTGACGATCGCCCGTGAATTCGACGAACGCTGTGGCGAACAGGAGAACCTGGAGGCATTTCTCGAACAGACGGCATTGGTCAATGATACGGACGAATGGTCGCAGACGGTCGACCGTGTAACGCTGATGACTTTGCACGCGGCCAAGGGCCTCGAATTCCCGGTCGTCTACATCATTGCCGTCGAAGACAAACTGCTGCCGCACGACCGGGGACGCGACGATCCCAACGACATCGAAGAAGAACGCCGTCTGATGTTCGTAGGTCTGACGCGGGCCGAGCAGGAATTGCAACTGAGCATGGCGCATCGTCGCGACGTTCGAGGGCAAAGAAGAACGGCCGTTCCGAGCCCGTTTCTCATGGAATTGCCGCGGGGAGAGATGGACGTCATTGACTTGGGCAGGCCGCAATTGGATAGCGATTGGGCGGAAAATGACGAATTCCAGCAGGCCCAAAACAGATCGCCGCGGCGGCAGCCGCTTGCTGTCGAGCCGCTAACTCCGCTGATAACGGCCGCCGAATTGGCGGCCGGCACGCCAGCAGTTTCAAATGCCGCTGAGATCGATATCGAAGTGTTTCATGTCGGAATGCCGGTGACGCACCCCGAATACGGACTTGGTAAAATCGCGGCACTCAGCGGCCGTGGCGCGAAGCGGACGGCCGTCGTCAACTTCGCCACCGCGGGACAACACCGCTTTCGCTTAAAAGAAAGTTCGTTAGCGCCGGCCGGAAGCCAATTGACCTAGAGATGACCAGTTTTCCAAAAATTGCGCAGTTCAAAAACGTCGAGGCCTTTCGCCGGCGGCTTGAGAATCTTGGAGTTGATTTGCCGTGCGACGACGAGATTCTGACCGCAGACCGCGGATCGCCACTTGCGCAGCCGCTGGAAATTGGCGGGTTCACAGTCGGCAACCGCTGGTGCATACATCCCATGGAAGGCTGGGATGCGAATCTCGATGGATCGCCCAGTCAGCATACGCTTCGCCGCTGGCATAACTTTGGTATTAGCGGCGCGAAACTGATCTGGGGAGGCGAGGCGGCGGCCGTCCGGCCGGACGGCCGCGCAAATCCCCGTCAGACGCTTGCCACCGGCAACAACCGCGGCGGACTCGAACAACTGCTCGAGACACTTCTCGCTGCACACCGCCAGCGATTTGACACCGTGGACGATGTGCTCGTTGGATTGCAACTGACGCACTCGGGACGATTCTGTCGGCCTAATTCTCATAAACTCGAACCAAGGATTGCATACCATCATCCATTACTGGACGGCAAGTTCGGGATTCCTGCTGCCGATGACTCGATCGTTTGGACTGATGACGATTTGCGGCATCTGATTGACAGCTACGTTACGGCGGCCGGCGTCGCCCGTGACGCCGGCTTTCAATTCGTCGACGTCAAGGCGTGCCACGGGTATCTACTGCACGAGTTCCTCAGCGCACGAACGCGGCCCGGTCATTTCGGCGGCGACTTTGAAGGCCGCACGCGGCTGTTGACGACGATCATCCGACGCCTGCGTGACGCATATCCAGATCTGA
>JAYZEI010000189.1:0-33653 GCA_036337375.1 Planctomycetota bacterium | reverse complement strand
CGACTGGCCCAGCGATGTGCGGCCGTACTCGTCGCGCAGTTTTTTCGGCTCGCGTTCGATGTCGAACGCGGTTTTTGTTGCGGTCGATGTCATCAGGTCGAACGCCTGTTGCTGAAATGTTGAAAGAGCGGCGGCTTTTTTATTCGCCCGGATTTCGGCGGAAGCGGCGTAGCGGTTTATGCTGCCAAAAATTCGCTTGCGGTTCTCCAAGCGGTCGGCGGCGATTTCCAGGGGGGGAGCCAAATCTGGAACTGCGAAGTGCGGTGAATTAGGATCGGCCGTCACGACGAACGGGGCATGGGACGCGGCCAAATACGACGAGCTGGCGCTATTGTGCATTTTGGGCAAGCAAACGTATGGCGGAACCGATCCGCGCGGCCCGAGTTGCCGGGAAATGATCGAGCCGTGCGAGGGCCGCTGGTTGTTTGGTTGTACTGACGCGTTGAAACCGGCCGTCGGATGGTAGCCGGTCATGACATAATGGTCGGCCGGGCCGTGGGACGAATTGCGGTGCCCGAAGCTGCGGACCAGTGTGAATTTATCGACTTGCCCGGCGAGTTGGGGCAGATGTTCACACAACTGGATACCGGCGACGTTCGTACTAATGGGATCAAACTCACCGCGGAATTCCGCCGGAGCGTCCGGTTTCATATCCCAGGTGTCGATCGTAGAGAGCCCGCCTTTAAGAAACAAAAAGATAAATGAAAGGTCTTCGCCAGCCACTTCGCCCGCCGCGGCACGGGCTCGCGACTGCAAAAGTTGCGGTAGTGTGACGAGTGACCCGAGTGCGCCAGCAGCGCCGACGCGAATGAAGTCGCGCCGCCGAACGCCGTCGCAGTATCGTGCTGGAAGGTTCATGGGTTTCCAACTCGTGTAAACGTTCGGCCGAGCCTCTGTAGCTTTGGGCCGTGCGCCGTGCGATTAGTGGTTAAACAAAAATTCCAGTGAATTCAGCATGCTCCAGGCGATGTCTTCGGTCGCTTGGCGACGGTTGGTGTTTTGGGAGAGGTAGTCAGCCACTGTTTTTCGTTCGAGCTCGGTGGGGTACCGGCTGAAAATCGCCAAGTACAACTCCTCTGCCATATTATCGTCATTATCGAACCGCTGTAACAAGTCGGAAAGCCTGCCATCTACGTGAGAAAGTTTTGTTTGAATTCGCGGAGAATTTAGCGCATGTAGGACTTGACCGACCGTCGGCTCGTTCACGCGTTCGCATTCGCAGGGCGTGACGCGGGTCGGGCGGCCAAACAGCTTCAGAAAATCGTGCCGTACTTCGCTATCCCAAAGCTGAATTGCACGCGAGCCGTAAGGCACGCCGGGAAACTTTTCGCTCGTGCCGGTCACTTGGCAAACGGCGTCCAGCAAAACTTCGGCTTCGATGGGCTTGAACAGATAGCGGGAAAAATTTTGCTCGTCCTGCTCATTGGTATCGTTCACCTGGCACGAGCGTTGATAAGTTTGCGATCCGGCAATCGTTCGAATCAATTCATGAAAATCGAATTGGTGCTCGACCAAGTGTTTGGCGAGCGCGTCGAGTAGTTCCGGATTCGAAGGGGGATTGGTCAGGCGAAAATCGTCAATCGGTTCGACGATTCCGCGGCCAAGAAAGTCTGCCCATGTGCGGTTGGCCAGATTTCGGGCGAACCAACGATTGTCGGCCGACGTCACCCATGCTGCGAGCAATTGGCGTCGATCGCCTTGCGGAGATTCCGCTGGTGCCGGCTCGGACAGTGCGTGAGCGAAGATACCCTCGCCGGTTCGCGGGTGCTTTGTCTCGCTATTTGAAGATGCGAGCAGCATTTCGCCGCGGGGCGACTTCTTGAAACCGACCTGCGTGAAGAACGCCTGCATACCGTAGTAGTCGGTTTGGCTCCAGCGGTCGTAGGGATGATGGTGGCACTGAGCGCATTCGATTCGCACGCCGAGGAATACTTGCGAAATGGTACTGGCCATTTCACCGGGCTGCTTGACGACTTGGTAAAAATGTCCGGCCGGTACGTCGGCCAATGCACCCGCGGCCGTCAGTAACTCGGTGGCGAACCGATCCAGTGGTTTGTTTTGTGCGAAGCTCTCGCGGATCCAGCGGTAGTATTCGTGCGCCTGCTTGTGCCCCAGTTCTCGTCGATTCACACGCAGCAAATCCGCCCACTTTAAAGCCCAGTAATCGGCAAACTCCGGTCGCTGCAGCAGCCGGTCTACCAACCGCGATCGTTTATCAATTCGTTCGTCGGCCAGAAATGTCCGTGCCTCGTCGGCCCTGGGCAGCGTGCCAATGATGTCCAAATATACCCGCCGCAAAAATTCGGCGTCGGTGGCCGGCTGCGAAGGAGCGATATTCAACCGCCGAAGTTGTCGATGCACGAGCGGGTCGACGAGATTTGATTCGGCCAGTTTGGTCTGCTCCGCTAACTTCTTCTGCTGCGGAATCAGTGCCCGAAACGTATCGACGTGGCCGAGGAATGTCGCCATGACGGCGACGTTGCCGGGCAGTTGGCCGATGGTGACCAGGCCGCTTTCGTTCACTTTGGCCAAACCATCGTGATTGGACTGGAACTGTGCCAACGGAGTGACATCGACCGTCGCGCCGTCCGAGTAGGTTGCCACAACACGCAGTTTTTGTTGCCGGCCAAATGACAGTACAGCTTCTCGTGGCGAAAGTTCAACCCTCTCAACGACCGGATCACCTGCGGTGCTGCGCGGTATGCCGGATTCGATCCAATTGCGCATGATTTTGAATTCCGGCCGATCTGCGTCAATTCGAACGCCACCCCCGTGCGGAATTGAGCCGGAGATTTTCTGCAGTAACAAACTCCGGCCGGCCACACCTGGAAACAACCGCCGCCCGCGCCCTTCCCGCGTGAGCGCATCATAGTCGCCGTCCGGATCGAATCCGAAGACCGACAACTTGAAGCCGTTTTGTCCTTCGGCCTTACCGTGACAGCCCGACGAATTGCAGCCAAATCGGCTCAAAATCGGAATGATGTCGTTCTCAAACGTCACTCGCCGTTCCGCGGCCGTTAGGACATAAGACCAGCCAGCCGTTGCCGCGAAGGCGACGCAACCGGTGAACAGGCTGCGGATTGGTGAGCGGTTAAACATACCAATATGCTAGCCTAATTGAATGCAAATCAGCAAGCTAAAACGCCCACCTCCTTGTATGTGGGTTCGCACGAGGCTACTGTAATGCTCTGTGTCGTTTAATCCAGTTTTCCGCGAGGTTCTCGTCATGAAAAAAACATTGTTAAGCGTCGTTGTTGTTGCCGTATTTGTGTGTCTGATTTTGCCCGCCACGGTGGTGGTGGCCGAGGTGCGGTTGCCCAATATTTTCGGCAACAGCATGGTCCTGCAGCGAGAATTGCCGGTGCCTGTTTGGGGCTGGGCCGAGTCGGGCCAAGAGGTCACGGTTACGCTGGGCGGACAGACCAAGAAGGCCAAGGCCGATCAGGACGGCCGCTGGCAGGTCAAACTCGACGCATTGAAGGCCAACGCCGAGGGCCAGACGCTCAAGGTGGCCGGCGGCAACACGATCGAACTCAAAGATATTTTGGTCGGTGAAGTGTGGATTTGTTCGGGGCAATCCAACATGGAATGGTCTGTGGCCAATTCGCTCAATGCCCAGGAGGAAATTTCCGCGGCCAACCATCCGCAGATACGCCTCTTTAATGTTCCGGGTCACACAACGGCGCCGCTGCCGCAGGACAACTGCCCGGGTGCTTGGCAACTCTGCCAGCCGAACACGGCCCGCGGGTTTTCGGCGGTCGGCTATTTCTTCGGCCGGCGGCTGCAGCAGGAATTAAAAGTACCGATCGGCTTGGTAGGTTCGAATTGGGGCGGCACACGCATCGAGCCGTGGACGTCACCAGCTGGATTTCGCAGCGTGCCTGAGTTGAAAGCGATCGCCGACAAAGTTGACGCTTACGACGAGAAGACCAAGGTCGGCGGCGGATCGCCCTCGGCTATTTACAACGCGATGATTCATCCGCTGGCGCCGTTCGCGATGCGCGGTGCGATCTGGTATCAGGGAGAGTCCAACGGCGGAGAAGGTGAGTCGTACTATCACAAGACCAGGGCGCTGGTGAATGGCTGGCGAAAACTGTTCAATCCGGACTTAGCCTTCTACTGGGTCCAGTTGGCCGACTTCCAGAAGCCGAATGATAATCCTGCCGGCGGTGACGGCTGGGCCAAAATCCGTGAGGCTCAGCGCAAGGCGCTCGGCATTAAGCACACCGGAATGGCCGTGATCACCGATATCGGAGCGGCCAACGACATTCACCCGCGCAATAAACAGGACGTCGGCTGGCGGCTGTCTCAATGGGCCCTGCATCAGACCTATGGCATGAAGGATGTAGTCCCCTGCGGACCGCTTTACAAAAGCCACAAAGTCGAAGGCGGCTCGATTCGCATCACGTTCGATCATGTCGGCGGCGGCCTGATTGTCGGCAAGAAAGAGGGCCTTAAACCGACGAAAGAGGTTAAAGACGGCAAGCTCGCACGCTTCGCCATTGCCGGTGCCGACAAGAAATGGCACTGGGCCGAAGCCGCGATCAGTGGCGGTGAGGTCGTTTTAAAGTCACCCGAGGTCGTCAATCCCGTGGCGGTGCGCTACGCCTATACAATGAACCCGGCCGGCGCAAATCTTTACAATAACGAAGGCATCCCGGCCTCACCGTTCCGGACGGACGATTGGTAGAGTTGGCGTGTGTCGGTCTGGGCCCCGGTTTGCTTAATGGCGTTATTGCACCTCGAGTCGCTGCCGCGAAGGACGACGAAGGGTACGATCGTTCGTTTGCTGACGCAAGTGGGCGAGATTGAACGCAGGCGGATCGGGGCGATCGAATTGCGCGGCCGCGAGGCGACAGTTGAGGTGCCCGACAAATGGGCGTCGCGGCTGGTCAAGGCGCTCGACGGTACGCAGCTTGTCAGCCAGCACATTCGCGCTTGGTCGGAAGCCGGCCTGTCGACGGCGGACGAAGAAGATCATTTCGAGAGGCTGATTCGACTGCTCGAAATCGAGGCCGAGGCCGAAGCGCAACGAACCGCGCAGTCTTTAAGTCGGCTTTCGCCGGCCGAAGCGGAAAAGTCCGGCCACAGTCTGCTTGGCCTCATGGTCTATGAGCAGCACGCGGGATTGGGCGGCCACGTGCTGGTGACACTGAGGAAGCGTTCGGGAGAAAGATTGCCGTGGACACGGCTCAGCGTCGGCTCTCCGGTAATGCTTTCCGACAACGATGGCGGCGATCGTTGTCGCGGTGTGGTGAGCGACCGGGCAAGCAGCTCGATTCAAGTTGCGTTGTATCAGCCGATCGATGACAGCGGTGGTGGCGGGACATTTCGGCTCGACTTATCCAATGACGAAGTGGCCTTACAACGGCAAAAGTCGGCGCTGCAGCGGATTCGCGGCGCGAGTGGCGATCGGCTGGCCGCGTTGCGTCGCGTACTGCTCGGCCAGGCGGCTCCTTCGTTTCAAAAATGCCAGCCGGTTAAATTGATGGCCTCGGCGCTCAACGATTCACAAGCCGATGCGGTGGCGTGCGCGCTTTCCGCGGCTGATTTGGCCATGATTCACGGCCCGCCGGGAACGGGAAAGACGACGACGGTTGTCGAAGTGATTCGCCAGGCCGTCCGGCGTGGCGAAAAGGTGCTGGCTTGTGCGCCGAGCAATCTCGGCGTCGATAACATCTTTGAGCGGCTACTCGAAACCGGTGAAAAAGTCGTGCGGGTGGGCCATCCGGCTCGGGTGTTGCCGGAACTGCGCGAGCAGACCTTGGATTTGATGGTCGATCGGCACGACGACATGCGGTTGGCCCGCAAACTGACGCGCGAGGCCCGCGCGCTGTTCGACAAAGCCGCCCGCTTCACCCGAGCGCGGCCCGCGGTGGGCGAAAAACAAGCGATGCGCGGGGAGGCAAAACAAATGCTGTCCGACGCTCGGCGACTTGAATCGCAGGTTGTGCAGCAGATTCTGGATTCGGTGGATGTTTTGTGCGGCACGCTCACAGGACTGGATAGTGAGGTCCTCGGGCGTCGGACTTTCGACTTGGCAGTGGTTGACGAAGCCTGTCAAACAACCGAACCGGCATGCTGGATGCCGCTGCTGCGAAGCGATCGATTGATTTTGGCCGGCGACCATTGCCAATTGCCGCCGACGGTGATTTCAAAGGAAGCCGCGTCGGGGGGGTTTGGCGTGAGTCTGTTCGAGCGGTTGATGGCGATGTACGGCGAAAATGCTTCTTGGCGTTTGACCGTCCAGTACCGTATGCACGAAGCGATTATGAATTTCTCGTCCGAACAGTTCTACGAATCCTCCTTAATCGCTGCCAAAGTGGTTGCAGCGCACCGGCTGCACGATCTTCCAGAGGTTGAGGAATCCGAATTGACGATTGCACCGGTCGACTTCATTGACACCGCCGGCGCAGGCTATGACGAAGGGCCGGAACCGGATGGCGAAAGCCGTTTGAACGAATCGGAGGCGCGGTTGGTCGCGCGCAAAGTCGAGGCGCTGCTTGCGGCAGGCTTGAGCGGAAGGCAAATCGCCGTCATCGCGCCTTACGCCGCGCAAGTGAGATTGTTGCGAGAACTGCTTACTGCCGAGGGCCTCGAAATCGACACGGTCGACGGGTTTCAAGGCCGCGAAAAAGAGGCTGTCGTGATTTCGCTCGTCCGTTCTAACGGAGATGGCCAGATCGGCTTTCTGGCCGATGTTCGTCGCATGAATGTGGCGCTGACTCGCGCGCGTCGCAAGCTTATCGTCATTGGTGACAGCGCAACGATCGGCTCGCATCCTTTCTATCAGCAGATGCTGGAATATTTCGAGGCGATCGGTGCCTACCGTACGGTTTGGGAAGAAGCGTACGGCGATTGAGAGACTCCGCCAGCAGCGGCGCGATCGGCCGCCGAAGCCGTTGCCTGCGGCGGATCGCTAAATAAGGATTTCGCGAATCACGTCGCCGGCGACGTCCGTCAAACGATAATCGCGGCCGTTAAACCGGTAGGTCAGTTTGGTGTGCTCCAGTCCGAACAGGTGCAGCACGGTGGCGTGCAGATCGTGAACGTTAATGCGGTTCTCGACAGCTTTGTAGCCAAACTCGTCCGACTTGCCGTATTGCACGCCCCCTTTGACGCCGCCGCCGGCCAGCCAGGTGGTGTAAGCGTTCGGATTGTGGTCGCGGCCTTTCGAGCCTTGTGAATCGGACGTTCGTCCGAATTCCCCTCCCCAGATTACGAGTGTCGAGTCGAGCAGGCCGCTCAATTTTAAATCTTCGAGCAGTGCCGCAGTTGGTTGGTCGGTTGTTGCCGCACAAGCGCGATGGTTGCCGTTGATGTCGTTGTGGCCGTCCCACGGCACGTCCGCAACCGCGCCGCCGGGTGTGTTGGGGCAGGCCGCGAAAACCTGCACGACCCTCACCCCGCGCTCAATCAGTCGCCGTGCGATCAAGCATTGTTTGCCGTAATCGGACGACTCTTTACGGTTCAGCCCGTACGCCTCTCGCGTTCGTTCCGATTCTTTCGAAATGTCGAAAGCTTCGGGCGCCGCGGTCTGCATGCGGAACGCCAGTTCGAACGATTCCAGCCGCGCGTTCAAATCGGAGTCGAAGGGGCGGGCCGTTGCATGCTTCGAATTTGCATCGCGTAGCGCATCGAGCAGAGATCGCTGCTGTTCGGCGTTGATTTGGTTCGGCCGAGCGAGGTTGTCGATCGGGGCGGGCTTACGCGGGTCGAGGGCGGTGGCTTGATAAACCGACGGCAGAAAACCGGACGACCAAATGGGGTCCGCACCACGCGGTTTTGTACCGTGCATGACGACGTAAGCGGGTAGATTCGAGTTTTCGCTACCCAGGCCATAGGTCAACCAACTACCCATGCTGGGAAAGCCCTGGCGAATCATGCCGGAGTTAATTTCCAGCATTGCCGGCGTGTGGTTATTCGACTGCGAGTAGCAGGAATAAATGAACGCCATATCGTCCACAAATTTGGACATCTGTGGAAAAATCTCCGAGACCCATGCTCCGGACTGGCCGTACTGCGAGAATTTGAACGGTGACTTCAGACATTTGCCACTGGTGGTAAAAAAACCGGTCTTTGGATCCGCACCGTCGAGTGCCTGCCCGTCGCGTTGGCTCAGGTCGGGCTTGTAATCGAACGTATCGACTTGCGACGGGCTGCCGGTCTGGAACAGCCAGATGACGGCTTTGGCCCGGGGCTCAAAATGCGAAGGTCGAGCGGCCAATGGATTTGTTGCGTTCGTCCCATCCGCGACGACGCCTTGTTGATGCAAAAGCGATGTCAAGGCGAGTGATCCACAACCCAAGCCGGCGCGGTTGAGAAACTGCCGGCGGGACAAGCTGGAAATCAGATCTCGGTGCATGCTCGGTTCCCTCTCGGAACGATTTAATGTTTCGCAGCGGCGCAGCGGGTGCGGAGTGCTTGGCGGCGTCGCGACTTTACGGGCGAAATCCTGTTAGTCGATGTACACAAATTCATTCATACACAGCAGCAGGTGGCAAAAATCTTCAATGGCGAGCGCCTCGGCATTTCCAGTTGCGCTGCGCGATTCGGTTTGAGTTTGGACAAAGCCTTTCATCGCAGCCAATTCGCTCTCGGTTGGCAGCCGTGACAAAACGATTCGGTAAGCAGCGGCGATGGTATCGCCGATCCCGGTTTCGCCACTTGGTTTGATACGTTCCGCGAGTTTCGACGCAAAGCCGCGAACAGTCGGCGAGTTGAGCATCGCCAACGCCTGCGGCGCGACCGTGCTTTCCTCGCGTTTGCCGACGCCCTGGATGGAGTCGGGAGCGTCGAACAGTTGCATCATTGGAATCAACTGACTTCGCTTGACGGTAAAATAAACGCTCCGCCGCCGGCTGTTCTGATCGAGAGTTCCCTTGCCGTACAGGGCAGGGTCGAGTGTGCCGCTGACGGCCAGCAGGGCGTCGCGGATCGTTTCGGCTTCCAGACGCCGCGGTCCGCGCCGCCACCAGAGCAAATTCTCCGGATCGTGCTGTTTGCCCGATTCGTTGAGGCCGCCCGCCTGCATGTAGACGGCGCTGGACATGATCAGTTTGTGGATCGGCTTGAGTTTCCAGCCGCCGCGAACCAGTTCGCCGGCCAGCCAGTCGAGCAGTTCCGGGTGAGACGGCCGCTCGCCCCGCGTGCCGAGGTCGCTAGGTGTGGCCACGATGCCTCGACCAAAATGATGTTGCCAGAGCCGGTTGACAATCACGCGCGCCAAGAGGTGGCCTGCACCGCGCTCGGTGTCCGTCAACCACTCACCCAACGCGACACGTGCGGGTATTTGTTTTTCCGCCTCGCCTTCGGACTCGATCAGCCACTGCTTCTCTGCGGAATCGCCGGACATGAGGACCCGCAGAAACCCGGGTTTGGCCAGTTCCTGCTTGTTGTTGGCGTTGCCGCGGGTGAGGAAGTAAACTTTGTATGTGTCGTCGCCGAAACCGTACGTCGTGCCGCGAACTTTGGCGGCGTAGACGTTGGTCAGTGTCGGCTTCGGTTCTTTCTTTTTGTGGTCTTCGACGACCGCATTCAGTTTGAGCCACTGCTCGTCGAGAGTTTTGAACCAATCGACCACTTTTTTTCGCTGGGCGTCGTCCCATTTTTCCGGCGACATGTTCAACAGCGAGGCGACTTCACCCGGAATGCCGGTGAGCGAGGACTGGAAATAAAAGCCCGACGGGCCGCCGCCATTGACAATCTTCATCAGCAGTTGATTGCGGCCCTTTTTCAGAGGCAAATCCAATTTTTCCTGGTCTGGTGCGGCACCCCGGCCGACTTTCTTTTTCAGGATTTCCGTGCCGTTGATCCACACCTTAATGGAGTCGTCACTGCCTAATGACAAGGAAACTTTGCGGGCCACGGGCGAGTCGATGACGCGGTACAGGTAGTTGGCCGAATTGGTGCCGGTCAGCGTGTTGTGGACCGTACCGTCTTTCCAGGAAACCTGTTCGGTCCACTTCAGTTTGCCGTCGTTGTAACTTTTGGTTAGATCGAGTTCTTTTTCCGGCGCGAAGATGTCGTCGAACGCTTTGTCCATACTGTCCGACGCGAACGGGCCGATATGATGCCAATGGCCGATCGTCGGCGGCGGTAATTCTTCCGGTCGGTTTTCCAGCCATTTGTCAAATTGGCCGGGCAGCTGTTCCTTTTCATATTTTGTCAAAGAGGCGGCCAGCGGCGCGTGTGCCGCTGCGAAGACGGTTTTTGCCTGCAGATATTCTTCAGGAGCCATTTTGACTCCCGTGTCTGCAAAACCAACTTCGGAAAAACAGGAGGCGAAGCGGTAATAGTCGTGCTGGGAAAGCGGATCGTATTTGTGGTTGTGGCAACGGCAACAACCAATCGTCAGCCCCAGCATCGACGTGCTCAGTGTCTGGATCATGTCGTCGAGTTGTTCGTAGCGGCTGCGCTCGCGTTCGTTCTGCGTCTGTTGCGTTGTAAAGGGGCCGGCGACGAGAAAGCCGGTCGCGGCGGTTGCGTCGACGGCGCTGCGGGCTTCGGCCGGGTTGGTCGCGTCCGCTGTGGCGAGTAAATCTCCGGCGACCTGCAGGCGGACAAACTCGTCGTAAGGCATGTCGGCATTGAGCGCGCGGATGACAAAGTCGCGGTAGTGATAGGCGTTGGGGCGGTCCTTGTCGAATGCGTAACCGTTGCTTTCGGCGAACCGAACCAGATCGAGCCAGTGGCGGCCCCAGCGCTCGCCGAAGTGATCGCTGGCGAGCAGACGATCAACGAGATTGTGGTATGCGGATTGCGGGTTGCGGATGGATTCCTCTTTAAATGTGGCGACTTCTTCCGGCGATGGCGGCAGGCCGATCAGATCGTGATAAGCGCGGCGGATCAATGTCCGCGGGTCGGCGACGGGGTTCGGCGTGATGCCGGCCGCTTCCTGACGCGCGCGGATGAACCGATCAACCGGCGTGCGGCCCCAGCTCGCATCACTGGCCGCCGGTGGCGCGATCTCTTTCAACGGCCGAAACGACCAAAACTGTTTGGCGGCGTCGATGTCGATTTCCGCGGCGGCGATTGTTTTTCCTTCGCGCGGGTCGGGCGCGCCCATTTCGATCCATTTGACGAAATGACCGACGAGCGAATCGGGCAGCTTGTTCTTGGGCGGCATTTCAAAATCTTCGTGCCGCAGCGCATTAACCAACAGGCTTTCGTTCGGTTTGCCGGGCACAACGGCCGGGCCGGTTTCGCCACCGCGTCGGGCACCTTCGCGCGTGTCGAGTTGCAGTTTGCCCTTCAGCTTTCCTTCGCTGGCCGCTTTAGCCGAGTGGCATTGGTAACAATTCTTCACCAACACGGGACGGATTTTCGATTCAAAATAATCGAGCCCTTTTTTGTCAAACTCGGCGGCGGAAGCGCGCGACGCCGCAAGCAGGAGGGTCGCAAACAGAAGGCAACGAATTGACAATTTGACGTTCGACATCGTTGTTCCCAATTTGAATTTTCAGTTAAATGCCTCAACTCGCGGTGGGCCGAGACAGATGGTACTTCGCCGAGTGGCTCCGCTGATTTTGTATGGGCGCGATCCAGCTACCCCAACCATCATACCGGCTGTCATGCCGCGATGCACGGCCAGAGGCGGAACAGGCATTTTCGAGTTTCATCCCCAGCGAATTACCTTACAGGCTCGCCCCGCCGCGAATGCCACCTTCCACATGTGCGGAGTTCATGTTTCACTGCAAACAGTACTCGGTATTTGTCGGTAATGGCATTTAAATTCTCGCTCGAACGCATCTCTATTGCATCCAGCGAGGCGGGTGACATAGCCGCCAGGATTCTGGCACAATGGCCGCTCGGCCGTCCCTCGGTGGGCCGCGGTTGAACGAACTGGAATTCTGCAACGAGGTGCATCATGCCCGACGTATCGATCCGCTGTCGCGAAAATGGGCCGTTTGTCGTGGAAGGTCCGATCACCGTTTTCGATCACGAAGGCAACGCCTTTCCCATCGACCCCGACAAGCCAGCTGTTGCGTTGTGCCGTTGCGGTGCGTCAGGCAACAGGCCATTTTGCGACGGTGCCCATAAAACGGCCGATTTCCAGGCCGGCGAGAAAGCGCCGCAAGCCTAGGCGATACATCGACAAGCACCGACAGGTTTTCCCCATCGGTCTCGCCGTTCTGTAATTCTCCGCATGACGAGAGTTTTCTAGGAAAAGAGAACATATTTCGTAGCGCGAGCCGCGGGATTGCGGCGGTTTGGCTACCCGATTCTGGTCTGCTGGGAAACCGCAGTTTAAACTGGCCCGCTCGACTACAACGGATCGCAGCACCGAAGGAGCGACACGATGGCCAAGCCGAATAAACCCGCCGCCACGGCACCCCCTGCCGCAGCATCGTTCGACGAAACTTCGCAGGAGTTTGTGGGTCGGTGGAATCGGTTGATCAGCACGACCAACTGGGAGAAAGGCCGAATCATCCACGAATGGCGGACGGCGCTGATTGAGGCCCGAGCCGACGTTTCGGAATACTCCGACGAGGCTTGGAGCCGCCGTGTGGGCAATGTCAGCCCGCAGCATGTTGGCAGGTTGCGCCGCGTTTATGACCGCTTTGGCCAAGCGTGGCAGGAATTCGACGGTTTGTATTGGACGCATTTCCAAAGCGGCCTGGAATGGCCCGACGCGGAAATGTGGCTGGAAGGAGCCGTGCAGGACCGGTGGTCTGTATCGCAGATGCGGGCCAACCGTTGGGAAGCGATCGGCGCGCCGGCTGATTTGAAGCCCCGCGAAGAAGATATCGTTTCCGCCGAACTTGACGAAGACGTCTCGCCGAGTTTTGACTCCGATACCTCAGCGGTCGTTTCGCCGACATTCGATACGGTTCGAGATCCGTCGGGCGAAGAGTCCTTCGATCCGGACTTTGGCGATGAAGTTGCGGGGTCCGCAGCCGAAACCGCACCACCCGGCGTTGTTGCCGAAGATGAGTCGCCGGCTACCGCCGAACAGCGCATTCGACCGTTTGCGGAATTGCCGGAACTGCCGCAGGACCTAGCAGCCGCGTTCGAAGGCTTCAAGCTCGCCATTCTTCGCCACAAGATGGACGACTGGAGCGAGGTCGAGCGGAACGATGTGGTTTCGACGCTCGACGCATTGAGAGAACTCGTGCTCGCGCCGTAAAGTTCCGCGGGTCGCCAACCGTTTGGCGAAGGCTGCCGCGGCTACCGGAGTTCCAAAATTGTGCCCAGGCTGGGCTGCGCCGCACCTTGGCCGATCTTGCCGGTGAGCGTTTGCCCCAGGTAGCGCTGCGGGCCTTTGTCTTTCAGTTCTGGAACGCGGAAGCTGTCGCCCTTCTGCAAGATAGGTTGCGTGGCCGGCACTTGCCCGAACAGTTTCGCCACACCGTCGCAGGGGAACCAGTGTCCCTGACCCTGGTCATCTTCCAGGTAAAATTCGGCATAGCAATGTCCGGGCACCCATACCGCGCGGGCCGGAATGCCGTTGCCGCGGCAAAGTGCGATGAACAGCGAGGTGTACTCTTCACAATCCCCTTTACCGTGCTGGGCGGCCCACACGGCCCCCTTCAACTCGCCGGCTGTATATTCGAGATTGTCGGTCACCCACTTGAACGTCTTTTGCGCCAGTTCCCAGCCGCCGGGGCCGCCCTCGGCAAGCTGCTCTGCGATCTTTCGAATGCGCGTATTACGGACATCAATGCCGGGCGTTCCCAATAAAAATGCCCGCACCTCGCGTGGTGGACTTTTGGGCAAGCGATAGATCGACGTATCGGTGGGCGGCATGATCGGCCGGCGGCGAAGCAAAAACGTGATCGTCGCTTTGGCGGTTTCCCCTCCGCTGAGACGTGGCACTTGAATGACCATTTGCCGCGAGCCGCCCGGGTGGTTTCGGTATGTTATCTTTCTGACTTGAGGAGTCTTGTCGGTCGCGAGCACTTTGAACTCCTGTTCCGGCCACACGGCTGGAATCGCAATCGCGCTGGTCAGGCCGTTGACTGTGCCCTGCTGGCCGGTGATCCAGATCCCAATGGTTAAGCGAGTTTCCAGCGCCTCACCCAATCGGGCCCCCGCTGCTTCAGCGGCCGCGCGGCTGTGGAGTCGTTTAAGGTAAGCTTGGTCCGCCTGGCTGAGGTGAGCGACTTGTACGCTGATGACTTTTCCATCCGCTTTTTCGAGTTGCACCGTCTCACCGTTGTCCTTGACGAGTTCGGCCTCGATTTCGTACTTGCCACTTATGTCGCGCCAAACCCGCGCAGCGGCCGGTTCAATGACGACGGACGTCAACAACAGAAAAGTGAGCGACAAGTTGCGCATGACACTACTATTCTACCGTCAGAATTAGGGTGGCGCGGCTGAGAATCGGGACGGCGCGGCCACAAATGGGGGGCCGCGGCCACTGCCGAGTCTGTAGTGGGACGATATTACGGCCTGGAAGGCCGCCGGCCGGCTGTTTCAGTTCGCCGCAACTTAGATGCCGTATAGCGGCTCCAGTTTGCCGCGGAGATATTCAATCAGGTAGCGATGCGAAAGCGGCCGGCCCGTCACCTGCTCGACGAGCTCTGAGGCCCGATAACACTGACCGGGCGAGTGGATTTTTTCATTAAGCCACTGCCGCAGCGGTTGGAAATCGCCACGGGCGAATTGATCGCTGAGCCCGCCAAGTTCTTCATCGGCTTGGGCAAAAAACTGCGCGGCGTAGAGATTGCCTAGCGAATAGGTGGCGAAATAGCCGATGGCGCCGCCGCTCCAGTGAATATCCTGTAGGACGCCGTCGGTGTCATTAGGCGGGAGGATGCCAAGGTAGTCCTGGTACTTTTGGTTCCAGGCCGCCGGCAGGTCGGCAATTGGAATATCACCGTCCAACATCGCTTGTTCCAGTTCAAATCGAATCAGAATGTGCAAATTGTAAGTCGCTTCATCAGCTTCAACGCGAATCAGCGAAGGCTGAACGGCGTTGATTGCGAAGAAAAAATCATCGACCGCAATGTCACTCAGTGCGCCGGAAAACGCCCGCTGGGCGGCGGCAAATTTGTATTGCCAATACGCACGACTGCGGCCCACTTGGTTTTCCCACATGCGTGATTGCGATTCGTGAATTCCCAGCGATACGGCCTCGCCGGGTGGAAGACCGTAAAAGTCGTTACGCAGCCCCTGGTCGTAGATACCGTGTCCCGCTTCGTGCAGGATGCCAAAAAACGCCGAGGGGAAAAATCGCTCGTCGTAGCGGGTCGTGATTCGCGTGTCATTTGGCCCCATACCGCTGCAGAACGGATGTGCGGTTACGTCGAGCCGCCCGCGGGAGAAGTCGAAGCCGATTTCGTCGGCCGCGGTCGTACCGAAATCGGCCTGTGCCGGCTCAGGGTAATGCCGCTTAAGGATACTGACATCCGGCGAGCGTCCACTTTCGACGATCTCGCGAATAAGTGGCACCAGGTCTTCGCGGAGGCCTTCAAGTACGCGGCGGATGTTCGACGTCAACTCTTCCGGCTCAAAATCGTCGAGCAGCGCGTCGTAACGGCATTCGGGATAGCCGATGGCGTCGGCTTGCTGACGCTTTAGTTCAACAATCTGTTCCAGTATCGGCCGAAACGCCGCAAAGTCGTTGTCGGCTCGCGCCCGTTGCCAGATTTGTTGGCCTTCAATTTCAATGCGAGCAAGCTCCTCCACCAGCGAGCGAGGCAACTTGCTTTGCTTGTCATAACTGCGTTTCAGTTGCCGGATCACGGTTCCGCTATCGCTGTGCCCGTCTTCAGCCAGAGTCGAGTCGGCAAGTTCCGCGAGCCACTCGCCGACTTGCGGCGCGGTGTTGCGGTCGTGAATGATGCCAGCGAGTGCTTGAATCTGGCGGCCGCGATGTTCGGCCGCCGCGGGCGGCATCTGTGTGCGTTCGTCCCAGCCCAATACGGAAACGACCGAAGCCAGCCGCGCGGTGTCTTGCGTGTAATTGTAGAGTTTGTCACAGGTCGTCGAATCGGACATTTTATGCTCCGAGAATTTTTGCGGTAGCGGCACCACGTGCCGGCCCGATTATGCGATAATCGGGCTCTTTCACAACGCCCCATGACGGTTTGCTCAACAGGAAGCAATCGTGGCCCTCTATTTTTCGACAGGATCGCCGACAACCGAACTCTCCGACGAGCAATTGCTCGCCGGGTTGCGCGAAGCGTTTGCACAACTCGGGAATCGCGAGCGCGTCATCGCGTTGCCGCCGGACTACACCCGCTTTCACAGCCGCGCGGGTGATTTGACCTGTATGACGTACGAGTACTTCGGCGAGCGATTGACCGACGTAATGCCGGCGTTGGGAACACACGTCCCCATGACCGACTGGCAACTCGAAAAGATGTTTCCCGTCCTGCCGAAATCACTAATTCGCGAACATCGGTGGCGCGAAGACGTGGTAACGATCGGCGAGGTGCCCGCCGATGTTGTGGCCGAAGCGACCGCGGGCATCTGGACCAGGCCCTGGCCCGCGCAGTTAAACAAACTGGTTTGGGAAGGCGGGCACGACTTAATTCTATCAATCGGCCAGGTCGTGCCGCACGAAGTCGTCGGCATGGCGAACTACAACAAGAATCTATTCGTTGGGGCGGGTGGATCGCGCGGCATCAATGAGAGCCACTTTATCGGTGCCGCGTACGGCATGGAACGCATGATGGGCCGTGCGGACACGCCGCTGCGGCGGATTTTGAATTACGCGGAGGATCACTTTTGCCGGCATTTGCCGCTGGTCTACGTGCTGACGGTAGTCGGCACGAACGAACGGGGCGGGCTTGCCACCAGAGGGCTGTTTATTGGCGATGACGTCGAATGTTTCGAGCGGGCTTGCGCACTTTCAGTCCAAGTCAACTTCACCGTGTTGGACGAGCAACTCGAGAAGGTCGTCGTGTTTCTCGATCCCGAAGAATTTCACAGCACGTGGCTGGGTAACAAGGCGGTTTACCGTACGCGGATGGCGATTGCGGACGGCGGCGAATTAATCGTGCTCGCGCCGGGAATTCAGACGTTTGGCGAAGATGAGGCGATCGACAAGCTGATCCGCAAATACGGATATCGCACGACTCCGGAAGTCATGCGGATGATCCGCGAAAATGAAGACTTGCAAGGCAATTTGTCGGCCGCTGCGCATTTGATTCACGGTTCGTCGGAAGGCCGCTTCCAGATTACGTATTGCCCGGGCAAATTGACGCGGGAAGAAATCGAGGGCGTCGGCTACAAGTTTGCCGTTCTCGGCGAGATGCGGCAGCGGTACGATCCGCAGCGGTTGAGCGAAGGCTGGAACACCATGGCCGACGGTGAGCGGATATTTTTCATCAGCAAACCGGCCTTGGGGCTGTGGGCGGCGGATGTGGACTTTCAAAGGTAAAATGCGGATTGATCCCCGCCGTGGATCGCATGCATACTGGTTCTCATGGATTCCGCCGAAGCACCGACCGACCAACCCGATACGATTGTCAAGTTGTTCGGTATTGATTTGCGGACGCTAGCTCTGTTCCGTGTCACGGTCGCGTTGGTGCTGCTCTATAACCTCGCTATGCGGTCAGCGGATATTCCGTCGTTGTTCACCGACGAAGGGGCTGCGCCGATCGTCACGGTTCAGAATTTCTGCGCTGAAGCGTGGTGTTACTCGCTGCATTTTTTGGACGGATCAGCGGAGTTTCAAGTGTTGTTGTTTGTCGTGTCCGCGCTGTGTGCCGTTACGCTTTGCCTTGGTTATCGCAGTCGATTGTCCACGATTGGCTCCTGGATTCTTTTTGTCTCGCTCAATAATCGTGTGCCGTCGATCATTACAGGTGGCGACGTGCTGTTGTCGATGGCGTTATTTTGGGGAATGTTTTTGCCCCTGGGGGCGAGGTGGTCGGCCGATGCCCGCCGCAGCCAGATCGAACCGGCGAATGACTGTGAGCTTTCGATCGCCACATTGGCTGTGTTGCTCCAGGTTTTTTGGATGTACTGGTCTACGGGCCTGTGGAAGCTGAACGAAGTCTGGCTCGAAGGCCGCGCGTTGCAAGTTGTATTTACGGACGACATGCTCGTGCGGCCGCTGGGCGAATTGCTGCTGGAGTTTCCAGGTTTGCTTGTGGTGCTGACCTATATTGTTTTGGTCATTGAATTAGCGGCGCCATTTTTACTTTTTTCTCCGTGGAGAACGAACTTAGTCCGCTCCGTCACGATAGCGGTTTTGGCGGGGATGCACGTCGGCATAGAATTGACGATGACGGTGATGATATTTTCGTTCGCGAGCCTTGCTGCTTTGACGCTTTTTATTCCCGGCACGTGGTGGGATCGCGGTCCATTGCATCGCGTAGCAGGCCGGTTCGGTCGAAATCTTCGGCCGCTGCGGCGAAAACCGAAGTCACGGTCTGCCGCTGCTGCTGCGGCGGGACCTTGGTTGCCTGACGGCATCCTCCGCGTGGTCCAGATTTTCTTTCTAATCTATGTGCCCGTCTTCAACATGTTCTCAACTCTGGGGCCGCGGCGTGAGTCGCCCGGATTTCGGGCGTTTAACCGGGTTGGGGAACTGATCGGTGCGACGCAGGTATGGAAGATGTTCGACCGCCCGCCGGGAGAGAATCGGTTCGTCGCCCGAGCCACGTTCGTCGGTGGCGGTCCGGCAAAAGACATACTTCGCAACGAGCGAACATCAGATCCGCCACGTCGCCCGGAAACAAGAATGGCTCTGTCCACTGCGCGCTGGATGTTATTTGTGCGGCAGACGGCGAGGGATTCGGCTCGGTGTTTTCGTCCTACGTTAACACGATATTATGCCCGCCGTTGGAACGACCGCGCTGCGCCCGATCAACAGATTCTTGAATTGGAATTGTATTTCTATCCGTCTCCTCACGAGTCGGAAAAGCTCGCACGAACGGGGCGGCCACTTTGGCGGATGAATCCCGCCAATTAGGAAAATGCATTTCCGGCCGCGATGCGGCTTTACATAAAATCCGGCCAAATCGAATCGCTTACCAGCAGCCCTTTGCGCGTTAACCGCAATCTGCCGCGATCGATTTCCAGCAGGCCCGTCTCGACATGTCGATCCAGCGACTGACCGGCGAGTTCATGAATGCCGCATCCGCTCATTTGCTCGAGGCGAGCTAGATCGACTCCTTCCAGACGTCTCAGGCCGAACACCAGCCGCTCGCGTGCGATATCTTCGCGGGAAAGCACGTCCCGCTCGGCGACGGGTGAATCGCCGGCGAGCATGCGTTTGATGTAGGTTGTCGTGCTGCGATGGTTTGTTTCGCGAACACCATCGACCAACCTCGCCGCGCCGGGGCCGACCGCGTAGTATTCGCCCCCTTTCCAGTAAACTTCGTTGTGTCGGCAGCGGCGGCCAGGTTTTGCGAAATTGGAGATCTCGTAATGCTCAAAACCTGTGCCGGATAAGAGGTCGATGGCTTCCTCATACATTGTCAATTCATCGGGCTCGGATACAGCGGTCAGCTCGCCTTTGCTGCGCCGGCTCCAAAACGAGGTTCCTCGCTCGTACGTCAAACCGTATGTCGAAAGGTGGTCCGGTTGCAATGCGACGGCGGTTTCCAGGTCGTTAACCCAGGCGTCAGGCGTTTCCCCGGGCGCGCCGAAGATCAGATCAAGCGAAACTTGATCGGCCAACTCGCGCGCGATATCAAACGCGGTAAGAATGTCCGCATGGTGATGATCGCGATCGAGTATCTCCAGTTTTTGGTCGTCAAACGACTGGGCGCCGAGACTGATTCGCGTGGCACCGTAATCGGACAGCACGGTTGCCTTTGAGCGATTGAAATCGGCGGGATTCACCTCGACGCTAAACTCGCCGTTGTCGGCCAGCGGTAACCAGTTGAGGACGAGTTCGCAAAGTTTCTGCAGTTGTTTTTCTGAAAGCTGTGACGGTGTGCCGCCACCGAAAAAGAGCGTGTCCACGCCCCGAGGATGCTCGAGCGCCGTCAATTCGAGTTCGACGGCTTGCAAGAAAGGCTCAACGAGGTCCTCGCGGTCGGCGATCAAAGTGAAATTGCAATACCCGCACCGGTGGGCGCAAAAAGGGATGTGGATATAGGCAGATTTCGGAGTGCAGATTTCGGATTGCCGATCGGTCTTGGACATGGCTGTTAACCGAATGCGTCAACTCTCAATCCGCAATCGCTAGATCCATAGATGCAGCCGTCCATCCAGCATGTCCGGAATTCGGCGCTCGACCATCGTGCGGACACTATTGGGGTGATAGCGCGTGCTGAAATGTGACGCGATAATCAGCTCGTTGCGAAATCGGTCGCGTCGTTCGACGAAGTCATCCAAGTGAAGATGTCCAAATTTGTGAATCTTCTCCTTGCGATGATGCGGTGAGACGAATGTCATTTCCGTGATCAATACATCGGCGCGGTACATGTCCGGACAGTCGTCGAGGCCCTTGGGCGAACTGTCGCCGAGATAGGCTATGCGCGGAAAGCGATGTTCGACGGTCACATCTTTGCCCGCTTGTCGCAGATCGCGGATTTTTTCGCCGGACAAATCAGCGTATTCCTGTTTGAGTTTCTTCCGCCGCTCCCAAACGACAAAACCGAGTGACGGCACGGTGTGGTGCGTCGCCGTAACACTGACAACTAATTCGCGCGACAGTTCAATTTCGTCACCAGGATTCGCGACGAGCAATTCACACGGCAAGCGTCCACGATCGAGCCGCGAAAACGAGCGGAGGATGTGGCGGACCGGTTCGATCGCCGTTTCAGGCAGGTAAATGGTCGGCGGATCCATTTTCATCATGCGTCGTCGGGCCACGTAGACGGGTAGGGCGGCGATGTGATCCAGGTGACAATGCGAAACAAACCAGGTCGCGGTGCCCATGAACGCCCAAGGCTGTCCGCCGAGGTCGAAGCCGATTTTTAATTCCGGCAGCCGCCAATAACTCTGCACGGCCGCGCGAGAATAACCCTCGATCGTCAGGTTTTTGTGCGTCAGTGTTTGGAACGGCATATTGTCGATCATGGGCGACAGTTTAAAGCAGGAGACGGGGGAGAGGGGAGAGGGGACGCCACGAGGGAGCGGCGGCAGGGCAGAGGAGGAGACGGCGCGGGCCGGATCCGCTACTTCTTCTACAGCTGTGAAGACAGCGACGGCATGAGCGCGTTCGCGGGGCGGGTGCTGCGGTAAGGCCGGCTAAGAAGCGGCTGCATCCGTGGCCGTCACATCCCGCCCTTTGCCCCCGGACATCTGTCCCTCATCCAGCAGGATGATCCAGATTTCACCAAATAGGTCATTTTGCTCGCAGAGAATGTTATCGTGCCGGGCCAGTTCAAGGCAGGCGAGAAAGATGCCGACCAGCGACGATTTATGCATGCCCGGCTGGAATAGCTCGGAAAAAGCGATGCGGCCATCGTTCTTCAATTGCTCGAGGAGTTGCTCCATGTGGACGTGAATCGGAGTATCGTCATAAACGATGTTGGATGGCCGCTGCGCACTGTTTTCTCGAAGAATGCGGCTAAAGGCGCTGACGAGATCCCAAAGTTCAACTTCATGGATCGGCTGGTCTGCCAAATTTCGCTCGCGTGGCGGCAGGTCGATCGCTTGTCGCGAAAAGTGCCGTTGCCATTCGCGGCTTTGTTCTTCCAGTAGGCTGGCCGCGTCACGAAACTTTTTATACTCCAGTAGCCGCTGTACCAAATCTTGGCGGGGATCTTCCAGGTCGCCCTCATCTTCGCCGCCGCGAGGCAGCACCAGCCGCGATTTGATTTCTATCAGTGTGCTGGCCATCTCTAGAAAGTCACCGACGGCGTTTACGTCGATTTGCTCGAGTATCTCCATGTACTCGAGGAACTGTTCCGTAATGGTGAGAATCGGAATGTCCGTGATTTCGACTTCGTGTTTGCGTACCAAATACAGCAGCAAATCCAGGGGACCGCGAAAAATTTCAAGCTGGACGTTGAAAGACATAGGGCCGGAATTGCTGGCGTCGTGGCGATGTGGGTGGGCTTGCCCCGCCGTCAGATTGGCAGGCTGTAACGATTACAGCCAGTTTAACTGTAGGCGGGTGAAGTTGCGATTCGGTGGGCAGATGGCGAAATACTCGGAATATCGCGCATTTTCCCTATAATCCTAATCGGTTGCCGTCGGCGCTGACTTGAAATCTGAATGTACGCCGCGTTAATTCCTGATAGATGAGCACATTCGACGTGACAAAATCACTAGGTTTAGAGACGATCGAGCACCGTGAGTCGCGACTGCTGGCGCCGTATGCGGTGCACAGCGCCGACTCGCAGGGGCGCCAGTACCACGAACCGAATCACCCGTACCGCGGCCCGTTTCAGCGCGATCGCGATCGCATCATTCACACCGCTGCCTACCGTCGCTTGAGCGCCAAGACACAAGTGTTCACCGGCGAAATGGGCGACTACCATCGAACTCGGCTCACGCATACCCACGAAGTCGCGTCGATCGCCCGCACGATTGCTCGCGCTTTACGCTTGAACGAGGATTTGGTCGAAGCGCTCGCTTTGTTACACGATATTGGGCATCCGCCGTTTGGTCACTCGGGCGAAGAAGTGCTCCACGAATGCCTGGAAGGCGAGGGGCGTTTTTCGCACAACGATCAGGCATTGCGAATCGTAGAGTTGCTGGAAATTCGCTACCACGATTTCACAGGTCTGAATCTCAGCCATGAGATATTGGAAGGCCAGCGATTTCGCGCGGAAAAGACGTCCGAAAAATTTCGCCCGTCGCTGGAAGCCCAGGTGGTCGATGCCGCCGATAGTATCGCATACGACAGCCACGATGCCGACGATGCGCTCGAGTTAGGACTGTTGGGCCTGGATGATCTGCACAGCGTTCGCCTGTGGCGAGAGGCCGCCGGCCGTGTGCGATCTGAGACGGCGGCCCTGGACGAATCGTCTCTGCGCCGCGCGGTTGTACATCAGTTAATTGACTGGCAAGTTAGCGATTTGCTTCATGATTCTAGTGAGCGGTTGGCAGAATTCGCATTCCCCAACGCAAATGAGGCCCGGTTGTCGGACCCCGTCATTAGGCAGTCTTCCGGGTTGGTCGAGATGAAAACAGAATTGGAGCAGTTCCTGTTCCGACACGTTTACCGGCATCCCGGCGTTGTCGCAGACCGCGACCTTGCGCAAGCGGCGCTGCGAGAAATCTTCGCGGTGTACCACCGCCGCGAGGGGTTGCTTCCCAAAAGTTACCGTTCCCGCATTAGTTCAATCGGACTGCGTCGTACCATCTGTGACTATCTGGCAGGAATGACAGACCGGTTCGCTTGGCACGAACATAGGCGACTGTGCGATCCGGACGAGGTGTAACTCTTTCACGGCCAGGGTGGTGACGCCAGTATTTGTACATCTGGCATATCGCCGTGCTGGAATCTAGAATGGGGCTGCCGGTCTTCCCGCCGAACCGAAGCCGGATCATTAGGGGCAATCTTAAACGTAGGTGTACCTGCCATGTTCGCAGAACGTCGCCCGTCGCAGATTTGGGTCGAAGGAGTTTCCCTGGTCATTCTGCGCGTGGTGTTCGTCGTTGTTGCCGCGGGCCTCGGCGTGCGGCTGGTCAACATCGATCCGAATCCGAGCCAGCCTACCTGGCTGCCTTGGGTGATGTTTGGTGGAGTCATGGTACTGGCCATGATCACGATCGGCGTCGACATGGCCTTTCAGAAGAAAAGGCTCGACGTCGTTACGGCGGTGTACTTTGGGCTGATCATCGGGTTGTTTTTGACTTATGTTCTTCAACTCGCACTCCACACCGTGATTCCCGAGGAAGAAGCAACCAAGGATCTCCGCAATGAGATTGTCTTGATCGTTGGCATGTGTCTCTGCTACGCATGTATCACGGTATTGATTCAGACAAAAGACGACTTCCGTTTCATTATTCCGTACGTCGAGTTTGCCAAGGACTTGAAAGGCTTTAGGCCCTGCCTGCTCGATACGAGCGTGGTGATTGACGGACGGATTGCCGACATCGTTGAAACCGACATTTTCGACAGCCAACTCATTATGCCGCGGTTCATTATCAACGAGCTACAGGGTATTGCGGACAGTTCTGACAAACTACGCCGCGGCCGCGGCCGTCGCGGATTGGACATTTTAAATCGCCTGCGAAGTAACCCGCATGTTGATTTGCAGATTTACGATCGCGAACCGCCCGAGTTGGCCGACCAGGCCGTTGATCTCAAGCTCGTATTGCTTGCTAAAGACCTTAGCGGCAAGGTGATCACGAACGACTACAATCTAAACAAGGTGGCCAAGTTGCACGGCGTCGGCGTTGTGAACTTGAACGACATTGCCAACGCCTTGAAGCCGACGTTTCTGCCGGGCGAGTCGATCATCGTCCGCATCGTCAAGGCGGGCGAGGAACCGGGGCAAGGTGTGGGCTATCTGGAAGACGGTACCATGATCGTCATCGAAGGTGGCCGCGATCATATTGACAAGGAGGTCAACATCACGGTGACCAGCGTGCTGCAGACCAGTGCAGGCCGGATGGTGTTCGGCAAGCTGGACATGGCGGCGTAGCGACAGCTAGTCCGCCGATGTTGTGCCGCCGATGTTGTGTCGCCGATCTACGGGGGCCGAGCACTTCGGCACGATCACCTGCCGGCGGGATTTGCAGAGACCGAAAGGATCGCGGCTGCGAGAGTCGGGAAATTTTCGTCGGGCCACATCGTCAGCTTCCCCTTTACGTACTCATGTTGGTGCTGAAGACCCCGAAGTCGGCATCTGCCGAGTCACATTTTTTCCACCACTTCGATCCCCAGCAGCGACAGGCCTGTTTTCAACGTACGTGCCGTCAAATCGCAAAGCAAAAGTCGGCTTTCTCGCTCGGCTTCCGTGTCCGCTTTCAACACCGGGCATTGGTTGTAGAAGGTCGAGTATCTCTCCGCGAGTTCGAAAAGATAATCGGTAATCTGATTGGGTCGAAAATCTTCGATACAATCATCGAGCGCTTCGGAAAATTGCAGTACCGCCAGTCCCAAGGCCCGTTCGGCAGGATCGGATAACCGAATCGCCGCCCCCGAACGCTTGATCTTTTCAACCTCGATGTCGCCTCGTGCGAAGATGTTCTTGACGCGGGCGTACGCGTATTGCATGTACGTTGCCGTGTTGCCTCGTAGCGCGAGCATTTTGTCATAACTGAAGACGTAGTCGCTCTCACGGTTCTGCGACAAGTCCGCATACTTCAGGGCGGCGATGCCAACTATTTCGGCGACGTGATTGCGTTGTTCGGCGGATAATTCCGATGCCTGCTTTGCATCGTCATTTTCGCTGACAACAGCATGCGCTTTACGAACCGCTTCGTCTAATAAACCATCTAGCCCGACCGTATCTCCCTCACGAGTTTTGAACGGCCGGCCGTCGTTGCCCAGTACCGTGCCGAATTTGACGTGAACGAATTGGGTGTCTGTAAATCCCCATCGCCGCGCCGTCTCGAAGAGTTGTTCAAAATGCAAACTCTGGCGATGGTCGACAACGTAGAGGATGGCGTCCGGCGACCACGTTTCCTCTCGATACTGAATTGTGGCCAGGTCGGTTGTGGCATAAAGAAACGCGCCGTCCTTTTTTTGGATGATCATCGGCACGTCCTGGCCATCGAAAAACACGCACATCGCGTCGTCGCTTTCACGAGCGATATCCTTGCGGCGAAGATCGGCGACGACCGGCGCTAAGCGGTCGTGGTAAAAACTTTCCCCCAATGTGTGGTCGAAACGAATGCCGAGGCGGCCGTAGATGCGGTCAATATCTTTCTGGCAGGCCGGCAAAAACTGCCGCCACAGTTCTCGATTCGTTTCATCGCCCGCGTGCAAAGCGGCCGTTTCGGCGAGTACCGATTCGGCGATGTCGGCGTGCTGTTGCGCGAGGGTGAAAAGTTCGCCATCGTCTTCGATGGCGCTGATCCGTTTTTGCGCTGCGGCGAGGTTGCTACGGGCGTCGACAAGCTGCGATTCAGATCGCCGCAGCGCCTTGGCGATTTTCTTCTTTTCTTTCTTGTCGCCTGTCGGTTCTGCTCCGCGTTGTTCGGCGATTTGCTCTTCGATCTGGAAGATTTGTCTCTCCAACTGCGGCGCCGCCCCGCGACTGCGTTGATAATCGACGAGTTGATTCACTGCTCGATAAAGTCTGGCGAGTTCATCGACCGCGTTTTCTTCATATGCGGCCCGATCGGCAAAGTGCTTGAATCCGTAGATGATCATCCCAAATTGTGTGCCCCAGTCGCCGATGTGGTTGTCACCGATGACCTGGTGGCCGAGAAAACGAAGCGTGTGGCAGAGCGCGTCGCCAATCACCGATGAGCGAATGTGACCGACGTGCATGGGCTTGGCGACGTTGGGCGCCGAGTAGTCAATGACGTAGGTACTCGGCGTCGGAGTCCGTGACACGCCGAGCCGATCATCCGCCGAGGCGGCGGCCAGTTGCACCTCTAACCAGTCGTCGCGAATCCTCAGGTTGATGAAACCGGGACCGGCAATTTCGGGCGGATCGCAGATATCGCCGATATCGATGGCGTCAACAATTCGCTGAGCCACTGCGCGTGGCTGTTGCTCCAGCCGCTTGCCCAGCGGCATGGCGCAGTTGGCCTGGTAGTCGCCGAACTTCGGGTCCTGGATCGGCTTAATCATCTCCAGCAGCGTGTCGACCTCGCCGTCGACGACCGCTTGTAACGGGGCGACAAATCGTTGCCGCAATTCGGCCAGGATGCTCATCGGGATGGGGGATCGGGTGACAGGTTGCGGGGAATAGCGAGGCTTGTGGTTGCCCGGACCGCTATGATAGTCGTCGAGGGCGGCCCTTTGAAAGATCACCGGACGGTGCGGCAGCCTTGGGGCTATCGTACCAGCTTTGAAGTCCCGCGGTTACGTGTCGATATTTTCGGGCAAGTCGACTTGCTTGGCGGCGGCCCAGAGTTGTTCCAGGCCATAGTAGTCGCGGGTTTCGTCTTCGAACAAATGAATGACGACCGTACCGTAGTCCAACAGAATCCAGCGGCTTTCTCGGTAGCCCTCGATACTCTGCCGCTCGTCGCCCAGGTCGTCTTCTAACTTGTGGTCGATATCTTCGCTAATCGCGTGCAGTTGCCGGCGACTGGAGCCGGAGGCGATTACAAAGTAGTCAAACATCGGGGTCAACCCACGCATGTCGAGTACGACGATGTCGCGGCCGTTGTTTTCCGCAGCGACGCGGGCCGCAGCCAGCGCGAGTTGCAGACTGCGGGAAACCTTATCTGTTGCGCTGGTCGTAAGAGTTTGCGTCAATGTAAGAGACTCGAAACGTGATGTTGGGAGAACAGGAAAAACCGCCCCGTTTCAGCAGCTTTCATTCTACCCAACCCAGACGTTTCCACCAGGACGCAGGTTCGCCCATCTGCGAAACCCGGAAAGGCACAGCGCCCCGCCCAATTATTGACGATTACCAACTTTACTCGCCGTGAGCCTCACGCTGCCAATCCAGCCCGCCACGAGGTAACGAAAACGATCGAGGACTAAAAAATTCCAAGCGCTAAGAGGCTGTAACGGACGATCAGACCTGCTGCGACGACGCTGACCATGCTCATCAACTTAATGAGGATATTCAAACTCGGTCCGCTGGTGTCCTTGAACGGGTCGCCGACCGTGTCGCCGACAACGCCGGCCTTGTGTGCTTCGCTGCCCTTGCCGCCGTGAGCGCCCGCTTCGATGTACTTCTTAGCGTTGTCCCATGCGCCGCCGGCATTGGCCATAAAGATCGCCACACAGAATCCACACGTCAGCGTTCCGACGAGCAACCCCATCACGCCGCCGACCCCCAACAGCAGGCCTGTCGCGATAGGCAGGACCAGTCCCAATAACGATGGCAACACCATTTCTTTTTGCGCCGCTTTGGTACTAATGGCAACGGGCTGTGTGTAGTCGGGTTTCGCGGTCCCTTCCATAATGCCCGGATTCTCGCGAAATTGGCGGCGGACTTCTTCGACCATGCCCTTAGCGGCGCGGCCGACGGCCTTCATGGTCATCGCGCAGAAAACAAACGTGGCCATCGCGCCCAGAAAGATGCCGATCAGCACTTTCGGGTTCATCAGCGTCGCATCGTAGTACCGCGAGAAGTCGGGTAACGTGGCCTTTCGCCGGCGCACCACGGATAACGAGGTTTCTTCGTTGATGGCGAGTTTGGCGTTGCGGTCGTCGTCATCCACGACCAACGCGGCATCGGCCAGCTGAAGGGCACTTCCCAGCGGGATTTCTTTGGCAAAGGCCGGCTGCTGCGCTCCGGCCAGAACGAGCCAGCCCTCGGTCCGGTAATGGCCTTTATCGTCCTTTTCATTGAGTACCTGGACGATGAACTGCGGTGACTCCTTGTAGAATCCAGGCTCGGCACCCGCCTCGACTGTTGCTTCTTCCCAGTGCTTAAAGCCTACCCGCACTTCTTCGACATAGGCCGCCAGCAGTGCCAGGGCGGTGAGCGCGGCCGAGCCAATGGCAAAGCCCTTGCCGGTTGCCGCCGTGGTATTGCCCAGGCTGTCGAGCGCGTCGGTCCGCTCGCGAACGATTGGTTCAAGTTCCGCCATCACCGCATTGCCACCCGCGTTGTCGGCGATCGGTCCGTACGCATCGGTGGCCAGCGTGATACCGAGCGTGCTGAGCATGCCGACGGCCGCGATGCCGACTCCATATAGCCCGAAGGCGAAATACTCGACGTTGTTCATTTTCGACATGTCACCGATCGCACAACCGAACGAGGACAGAGTTGCAATGCAGATGACGACCACCGGAACCCAGACGCTCTTCATGCCTTCGGCCACGCCGCTGATGATCAAGGTGGCGGGGCCGGTGACGGCTTGCTCGGCCAGCTGCTGTGTTGGTGCGAATTCGTCACTCGTTGAGTACTCGGTCCATTTGCCGATTATCCAGCCGGCAAACAGGCCAATAACGACGCTAAAGCCCACCGTCCAAAAATTCGGCAATAGCCAATACGTCAATCCGAAGGCCGCAATTGCCACCAGGAACGTCGAGGCATTGATGCCGCGAGCCAGGGCTTTCAGCAGCACGGATTGGGAGGCTTTATCCTCCGTGCGGACCAAATAAATACCAAGGATCGACAGAAAAATTCCTACTGCGGCGATCGCCATGGGCAGGAACAGTGCGCTGAGCTGGAAATACTCGATGGTTTTTTCGGTGGCCCGGGAACCGACGACTTGTTCGATCATCGTTCCGCTGGAGAAGGCGGCCACGCCGAGCGCTGCCGTGGCCAGGATCGACCCGCAGTACGACTCGTAAAGGTCGGCGCCCATGCCGGCCACGTCGCCGACGTTGTCGCCGACGTTGTCGGCGATGGTCGCAGGGTTGCGGGCATCGTCTTCCGGGATGCCCTGTTCGACTTTACCGACCAGGTCCGCGCCGACGTCGGCAGCTTTGGTGAAGATACCGCCACCCACGCGGGCAAACAGCGCCTGGGCGCTTGCACCCATGCCGAAGCAGAGCATCGTCACGGTGATTTCAACCAAGCTGATTTCTTCATAACCGAGTTTCGGCACAATCCAGCGGAGAACCAGAAACCAAACAGTAATATCCAGCAGGCCAAGTCCCACGACCGTCAATCCCATCACGGCGCCGGACCGGAAAGCCACCTGCAAACCTTGGTTCAGACTCTTTTGCGCGCCGGCTGCGGTGCGGCTACTGGCCCAGGTGGCGGTCTTCATGCCGAACCAACCGGCCAAACCCGAAAAGAAACCGCCCGTAATAAATGCGAACGGAACCCACGAACTTTGTACTTTCAGACCAAATGCCGCATATGCCAGCAAGCCGAAAATAACAACGAAGAACAATGCGACGACTTTGTACTGTTGTGTTAGATAAGCGTTCGCACCTTCGCGGACGTAACCGGCAATTTCGACCATTCTCTCGTTGCCTTCGTCCGCCGCTTTCATTTTTTTATAGAACAGGAATGCCTGAATCAGCGCGATAATTGATCCGACAAAACAAAGGCCCCAAATCAGGTAGAACCTGATCTCGCCCGGATCAAATTCCAGTCCTACACCGCTTTCGCCCGCTTGATTCGCCATTGCCGGTTGACCGAACATCGTCAGCAGCAAGATCGAAAGAACCGACAAAGTGATGATCCGCATTCCGCCCGCGTTCCGTATCCAGTTGAACATTTTTAAACCTTTGCTCCGACAAAATAACAACTAAGGGACCAATTAAATATCACTTTTTCGTTTAACCGCCACCCAGCGGAAACGGCACCCGCGGCACATCCCCTTGACGCGCCCAGCACCGGATCGCGGCCGGGCTCCATTTCGCCAAACGGGAAGAATCACTACTGACAGCGGTGCGGCGAGAAGAAGCTCGCGGCCGCCGTGCCACGGTTGGCAAGTCAATCCGTTTTTGTGTGATAAAGCCCGTGCCGCTTACAAGTTACAAAACACGTCCTGGTTTCAACTCATTCGCAGACGCCCGGCTGGCAGTTCGTTGCTGTGCCTTTTCAGGCAGCACCGGCAGGAGGCCGGAAACGCCGACCAGCAGAGCGCTTTCAATGGTTGCAGAAGTTTACTGAATCGCTGCTGGCAGTGTCAATAATAAGGCGAACCGGACACAAAAGGCTCGGATTCCTTGTTGAGCCGAAGAATTTGCTCCGATTTTGCTTGGCGGCGTGCCTGGCGGAAATTATGCTGGAGGGGTTACGTATGATGTATCCGTTACTGCCGGTCCGCTCGGGATTCGGCGCAAACCCAAGAGGTTTCGTCATGACTCGCCACTGGAATAAGCTTCCTTTCGTCGCCACCGCTTTGCTCTTCTGCCCGCTGGCACTATCCGCTACCGGGCTTGCCGAAGCCGATCAGCCGACTGCCGTTCCGGAAAACGCCGTCGATCTGTTTGACGCGATGGACAATGGCGACATCGAGGCGAGACTGATTGTTAACGATATCCAAAACGCTCGTCTTATCGTCCGCAACATGACCAAGCGGCCGATGACGATCAAATTACCAGAAGCGATCGCCGCAATCCCGGTCCTCGCGCAGCAGGCCGGCGGCGGCGGCGGCGGCGGCGGCGGATTTTTCAACGTGCCGCCGGAAAAAGTCGCCAAGCAGGACTTGAATTTTCTCTGCCTGGAACACGGTACGCCGGATCCGAAGTCGACATGGACGTACCGGATTGGTCGGATCGAAGAAGTTACCTCCGATCCGCGGGTGGTCGAAATTTTCAAGGGCCTCGATCACGGAAAATTTGGTCACGAAGCGGCGCAGGCGGCCGTCTGGCATCTGCAGAACGACATGCAGTGGGAGCAGCTCGCGGCCAAACAGCGTCGCCGATTAGTCGGCGGCAACGAGCCGGTCTTCACGCGTACGCAAATTCGCCAGGCGATGAATATCGTCGCCTACGTCAAAAAGATTGCGGAAAAGAGCGAGAAGTCCGAATCGCTGGCGAACTAGCGCGGCCCGCGAATGTGGATGGGTAGGACGGGACGGGCTTGTGCCGTCCTGGCGGGTGATGCTCCGCCGCCGTTATTTACTCAGACGGGTGCCGGAATGGTGTCAGCTGATTCCGACCTGTCCGGCTCTCCGCCGCGGCGCAACTCGGTCATCAATCCACGGATTTCTGTTTGGTAATTGCGGCGTTCGATTTCCCACTGTTCTTGCTGACGCGAGGTTTCTGTTTCTTGTCGATCAAGTTCCTGTTCGCGCGCGACGAGCACCGCGGCTTGGCGTTCGATATCCTGTTGTCGATACTCGACCCAGTCCCGCAGCTCTTTTTTCTCAGCCGTTAATTTGACGTACTGTTCGGCAAGCCGTTCGTGCGACGCTTCAAGCTGCTGTGTCTGTCCCAGCGCGGCGTTACGTTCCAGGCAGTAACTTTCAGCCAGTTTGCGCCGAAGTTTTCCCAGTTCGGTTGTCAGTGAGGCCGCCGGCATGATTTCTGCAAGCTTGGCCCACAACTCTTCGGTCGCCAGTCTTAGCTCAAGCGCTTCGCGGTGCGTGGCGGCGACGTCGCAGCGAGTTTGTTCCAGTGCCGCTTGCCGCGATTCAAGCTGCTCGTCCCGACGTGCCAACATTTTTTGCCGCTGCTGCCACTTGTCGTCCAATTGCCGCTGCTGGCCCGCTAGCTCGGCGCGGTGCTCGTGCAATTCTGCCTCAACTCGTTGACGATGCATGATGAGTTGCTGCTGCTGAACTTCCAGGTCGGCTTGGCCATTGATCAACAAAGCTTCAGCGGCGTCAAGTTTCGCCTGCCGTTGCTCGAGTTGCTCCCGTGTCTGTTTAAACTTCCGATCAAAAGTTTGCTGCTGTTCGACCTCGATTTGCTCCCGCCGCCGCGCCGCCTCAGCTTCGATTGCCACCCGGTGACGTTCGAGGTTCTTTAGCAGCTTTCGTCCGAGCGCCTTGGTCGCATTTCTACGCTGTTGCAGTTCTTGCTGCTGCGCCCGCAATTCAGCATCGCGCCGGTTGCGCTCGCTTCGCAGCTGCTCCGCCGCCTGGCGGATTTTCTCCCTCAGTTCGGCTGCCTCGGCGTCGTTGGAGGATTTTTTGGATTCTTCGTCGGCCACGAGGCACGACATGGAATTGGCGAGCGTTTTTTCGCGGCGATCCAACTCTTCACTGCGTTCGTCAAGTTCAGATTCGCGCTCTCGCAGCCACAGCCTTGCGGCTCGCATGTCACTGTCCGTCCGCACCTCGCGGGCGTTCAATTGCGATTCCCGGTGGTCCAGTTCTTCGCGCATGCTTTGCATGTGGGTGGCAAGCTGCGTGGCCTGGGTGCGGACTTGGCTCAACTCGCGGATCGCCGTGCCGTCCGCATTCGTCTGGGGACCTGCCGTGCCGCCGGCTGCGGTCGTCGTTTGAGCAACCGTATTCTTTTCGGCGCTCGTCTCAACCGTATCGTTTTGGGCGGCGTGCGGCCGGTCAATACGGACCCAATTTGGATTCTCGGAATTTTTGTTTTCTTCGCTCATGATTCTGCCAGTGCCGTTAAACTCACAGTAATCCGGAAAGTTTCACCAGCTTCTAACATCGGCAATGGCCGCGTCGCGTTTTTACGGGAAATCGACAATCTGCGCGAAATACCTCCGCATGTTGCTGGCACTGCATACGGCGGAATTGGTCATTCCGCGACCCAGTCGGGTTGCGGTTCGCGGTAGACGGTCGGCGGCTGGGCTTCCTGCAGCAGGCGGATTGACTGTTCCGTGCCGGCAACTTGCTCGGAAGTCGGCAGGAATTGCACGGTCAGATCGTATTGCACGCGTTCGCCGGAGGCCAGTTTGACAGCGCGGCCTTTTTCGCCTTCGAACGAGCGTGGATTTGGGAAATTCGTGCCCGGTTCTAGTCCGGTGACGTACCCATCCTCGAGGGGTGGAGTGTTCTTCCACAACGAAAAATGCGGCAGCTGCGTTAAATTAAAACCGACGCAGACGCCGCATGATGCGTCGGCACTTTTCAGCAATGTCTGCGTTCGGCCCCCGTCGTCGGCGGCCAGCGAGAAAAAGAAAACGCGTTCCTCCGAGCCGGCTTCGGCGGGGCCGAACTGATTCCAAGAGTCGATTTCAGCGGCGGCGTGTGCGTTACGTGGAACGAGTTCTTTCACCGCCGCAATGATTTCAGCGCCGGGCGTATGAATCGGCGCACCGAAGTTGATGTGATACAGCATTTGCGTCTCGCCCGGATTGCCCGATAGGTTCTCCACGTCGTCGTGGATCGTGATGCCCGTTTCACCGGGCATCAGTCGCAATGTCGAAGTCAAACGCAGTTTG
>JAYZEI010000188.1:0-16373 GCA_036337375.1 Planctomycetota bacterium | reverse complement strand
AGGACTCACGGGTTTTTTGGCAGGGTGGCTGAGGGGGATCGAACCCCCGACCTTCGGAACCACAATCCGACGCTCTAACCAACTGAGCTACAGCCACCACCGGCGGTTTGCCGCACAACTCGCCGATCATAATCCTCGCCCAACAAGCGGTCAACGGCCACTCTATTGGCTCGCCGCTGCCGCGCCGCGCAAGAATTCTCGGTAACCAACATCCAAGTCGCCGTAATCGGAACCGGTAGCCCGCGCCAGCGTCTCGGGTTTCGCTCCGCCGCGGTAAATCGCCTGCAGATACCGCGACACGGCGTCGCGATAACGGCCTCCGTCTGCATGCATCAGAAACGCCGCTTGCCCGGCAAACTGCGAGTAGAGCGTGCGGATTCTCGGGTCGCGCTGCACGTCGCGGCTTCCCATTGCCACCGTTTCGACAAACGGGACATAAAATCCGTCCTTCAACAGCCGCACACGAGCGGCCGGAACACGGCCGTGGTCGAGTCCGCCGACCAGCGCGCACGACTTGGTCAACTGCAGCGATTCCAGGTAACAGGCGATGCCTTCGACCATCCAGAAATTGTCGCGCAGGGCCACGATCGGCTTGGCGGGACGCGACTCTTGAAACAACTGGTGGGCCGCTTCGTGAAAAATCGTCCCGGGATCCTGCCCCTGGCCCGCGAAAAAATAGGCCGTCCGTACGTCGCCAAAATAAATGCCCAGCGTCCCTTCGACGCCCGGCTGCATCTTCTTCAGAGCCGCGGCGTATTCCGCCCGATCGCGAAAGTAGACGACCTGGTGCAAACGCCGGTTACGGCGAGGCTGTGTGCCGCGGTCAAACATCTGCTGCAGCTCGTCGCCCGTCAGGTGAAAACCGGCGAACAGTTGCCACCAGACGTCGTAGAATTGTTCGAGCCGCGCGGCCAGAGCGACCCCCGCCTCTAAACGGTGATTCGTGGTTACGGAAAAATGCTCGGTCTCAACCTTCCAGCCGCGGGCAATGTTGCTCCGTAGCCGGGCTTCCTGCTGGGCCGTGACCCAACGTCCGTTGTAGTACCGCTGCCCGTCCTCGTACCGCGCAACGTGATCTTCGGGCAGCCAACCGAACCGTTCGTGCCACACCCGGCCGGCGCGAAGCTGTCGCAACTCGCCGCCGCTCCGCAACCGGCCGTCGTGCTGCTTAAGCCCCAGTGCCGCGGCCGCGGCCCGATGTGCCGGGTCCGCGCGCAGCGTTTCCATCGCCAGTGACACGGCCACCGCCGCGCGGCCCTCGGCGGCCGCACGCCGGGCGAGTTTGAAGATTGCTGCGGCCTGTTGCCGCCGCAGCATGGCGAACCGCAACAGCCCGGCGTCTTTAACGGGCCCGTCTGAAATTGTTTCGACGTGGCGACGCGTAAACAGCGCAAGCTGATACGGCCCGGTGCGGGGAAGCCACTGGTCCACCTCCGCGGCCAGATCGCGGCGGCCTTGCCCCTGCAGCATGGCCGAAAATTTCCCAAATTGCTCGGCGTAATCCGCTTTGAGCTGACGGCGGGCGGCTTCAATATCATCCGCCACGGCCATTTCGGGCCCGAAGGCCACGCAACTCTGCCCGCCACACACTGCCAGCATCACCAGGCAGCGAACGGCGGTCGAGCCCCGAAATTTTCGCAACCTCGGAAGTCGGGTTTTTCCTGCGACTGAGCCCATAGTTTTAGTGTACCGTGTCGCGGTTAACCGGGCGCGACGCGGTTGCTATAATATTGGGTTTTCTGTCTACAAAACACACCAACATGCGGAATCCGATCCGGCGATGCCCAACCGCGAATTTATTTCAATCGACGACGCCCAGCCGCCGTTTTTCGCCGGAATTGATTTGGGCGGTACCAACATCAAAGCCGGGTTGGTGGACGACCTGGGCCGACCGCTGTCGTACGTAACGGTTAAGAGTGAAATAGAACAAGGCCCCGAAGAAGGCGCGCGGCGGATGGCCGAAGCGGCTCTGCAGGCGGGCCGCGATGCGGGCGTCGCCGCCAGCGATATCGCCTATGTCGGACTTGCGACCCCCGGCACGATGGACATTCCCCGCGGGATACTGCTCAATCCGGTTAATTTGCCGGGCTGGCACGACTTTCCGATCCGCGACCGTGTGTCCCAGCACGCGGGACGCCCGGTGGCCTACGCCAACGACGCCAATGCCGCGGCCTACGGCGAGTTTTGGGTCGGCAGCGGTTCGCAGTACCCCAGCATGATCCTGTTGACGCTCGGCACGGGCGTCGGCGGCGGAATCATTGTCGGAGATCAAACGATCGACGGCGTCAACAGCCACGGGTCCGAGTGTGGACACATCATCGTCGATTCGCGCGACGACGCCCGGATGTGCAGCTGCGGACACCGGGGGCACCTCGAGGCGTACGCCAGCGCGACCGGCGTGACGCGGCGGGCACAGGAGGCGCTCGACGCCGGCCGCGAAAGCGCGTTGCGCGAAGTTCGCTCGTCGAACATTCCGCTGACGGCCAAACAGATTCACGCGGCGGCCGAACAGGGCGACGCGCTGGCACTGGAAGTTGTTTTGGAGACGGGCCGTTACCTGGGGATCGGCATTACCACGCTGCTGCACACGATCGATCCCGCGGCCGTGGTGCTGGGCGGCGCGATGGACTTTGGCGGCCGCGACAATCCGGTGGGCCGACAGTTTCTCGATCGGATCAAAGAAGAAGTTGCCCGGCGGGCCTTTCCCGTGATCGCCGAACGAATTGAAATCGATTTTGCGTCGTTAGGCGGCGACGCCGGATACATTGGAGCGGCGGGAGTCGCCCGGTTACGAAGCATGGAACGCGGAGCATTAAGCTAGAAAATATCCGCTCGATGCCCCAATCCGCCATGCACATGCACCATGCACATTAAACACATCCGCAATTTCTCGATCATCGCGCACATCGACCACGGCAAAAGTACGCTGGCCGACCGGCTGATCGAACACACCGGCACAGTGCAGGCGCGCGACATGAACGAACAGTTGCTGGACGACATGGAACTGGAACGCGAGCGCGGCATCACCATCAAGGCCCGCGCGGTCACGATGCAGTATCGCGTGGACGGTGAGGTATACGAACTAAACCTGATCGATACACCCGGGCACGTCGATTTTCATTACGAGGTGTCCCGCTCGCTGGCCTGCTGCGAAGGCGCATTGCTGCTGGTCGACGCGTTTCAAGGCGTTGAAGCGCAGACGGTCGCAAATTTTTATGCGGCAATGGAACACGATTTGGGAATCTTGCCCGTCATGAACAAGATCGACATGACGCACGCGCGGCCCGATGAAGTGGCCGAAGAAATCGAGCAGAGCCTCGCCTTCGACGCGACCGAAGTGCTCCGCTGCAGCGCCAAGGCCGGAACGGGCATCGACGGAGTGCTGGCGGCCATTATCGAGCAGGTGCCTCCGCCGGAGGGCGATCCGAATGCCAAACTGCAGGCGATGGTGTTCGATTCGCATTACGATGAATACCGCGGAGCCATCACATACATTCGCCTGATGAACGGGACCGTGCGGCGCGGTGAGAAGATTATATTTCTCAAAGCCGACACCATCCACGAAGTGATCGAATTGGGCCAGTTCGTGCCGCAGCGGCAACCCTGCCAGCAGTTATGCGCCGGACAGGTCGGGTACTTGATCTGCAACATCAAGGAATTGGGCCACGTCCATATCGGCGACACGGTCAGTACCCCCGCCGACCCGTCTGCAGCACTGGCCGGCTACCAAGAACCAAAACGGATGGTCTATTGCGGGCTTTATCCGTCCGATGGCGAAAATTTCGAAGAACTGCGCGAGGCCCTGCAAAAACTGGCAATCAACGATCCGAGTTTCGAATTCGAGCCGGAGACCAGCGACGCCTTGGGGTTCGGCTTCCGTTGCGGGTTCCTCGGGTTGTTGCACATGGAGATCGTCCAGCAGCGGCTCGAACAGGAATCGGACCTCGACCTGGTCCAAACCGCACCCAACGTCACCTATGAGATCGACACCAAGGAGGGCCAAGCCCTCGTTATTCACACACCGCAACAAGTCCCGGAGGCGGGCGACATCGAAGAATTCCGCCATCCGATCGTCCGCGTGAGTTTTGTTCTGCCCGTCGATTACATCGGCCCGGTGATGAAGCTGTGCGAAGATCGCCGCGGCAAATATGAACGGACCGAATACCTCTCACCCACGCGGGCAATGCTGGTTTATGACCTGGCCCTGGCCGAAGTTATCTACGACATGCACGACAAGTTAAAGAGCGCCACCAAGGGTTACGGCACGATGGACTACGAGTTGCTCGGCTACTATCCGGCCGAGCTGGTGCGACTGGATATCCTGGTGGGCGGCAACCGAGTCGATGCTCTCAGCGTCATCTGCGACAGTCGCGATGCCGAACACCGCGGCCGTGCGGTCGTCAAAAAATTACGCAAGGAAATTAGTCGCCATATGTTCGAGATCGCGCTACAAGCGGCGATCGGCACCCGCGTGATCGCCCGCGAAACGATTTCCGCCATGCGCAAAAACGTCACGGCCAAATGCTACGGTGGCGATATCTCGCGCAAAAAGAAACTGTGGGCAAAACAAAAAGAAGGCAAGAAACGAATGAAGTCGATCGGTAGCGTCGACATCCCACAAAAGGCGTTTCTCGCCGTGCTCGACACCGGCGGCGAGCAATAAGGAATGTAGACGCGCGGCACCCTTCCCAGAATCAAAACTGGTTCCGTTGCCGGATTCGTTCTGCTTACCGGCGATCGTCCCCTCAGAACCGCGCCATCCGTCATAAACGGATTTCTTCAGTTGGCAGGATAAAGATCGTTTTGACCTTCGCATTCCTGCGGCGTAAATAAACTTAGCTAACTTAGCCGCCTGCTCGGTCTGTTTTCACCCGGCCTCCATGTTTCGGGAGGCGGAACCTCCATGGTTCGGGAGGCGGAAGAGGTGCCGCAATCGAGTAAATATCGACCACACCGCCCGGCTTCCCTCCGGGTTCCTCATTGAACGGTTTCGACAAACGACATGAAGAATTCGGCACAGAACGACGCAAACCTGGCACAGCAGCTTAAACACTATTGCGCCACTGCCGAGGAATTCCTCGCCGCAGAACGCCAACGCATCGAGCACATCGAGCGCGATCTTGTCCGGCAACTTGCGGAAATAGCCGCCGAGCACACTTCAACCGCCGAATTCTACGCGGCGGGCGACCGACAACCGCTGAAATCCGTCGCCAGCGAACGTGACATGCTACTCAGTCGAAACCGGGATCTTGAGCAGGCGATCGAATTACTCGAAACGGCGGTGTCCGAGCACAATGGGAGCGAAACCTCCGAACTTCAACAGCAAACGGATGATCTAGCTCGTCGGAACGAATTGGCGAACGACGAAATCCGACAACTGAAAGCTGAGCTCACCGAGGCCCGGGAACAACTCGCCGCAAGCGGATCGGCCGCGGCAAACCAGCCGAGCACGTGTCAGCCGGAAGCCGGTGCCGGGTTTGATTGGGAGTCGCAGAAACAACGGTTAATTGCCGCCCTGAACGCCGACGGTTCCGCCCAGCACAGCGAACAAGATCGCGTCACCATCAAATCCACCATCGAGCAGACCGACGAAGCCGTCGCGGCCAAGAATCGGGAAATTGAATCACTGCGGCGACAGCTTGAACAAAGTTCCGCGCCCGACTTGGCAGAACAGACAACCGTAGTCTTAGACGCCGATGAAGTCATCCAGCAGGAGCGGGAAAAACTGTCGGTGCTTTACGAAGAGATGCGCGAAAAACAGCGCAGGGCGGAAATCGAAATTTCACTGGATCGCGCCAAATTGGCCCGAGAACGTGCCGCGGTGGAAGAGCAACTCGCTGCGGCAGGCGTGGATGTTGGCCCGCCTTCTAACGACGAGTCGATCGGGGCCAAGAAAAACCGCGGAAACTGGCGGACGCGATTAGGGCTTTCCGACTAACGCTACGGCAGACCGGGCCCGCAGACCGTCAATCCCGCAGCCGCAGCAAATTGCCACACGACGCACAACGGTAGCAATTCGACCGTCCCAACTGACCCATAAAAATGTAATTCGGTCGGCTGCACACACACTCGCGACGGATCGACGCGACCCGGTAGTTAAACCCCATGACGACCGGCCCGACGAACACGGACAGCGCGGCGAACAATACGAACGCCTGATAACCCCACCAATCCGCTTGGACACCCGTAAAGAGAATTCCCAGCAATAGCAGTGGAATTCCAACGAGCAGGCCAGTGAACCAGCCGACCAATCGACGGTTCGCCGGCGGCGGGGCCACAGCGGAAAACATCGAAACCAATCGCTTACCGGCCTCCTTGCGGAGGTCGTTCCCACAGTTTGAACACGAAATGTTGGCAAAGACAGTGGGCCGCTCGGAAAAACACAGTGCGCGGTTCGGCGACCAACCTCTGAAATTTGGCAGGGCTGAGTGACCGCAGTTCGAGCACCCCAACTCGACCTGCCAGCCGTGTTCGAGTTGAAGTCGTTCTTGGTATTGCCTTAGAAACTTCATCAACTGCCTCGCGGGCGGCCCGTCGTCAACGGTCGTACCGGCCCGCGGGGAAGCGGACCCATTTACACAAGCATAGGCCACGACCGCAAATTTGCAGCGTTGCGGTACTGCAACACGGCTTCAGCGGATTACTCGCCGATTACCTTCACCAAAACACGCTTCGACCGCCTGCCGTCAAATTCCCCATAGAAAATCTGTTCCCAGGGCCCAAAGTCGAGCTTACCGGCGGTGATCGCCGTCACGACTTCGCGGCCCATTATTTGCCGCTTGTGATGGGCGTCGGCGTTGTCCTCACCGGTACGGTTGTGGTGATACCGCTGCGGGGAAGCATCGAACGGCGCGAGTTCTTCGAGCCACTTTTTGTAGTCTCGGTGCAGCCCCGGTTCGTCGTCGTTAATGAAGACGCTGGCCGTGATATGCATCGCATTGACCAGGCAGAGGCCTTCCTGCACGCCGCTGCGGCCGACGATCTCTTCGATCTGAGGCGTAATGTTCAAAAAGTCCATGCGGGCAGGAATGGTGAAACTGAGGTATTCCGTTGTGGATTTCATTGGTTTTGCCTTTTTATGTCCCCTTCAACGTAATCCGCAAAGACGAAACAACCGATACAGATTACGCCCGATTGTCAGTTTCCGCGCCGCCGCCGCAAGAGTGCCGACGGACATAATGCCCACGTACCTCACAAAACACCGCCTCCGGTCTGCCTGGCTAGCAATGATGTACTTGCTGCTACTGCCCGCGTACGCGCGGACGCAAGACGCACCGAGCGGCGAGCAGACGCTATCGCTCGCCGATTTGGAATCCATGGCACAGCAGCACCACCCGGCGCTGGTGGCCGCCGCCGCGCGGGTCGATGCGGCCAGCGGCCAATGGCGGCAGGCGGGACGATGGCCCAATCCGATTGTCGGTTACCACGCGGCCGAAATTGGCATTCGCGATTCGGCGGGCCAGCAAGGCGCGTTCGTCCGCCAAAAAGTGATCACCGGCGGAAAATTGCGATTGGACCAAGCGGCCGCCACTGCGGCGGTGCGGGAAGCGGAATTCGCGCTGGACGTACAGCAATGGCGTGTCCTGAGCGACGTGCGAATTCGATTTTACGAAACGTTGGTCGCTCAGCAGCGGCAACAGCTCACGCGAGACCTGTCGGACATAGCCAATCAACTCGTTAGCAGCACCAAGCTGCTGCTGAAGGGACGACAGGCGAGTGAAAACGACTTGCTGCAAGCCGAAATTGAGGCCGAGTCTGCGCATATGTTGTTCGACAACGCGGACAACGGTCATCTCGAAGCTTGGCAAAGGCTGATGGCGGTCGTTGGCCTGACCGATTTACAACCGACATTGCTGGCTGGCGATCTGGACGGCGACGTTCCTGAACTGGATTGGCAGGAATGCTACCACGCAGTCATGCAGCGCAGCCCCGAGTTGGACGTGGCGATGATGAAAGTCGAGCGTGCGCGGGTCATGGTAACTCGACAATGCCGCGAATGGATTCCCGATGTTGATGTTTCCGTCAGCGTGCGGCATCACAACGTCACCACCGACGAGGTCGCCAACGTACAAATCGGCATTCCGATTCCAGTCTTCGATACCAACGGCGGCAATGTCCAGCGGGCAAGCTCCGAATTAATCGTCGCCGAAAGCAACGTCCGACGAATCGAACTCGACCTACAGGACCGTCTGGCGGTCATCTACCGCCGCTATGCGAATGCCCGACAGCAAGCGGATCGTTACGCAAGGCGGATTCTTCCGCGGGCTCGCAAGTCGCTTGAACTGGTCCGCGGGGGATATGAACAGGGGCAAATGGATTACCTAACGCTGATCAATTCACAACGGTCGTACATCCGCGTAAGTCTGGCGCATCTGGACGCCGTGCGTGAACTGCGAACATCGGCAGCGCTGATCGAGGGCCAACTGCTGAGCGGAAGCCTGAAATAATTCGACAGGGCGCGTCTGTCGAAGCCGATTACAGTTATTATTGCGGCGGGGCAGAAGCCTCAAAGGTTCAATTCCAGGACGAAATGACGGGGCAAATTTCGGTGGCCCCATTCGGCAACGCGGGGTAGAATACATATATGAGCCGCGTTGTTAATACAGCATTGATATTCACGTTAGTCACCTGCCCGTTCTTGTGAAAAATTGGTTGGGCCGTTCCGGTGGAACGCAATGACGGACGACGGGTACAAGCCACGAGTGTTTTTTGCCCCTCCTGTTGCGGCGGCTCTGCCGAGCGGACTCCGTCGTCTGACTCGGCCCCATCTCCGTCCGACCGGACACCCGTGAAATGCGACTGCATTTGCGGCGGGGCGATGGCAACAGTTTCCGCCGACAACGGTCATCCCCACGGGCAAAGGATGGCGTCGCATTCAAATCCCCGTGCCGCACATTCGCCTCTAACTACCTCCGACCCGGACGGCGAATATCATCCTCCGCCACTCATTCAGCCGGCGAGTTCGGGTCGTGCCCTACGGACACTGCTCGCGTCTTTCATCTGCTAGAAAGTCCGGAGTAGAGGGTACGGGTTCCCCAAAGTTGACAGCTCGGGCCTCCCGATTCTCTATGTCTACCGTGCACCACGGCGAGCGTTCGCGGTGCCCCCGATGTTTGACTTTCAACACTAGAATCTCGGCTCAAAATGAAATTTCTCCCCTGGGAGTATGCGATTCGCAATCTGTTCCGTCGACCGCTACGGACGACGCTGACGTTTGTCGGACTAACAACCGTTGTCGTCCTGGTGTTCGTCGTGGTCGGGTTCATCCGCGGGCTGGAAAGGTCGCTGTCGGTAAGCGGCAATCCCAACGTGGCGATTGTTTTCTCGATGGGTATGGGCCAAAACTTGGAATACTCGTCGGTCGCCATGCGGACTAGCGATATCGTTCCGGCCAGCGTCAGCGGCATTCAACAGCGGCACGGCAGGAAGTACGTTTCGCCCGAACTGTATCTGGGCACGGAAATTACCGTGGGTGAGAGCCCGAGTCCGGCGTTTGGACTGGTTCGCGGCGTAACGCCCTCCGTATTGCTTGTGCGACAACAGGTTGAAATCGAAGAGGGCACCTGGCCGGTGCCCGGCGAAGTCATCGTCGGCCGCTTGGCCTCGGCCAAACTCGGCGTGCAGCCTGATGAACTCGCCATCGGAAAATCGCTGGAACTGGAGGGACGCACGTGGCGGATCAGCGGCACATTTTCCGCGGCCGGCGCGGCGTTTGAATCGGAAGTCTGGTGTCGGCTGGACGGATTACAACAAGCGATGAAACGCCAGGACCTGAGCCTCGTCGCGGTTGCCATGGCGGCGGACGGCGACTTTGCCGATTTGGATTTGTTCTGTAAAGGCCGGATTACCGATTTAGAATTACAAGCCCTGCCCGAAGTAGACTACTACGACTCGCTGCAAGAAGACTACGGCCCGGTCCGCCTGCTAGCGTGGTTGGTGGTACTGCTGGTGGCCGGAGCCGGCGTCTTCGCCGGGTTGAATACGATGTATGGTTCGGTACTGGGACGAATTCAGGAGCTTGCCACGTTGCGGACCATCGGCTTTGTCCGCCGCGCGATTGTGGTGAGCTTGATCCAAGAGGGGATCGTACTCGCCTCCGCAGCGAGTCTTTTGGCAACACTATTGGCGCTCACGATGATTAATGGTGTCGCTGTGCGATTTACGATGGGCGCATTTGCCCTGCGGGTGGACGGCATCGCTGTACTGGTCGGCTGTGGTGTGGGGTTAATGCTGGGACTGCTGGGCGCCATCCCACCAGCCATTCGCGCAATGCGGATGCCGATTGTCGATGGCCTGCGGGCCGTTTGAAGAAAGAGGGAACACGAAGCGAAAACGAAAATAGACGACAACCGCTTATGCCGAGTCACAATTTCAAACTAAATACAGAGGAGAAAATAAAATGAAACGACTCAATCTCATTTCTTCGATATTGTTCGTGGCAATGGCTCTGACTGTGGGCTGCACGAAATCGTCGGTCGATCAACCGACCGGAGAAAAATACCTGCTACCATCGGAACCCAAGGGCGGACAGGACGTTGTCGACGCGAAAAAGACGGCTAAAGATGGAGACGACATCGTAATCGTCGGCCGGATTGGCGGCGACATCGATCCGTGGGTCAAGAACCGGGCGGCATTCACCATCGTCGACCCCGCCATCGATTCGTGCAGCGATATCGCCGGCGACAGTTGCCCGACACCGTGGGACTACTGCTGCCGAACGGACGAACTTCCCGCCGGCAGGGCGCTGGTCAAGATCGTTGATGCCGACGGGAAACTCGTAAAGACCGGCGCGCAGAAGCTGTTGAACGTCGAGCCGCTGCAAACGGTCATTGTGCAGGGCAAAGCTGAAGTCGACGACAAAGGCAACCTAGCCGTGCTGGCCACTGGCATTTTTGTGCGAAAGTAATCCCATGTCAGAAGTTGATTTAAGAGAACTCGCCATCGATCGCGAAGAACTGCATCCGGCCCGCCGCGGGCGGTCGCATGTCATGTCGAGGTACGTGCTGCCCGCAGCGCTGCTCGTTGGTTTTCTTCTGTTGGTAGCCTGGACATCGTGGCAAATTGTCTTTCCGCCGTCCCCGGTGACGGTGATCCCGATTTTGTCCACGCAGGCACGAAGCGAGGGCGAACCCCTGTTCAAAGCGGCCGGTTGGATAGAGCCGCGGCCGACGCCGATTCGGGTCGCCGCGCTCGCAGCGGGCGTCGTCGATCAGCTGTTGGTCGTCGAGGATCAGCCGGTCAAAGCGGGCCAGGCCATCGCGGAACTGGTCAAAGACGACGCCCAACTTGCCCACCATCGCGCGAACGCGGACATGCGTTTGCGCGAAGCGGAACTGGATCAGGCCAACGCCGCGCATCAAGCAGCAATGACCCGTTTCGAGCAGCCGGTTCATCTGGAAGCCGCGCTGGGCGCCTCCGAGGCGGAGTTGGCAAAGCTCAAGACCAAACTGGCCGACTTAGAATTTGAAAGTCGCATCGCCGAGTCGAAGTTTGAGTTCGCAAAAAAAGATTACGACGGCAAGTTAGCGGCCAAAGCGGTCGTTCCCGGCCGCGCACTGGACGAAGCCCAAAGTACATTTCGGTCCGCCCACGCGCTGGTCGAAGAATTGCAGAAGCGAGAAGCGTCGCTTAAAAGGGAGCAAACCGCGCTCGACAAACAAACCGTTGCACTGCGAACGAGATTGAAACTACTGGCCGACGAAATCGAATCGCGTGACGAATCCGGGGCCAAGGTCAAGGCCGCCAAAGCGAGGTTGGATCAAGCCAAGGTCTCGGTGGCCGAGACAAAATTGCGACTGGACCGCATGACGATTCGCGCGCCGCTCGATGCGCGTGTTTACCGCCTCATCGGTCACCCCGGCGCGGGAGTTGGCGGCGGCGTCATGACGTCGATGCTGGGCCACGATGGCGGCACTGTGGTCACGCTTTATCGCCCGGACATGCTGCAAATCCGCGTGGACGTGCGATTCGAAGACCTGCCGCGGGTGCGGCTGAATCAAGAGGTACTCATCGAAAATCCCGCCGTGGAAGAACCCTTAAAGGGTAAAGTTCTGTTTATCAGCTCAATCGCCGACATTCAAAAAAATACGCTCGAGGTAAAAGTCGCCATCAACGAATCGCCGCCCGTCTTCAAACCAGAAATGCTTGTCGATGTGACGTTTCTGGCACCGAAAGAATTCGCGGGCAAAGCGATGTCGGAAACGCGTTTTTACGCGCCGAAACGCCTGGTCCACGAACAGGACGGCACGACGTTCATCTGGGTGGCGGACCAGTCGGCGGGTGCCGCACGAAGGATCTCGGTGAAAATCCGCAGCGCCGGGGCCGGCGACATGGTTGAACTGACCGGCGACGTGAATGTATCGACACGCATCATCGCCAGCGGATATGAATCGTTGAACGATGGTGACCGTATCGCAATAACCGAGAGCCCCAAATAGAGGATTTCGCCATGGCGTTGGTCGAAGTTAGAAATGTCACCAAACACTACTACAAAGGCGAGGAAACCATCACGCCGCTTGGTGACGTTTCGCTGGACATCCATCAGGGTGAATTTATCTCGCTGATGGGCGCCAGCGGAACCGGCAAATCAACATTGTTAAATTTGCTCGCCAGCATCGATCGGCCGGACGGCGGCAGCATTGTCATCGATGGTGTGGATATCGGCGAATTGTCGCGAACCCAGTTGGCCAACTGGCGCGCCGCCAACATTGGCTACATCTTTCAGACGCATAATTTAATACCGGTGCTGACCGCCTACGAAAACATCGAATTGCCGCTATTGCTGCTGCCCATGCCCCGCACCGAGCGACGCAAGCGGGTACTGATCGCGCTGGAAGCCGTCGATTTGCTTGACCGCGCCGACCACTATCCGCGTCAGATGTCGGGCGGTCAGGAACAGCGCGCCGGTATCGCCCGCGCGATCGTCGCGCATCCAAAAATTGTGGTCGCCGACGAACCGACCGGCGACTTGGATTCAGAAACATCGAACCAGATCCTGCGGCTGCTCGTCAGGCTGAATGCAGAACTCGGCATGACCATGTTGATGGTTACACATGATGCGGATGCCGCCCGGATCGCCGGACGGAAATTCACACTGCAACGCGGCCAATTGATTGAAACCGATATGACCTCCCCGCCTGACCGCGACCCGGCGGGGACCGCGGCCACAACATAGGATTCACGCACCCCGGTTCGGATTGGGTCGCGATAATATGACGACTGACTCACATGTTTAAATTTTTACCCTACGTGCTTAAAACGCTTTGCCGACATCGGGCCCGCACGCTATTGACGGCCAGCGGGTCCGCAGTGGCGATTTTTGTTTTCTGCTTTGTGGGGGCCGTCCAGAACGGCATGGACAACATTCATCGGCGCCAGCAAGCGAAACGCGCGCTGATTATATTTCAGGCCAATAAGTTCTGTCCCGCCACAAGCCACTTGCCTGAAGATTACGATCAAACGATCAGGCGCATGGACGGCATTCGCGAAGTTGTGCCGATCCAGGTGTTTACGAACAACTGCCGCGCGAGCCTGGATGTTGTCGTGTTCTACGGCATGCCGCCGAAGTTGCTCCGCCAGGCACGGGGTTTTAAATTGCTTTCAGGTACCTGGTCGGAATTCGAACGGCATCAAGATGCCGCCGTGATCGGCCGCGCGGTCGCCAGCCGACGTGATGTTAATGTCGGCGACAAATTCAGCATCGGCGGGCTCAGCGTTAATGTTGCCGGAATTTATGAAAGCGACGATCCGGCCGAGGAAAACTATATCTACTCCCATCTCGATTTTCTCCAACGCGGTCACGAACGAAACCTCGACGGAACCGTGACTCAGTTTGAGGTGCTTCTCGACGAAAGCGTGGACGCGGTTGCGAAATGCAAAGAGATCGATGAGACGTTCCGCAGTGAAGCGGTCGAAACCGACACGCGGCCGAAAGGCGTTTTTCAAGCCAAGAGCCTCGGTGATCTGACGCAACTGATCGGCATGGCTCATTACCTCGGTTTTGCGTGCGTCGGTTTGGTGCTGGCTTTGGTCGCCACGACGACGGTCATGTCGGTGCAGGACCGCATTAAGGAACACGCCGTGCTGCAAACGATCGGGTTTTCCGGGCCGCGGGTGTTCGCCATCGTCATGACCGAAAGCGTGACGCTCAGCCTCGTTGGCGGCCTGCTCGGCGTCGTTATCTCGACCGGGGCGCTGGCAGTGGCCAACATCTCGATTGCGGCTGAAGCGGTTTCAATTGCCGTCACACCCTCGATCCGTATCGCGCTGATCGGCGTAATCGTTTCTGCGATTGCCGGCATGCTGGCCGGCATCGCGCCCGCAGTTCACGCTGCCCGAACGGAGATTGTGCCGGCGCTGCGGCAGGTGTAATTTACGGGACTTCGGCCACGGCGGCCCTGAAAAAAAGTGGCTCGCCGTATTCCTCGACGCCGAAATGCGCGATCTTCTTTTGTATGCGATCGGAAAGCAGGAACCTGGCGAATTGTTCAGCAAGTCGGTGGTTTGTGTGGGGGTGTTTTGCGGGATTAACCACAATGACTGAATACCGGTTCAACAGCAGCGAGTCGCCTTGCCGCACGACCTTTAAGCTCAACTTTGCACGCTGCGCCAAAAAAGTTCCGCGGTCCGCCAGCGTATATGCCGATTTTTCGCTCGCCAGCCGCAGCGTTTGGCTCATCCCCACCCCGCCACGCAGATACCAGTCACCGACTGGTTCAATGCCGGTCGTTTCCCAGAGTTTTGTCTCTTTCAAGTGCGTTCCCGAGTCGTCGCCTCGCGAAACGAAAACAGCGCGGTTGGCCACGATCCTTTGCAAGGCATCGGCGGCGGAAGTTGCCTGCGCCAATTTTGCACGATCCGGAATCGGGCCGACAATAACAAAATCATTGTGCATCACCAGCTGCCGAGAGATACCGTGGCCTGCCGACACAAATTGTTTCTCGGCATCGGGAGCGTGTGCCAGTAAAACATCGGCATCGCCACGCCGCGCCAGGGCCAGCGCTTGACCGGTTCCGACAGCAACGACTTTGACTTCGACTTTGAACTGCTGCTCAAACAATGGCACAAGTTCGTCCAGCAACCCGCTGTCGCGCGTGCTGGTGGTAGTCGCCAGTGTGATCGTCCTCTGCTCGACGCGGTCCGACAGGCAACCACCCGCGAATAACAACGACACCACGACGACAGAAAATAGGTAGCTACGGTTCATCGATATCTCAGTAAATCATTTTTCCTTCTACAAACTCAGCCGTGCGGGGATCGCTCGGCGACTCAAAAAATTTATCGCTGGAGCTCACTTCGATCAATTCGCCGTTTAACAAAAACGCGACTCGTTCGGAAATTCGCCGCGCCTGGAACAAATTGTGTGTGGCCCACACGATCGTCCGCTCAGGCGACTTCCTTTCGTCCACCACCGCTTGCTCGACCAGTGCAACGTGCGCGGGGTCCAGTTGCGATGTTGGCTCGTCGAGCAGCAGCAGCTCCGGCTCGACAACCAGCGCTCTGGCCAAAGCGACCAATTGGGCTTGCCCACCCGACAATTTCGTCGCCGCCTGGCCGGCGAGAGGTTGCAGATTCAGTCGCCGCAGCACCGCATCGACGCGGTCCGCAAGATTGGCTCTTTCCCCGCGGACGCGAAGTCCGTATTCGATGTTCGCCCGCACGGTGCCCGATAGCAACTGTGGCCGCTGGAATACCATGGCGATTTTGCGCTGCCGCGAAAGTGGTAGCGGACCCCGATCCAGCCGGTGGTCAAATATTTTCACTTCACCCGCCGACGACTGCTCGAGTGCGGACAGCAACCGCAGCAGCGTGCTCTTGCCCGCACCGGTGGGTCCAAGCAAACAAAGCATCTCGCCCGTCGCGATTTGCAGGTCTTCGACCTCCAGCACGAACGACGCATCGTGCCGTTTTCGGACGCCGTTCAAACGGCAGCAAACTTCTCCGTTCATGCCAACCGCCTGCCGTGCTGCATTCGCAGGATAAACAAGTTGATCAACACGGCCAATCCGAGCAGGACCGCGCTCAAAGCCAGTGCGAATTGAAATTGGCCCTTACCCGTCTCCAATACAATCGCCGTCGTCAGCACCCGCGTGTGCCCCTGAATATTTCCGCCGACGATCAGCACGGCGCCAACTTCGGAAATGCTGCGGCCAAATGCTGCGGCCACAGCAAGCGCCCCCCCATCCCGCGCTTCGCGCAACAACGTCCAGCGTGTCTGCCGATGGCTCGCTCCGGTTGCACGAACCTGCAGCACGAAGTCCGCCGGAACCGCGGCCACCGCATTTCCTGTGATGCCAACCACAAACGGCAGAGCGAGAACGGTCTGCGCCACCACCATCGCCCGCGACGTAAATAGCCAATCGAGCGACGCCAGC
>JAYZEI010000187.1:0-12503 GCA_036337375.1 Planctomycetota bacterium | reverse complement strand
TACTGATGGGCGTAGAACATCCGGTGGTGCAGAATGCGGTCGCTGGGTTCGCCCGACCTGGCTGCCGCGAAAACATCATCCACCGTGGCTTTGCCTCGATATAGATCGTAGATCTTCATCATCGGCACTCGGCGATCGAGCCGCACGGCAAGCATCGCTGCGCGGGCAGCCTTCACTCCATCGACCCGTGCTTGGCACAAGAATCGCCAGACCACGTTCTCCACATCGTTGTCGTCGAAGGTCTGATACAGTTCAAACTGGCGCTGGCCTTTTTTGAATTCGCCGGCATAGTAGTACGAGATTCCGCGCTGCCAGTGGCTTTTTTCCGCCCGCGGCTCCAACTCAATCTGGCGGTCCCAGTCCTTGATCGAGCCGCTGATGTCTCCGGATTTAAACCGCGCGCTGCCGCGGCGAAACAGCAGCGAGGCGCTGCCCGGTTGCAGTTTAAGCGCACGTCCGAAGTCCGCGGCCGCTTCGCTGTAACGACGGATCGAGGCATAAAGATCGCCGCGTCGCGCCAGCAGCCCGGGGTCGTCGGGTTGCCGCTTGATTTGCTCACCTACCGCTTCGATGGCGTTCTCGACGGCGGAATCCTGCATTTCATCTTTCGCAACCATTGCACCTCCGTTAAGCAGAAACACCACAATCATCGTTAATGCAAATCGCGTCATGACATCTATTCTCCCGCTGCAACATCCGCAAGCGCTTTGAATTTCAATTGAATACTGCCGCTGTTGTCTTCGAGCCGGTTCCATTCGTCTTGACAGCGGACGTACAGATCGCCACTCACCGGCGCCATCAGTGTGAAGCTGGACGCTAAGGCAAATGCTTCGCCCAACTCATAGTCGTTCATGACCACGGCGATCAGCGTGCCATCGCCGTTGTCGTCGCCGTCGGCGGAAACCGCGGCTCCGCCGCCCGTCTCCCATTGGCCGTCGGTAAAATACTCGTACCGCTTTCCGCGCTCGAGCGTCACGCCCGTGGGCTGCCAACCGCGGTTGGCGAAGACCTTCATCGTCCTGGTTGTTTCGCCTTTGATCGGCGACGACTTCTTCGACCAATCCCAACTGCACAAATCGACGCGATAGCCGATGCCGATGCGGTCAACAAAAAACTTGAATTCGAATTCGATTTGATCCACCCGCGCGCCGAACAGGTCACGATAGTTGATCTTTTGCCCAGCGACGATCGCCTGGCCCATGGCACGGAACCGCTTCGAGTAGTTGAGATTGTGATTGAGCATGTGACAGAGCGCCCAGCGCTGCGTGTAATTTTCCCAGCTGTCGCCCGTAATCTGTTCCTCGTTGACGATCTCGATGGCATTTTTATGCCGATATCGCGAAAACGGCTTGTTGCCGCGAAAAAGATCGATGACCAACCCGGGCGTATTCACCGCACGACTGCCCTTGACCCAGTACTGGCCCATCTCGGCCATGCCCTCGGAATACCATGTCGGACCCGTTTGACCAAAAGTCTGTCCGCAATAGGCGTGAACAGACTCGTGCTGTGCGATACCGATGTCGGCATAGGCGTAGACAACCGCCTCGGCTTTGGAAACCCTAAAAACCTTTTGATCGCCAATCTCGACATTTCGGCCCCGGGTACTCGTCAGCGTCACACCCTCTTTGGAAGAAATCTTGCGGACGCCGCCCGGATCAAGCGCATCGAGCGGCCAGTTCCTTAAGTCGCGAACTACAAAACATTTGATCTTGCCTTTTGGCGCCCGTCCCCAATAGGCAACCATGTTGGCGATGGCCGTTTCCAGTTTTTGCACAAGGAACTTCGCCTCGGAAACGGTCACGTCGGTATAAACGGTGAAATGCCGCGTTTCGTATTTTGCCGGTTCGATCGTCTCGCTGGCCCAAAACTTATTCGGCCGCTGTTGGTCTTCGAGTTTCGCCGGTTTGTCGCCGTCGGATTGCTCGGCCCGCTTCTTTTTCAGTAACTCGCGTACGAAAGCCTGATCCCCGTTGCTGAGTTTCGTCATGCCAATTGACCGCAACCGACCGCTCGGCAGCTTCAAGTGCACGCGACCGTCTTTGAACTCGAAAAATTCCGCATCAAACTTCCGGCCGTCCGTGTTGTCCGTCCACGTCCGCGCGCTGACCGAATCACGGCTCGCCGCCACACTCAACATGACGACAAGCACGGCCGCACGGAGAATTCGACGCTCAACGCTGAGTGATGAATGTTCGAAGTTCATGAAGGAATTTCATGGAGACTTGCGCAGGTCGTAACAGGCGACGCTATTCTTCATCCTAAGGAAAATCCTTCCATCCGCAATCGCGGGCGACGCGCAGCGAAGCGGACCGTGTTTGCCAACCGCGTTTTGCCAGACGCGCTCGGCTTTTGCCAGGCCGTCCGGACTGCTCTCGATTTCGTCGATCTTCAAGATGCGGCGAAATGCTTTTTCCTCGGCCATCAGACACGCTTCGTTGAACTTGGCATTCAGCAACGGCTGAAACGATTTCGAAGTGGCGGCAAAGCACAACAATCCTTCCCAGGCGTAGAATACTTTGCCGTCCGCCGCCGCCAGCGATGCGTACCGAGGCTTGGCCAGGTCAAGCATCGCCATCCATTCGGCCTTGCCCGTTTCGAGCGACACGCAGGCCAGTCGCCGTTCGCCCTGAACGTAAACGTGACCGTCAACGACGACGGGGCTGGAACCCGAATCGGCGCTTTTTTGATAGACCCAAAGTTCTTCCACACCATCGGGGGTTATTGCATAACACCTCAGACCATTTTTTCGGCTGCTGCCGTACGTAAGCAACCGCTCGCCAACGACGACCGGCGTACTGTGGCCGGCATGCGTGCGGACTCTCCACCGCTCGCGGCCTGTGTGCGGTTCGACACAAACCGTATTTCCACCGTCGACATTTGCAATGACGAGCGGGCCCGAGTCACTCCGCCAAACAACCGGGCTCGTGTGCATTTGCTTTTGGGGTTTCGATTCGCTCTCCCAAATAATCTTTCCCGATTCCGCATCCAATCCAAACAACCAGCCGCACATGACGACCGCCACGCCATCCACAACGGCGATCGACGATTGCAGATACTCGTCTTTAAACTCACCCGGAAGTTTCGTCACCCACAAATCGCCGCCTGTCCTTGCATCGAGACACCGCGCGTTGCGGGCCGCGCCTAAAACGTAAATGCGGCCATTGATTACGGCGGGACTGCCCGACTGCGGCCACCGCGTGTAGACACTGGCGCACTCGTTTTTCCATATCGTTTCACCGGAATTGACGTCCAAACAATAGACCACTTCATCGAATTTGTACTGCTTCGCCCGCTGGTAGTCTTCTTCGCGGCGGTTGCGTTCGTATTCTTCGTATTCCGCCGGTGTCATGCCGACGCGCTTTTCCGGCGGCAGGTAGGGGAACTTCCTCTGGGGCAATTCACCTTCGCCCAGTTTGATGCGGCGGTGGGAAAAGATGTAAACGCGGCCAGCGGAAACAACCGGACTGGCCCAGCCGCCATCCCGCGCCGAGGGAATATTTTCCTTGCTGATCCACAACGGCCGAAGCCCGTCCGCGGGCAGCGAAGTCCGCAGCGCCGGCCCGTCCGCCGCGACACCGTCGCGATTCGGACCTCGCCACTGATTCCAATCCGCCGCGATCGTACTCGCGGAAAACAACCCGCAGGCGGTCAATGCGACAGTAACCGTGGCAAATCTCGTCACCGTTCCTCCTTCGATCCGCCTGGCCGAACGACTTATTTTCTCCTCGTTCCCAGGCTGCACCTGACCGCAAACACCGACGGTGTGTCAGGCGATGATTTTTTTCACGACTTTGCCGGCCACGTCGGTGAGCCGGAAATCTCGTCCCTGGTATCGATACGTCAGCCGTTCGTGGTCCAGGCCAAGCAAATGCAACAGCGTCGCGTGAAAATCGTTGACGTGCATCGGATCTTTGGCCACATGAAACCCCAAATCGTCGGTCTCACCGTATGCCATACCGCCCTTCACGCCCCCACCGGCCATCCAAATTGAAAAGGCGTCCTTGTGATGATCGCGGCCCGCGCCCTTGCCGGCACCGCCTTGGATCATCGGCGTACGGCCGAACTCCGCGCCGAAGACAATGAGCGTATCGTCGAGCAACCCCCGCTGTTTGAGGTCTTTGATCAGCGCGGCAATCGGCCGATCGACGCGTTTGGCAAGCTTCGGCAAGTTCGTGAAAACACCGCTGTGCGTATCCCAGCCCTGGTCGTAAAGTTGTACGAACCGCACGCCGCGTTCGATCAGCCGCCGCGCCAGCAAACAGTTGTTGGCAAAGCTCGCCTTGCCCGGTTGCGTGCCGTACATGGCGTGCGTCTCTTTGGACTCGCCCTGCGTGTCCACTAACTCGGGAACGGCCGTCTGCATGCGGAAGGCCATTTCGTATTGCCGAATGCGAGTGCTGATTTCCGGGTCGCCAATTTCATCGAGTTGCAACTGATTGAGTTTTTGAATCGCGCCGACGATCCGGCCGCGCATCGCCGGGTCGACACCCTTCGGGTTCGAAAGATGAAAAACCGGATCGCCTTTGCTGCGAAATTCGACACCCTGATACACCGACGGTAAGAATCCGCTCCCCCACAAGCTGTTGCCCGCACCGGCGATGGTGCCGGTATTCATCACGACGAAGCTGGGCAGGTTCTCATTTTCCGTGCCCAAGCCGTAACTGACCCAAGAACCGAAGCACGGCCGGCCGAACAGTCCGAACCCGGTCTGCATCATCAGTTGGGCCGGCGCGTGATTGAACTGTTCGGTATGCAGCGACTTGATCAGGCAAATTTCGTCGGCCACTTCGCCGAGCCCGGGCAACAACTCGGACAGTTCCAAACCACTCTCGCCGTGCTTTTTAAATTTGAACCGCGTTCCCAGCAGATTCGGCTGCTCACGGACAAAAGCCAGCCGCAGGTCTTTCCATAAGGCGTCCGGCATCTTCTCGCCGTCGTGTTTAACGAGATAGGGCTTGTGGTCAAAAAGTTCCAGTTGCGACGGGGCGCCGACCATATGCAGAAAGATCACGTTCTTCGCGGGCGCCGCAAAATGCGGCTCCCGCGGCGCAAGCGGATCGTCGGCCAGTTTCGGCGCAGCACTCAAATCCTTGCACAGCAACGAAGCCAGCGCCGCGCTGCCGAGGCCGACACACGACCGACCAAGCAACTGCCGACGCGTTAAATTCAAGGTTTGTGCCTGAGTGCTGTCCATCGTCTTACTCTCTCAGCAGGCGGGGGTCCGACCGCGGCCGACAGTCTCGTCCACTGCCGGCACCTGTCGAAACGCGTCTCTACGCGCCCTCCCCATCAGCGAGAATGAATGTCATTTTGTAATTGTCTCATCCAAATTCAACAAAACGTTTGCCACGCAAAACCAACTCGCCCACCGCTGAAGGTCACCGGGGGTTTCACGTCCCTGCGGCAGCTTAAAGCCCCCAATCAGCGATTGGGCGGCAGCGGGGCTGCTCCTGAAATGCTCCATCTCCGCCCGCAACATGGATTCCAAAAAACTCGCCTCTGCTCCGCTCAGCTTCCGTGCCAGGCACAGCTTCCCGGCATATTCGATTCGCTCGCGCGGCACCGCCTGCGGGCGGTCCGTGATGATGCGGGCGGCCAGTGATTTCGCCGCTTCGACATAGGCCTCGTCGTTCATCAGCGTGAGCGCTTGCAGCGGCGTATTGGTACGCGAACGCTGAACGACGCACTTCATCCGGTCCGGCGCATCAAAATTAATAAAGCTCGGATATGGCGCGGCGCGGCGCCAGACGACGTAGATACCTCGACGGAATCGGTTTTCGTCGGTGGCCACGACGTACTTCGGTTCGTTTCTGCCGGTTTGGTTCCAAAGCCCCGCCGGCTGCGGCGGATAAATGGGCGGCCCGTACATCTTCGTGGACAACAATCCCGAAATCTGCAGAGCGTTGTCTCGAATGACCTCGGCAGCCAGACGGATCCGCGGCCCGCGGGCAACCAGCACGTTTTCGAAATCCCGTTCCAACAGTTCTGATGTTATCTTCGCAGTTTGCTGATAGGCGGCCGATGTGACCATTAATTTGAGCAGCCGCTTTGTCGACCAATCGCCGGTCATCAGTTCCACGGCCAGCCAGTCCAGTAGTTTGGGATGCGAAGGCCGGTCGCCCTGGCGGCCAAAATCTTCACACGTCCGCACGATTCCGCGGCCGAAGATTTCCTCCCACCAACGATTCACCGTCACGCGAGCGACCAACGGGTTGTCGGCCGAAACGAGCCATTTGGCCAAACCGAGTCGGTTCCGCTCCATGTTTCCGGGCAGGGGGTGCAATACCGAAGGCACCGCCGGTTGAACACTACGTCCTTTGTCCAAAAAGTTTCCACGCTTAAAAATACTCGTCAGGCGAGGCCGATCATTTTCGACCATGACCAACGTCGACGGCGGCCGTATGGCGTCCATCTGCCCCTTTAACTTTGCCAGTTCCGACCGCAACTTTCTAACGCTCGGTTGCTGCGCGAGGTGATAATCTCGCACTTTTTGGCGGGCCTGTTCGTCGCGGTTCCCGGCAGGGATCTGCAAGATGGCAACAATCGCCGGCTGCATATCTTCTCCGGTCGAACCGCCGGTCAAAGCCGAAAGTCGCAACCGGCCAATCGTCCGCGTGCGGCCGTAATTCTGAATCATGGTGAAAACGAATGTCGTCCCCCCGTCAAATCCGACCGCCGCGTCCAGCTGCACCGTCGCGAAATGCGGTTTGCCGAATTGAGGCGCTATGGCCCAGCCGGTTTTCGGGTTGCCGTCAAAGGCCCCCTTCACGTCCCAATTCTTCTGCGAAAACCCGGCTGCCGCCGAATGCGTTGATAACTTTTTGGCCTCGGTTCCGGCATCGCCGGCCGGCCCCGCGGTGACGATCACTTCGTTCAAAACAAAATTAGGCCGATCACCACGGCCCGGCCCCTTTTGTTCCAGCGACGAATCCGTCAACGCTTCGATTTTGAATCCGGTGATGTCGGTCAGTTGCGTATCGATCGTCACCGTGTAGGTATCTTTGCCCGGGGATTTTCCACTCACACGCACGGAGCGGTCCGGCAAGATTTTAGACGAAGAACCGCCCGACGACTTAAACTCGCGGATCTCCAACGGATGAACTTCCGCGGTCTTGACCGCCGCCAAAACAGCCCGCTCCCACGCCGGTTGCCGCTGTGCGACCGCCGCAATCTCCCGCTCAAGTTCCGCGCTCAATGCGTCGTGCTGCCGTTGCCAGGTGGCCCTGCGATTGGCCTGTTCGGGCGGCAACGGAATGTCCATTTTCGGCCCGGAGAAATTGAACTGAACGCCTTTTCCCCCATTGCTGACTTCCAGCGGCGTGTTGTTGAAGAACGCGAAAATCTGATAGTAGTCCTTCTGCGTGAAAGGGTCATATTTGTGATTGTGGCACTGAGCACATTCGAGCGTTGTACCCAGCCACACCGTTCCGGTCGTGTTGACGCGGTCGATTACTTGATTCGTACGGTTCTCCTCGGGATCGACCCCCGCTTCGACATTGCAGGTGGGCGTACGGTGAAAGCCCGTGGCAATTTTTTGCCGCGGCAATGCCCCAGGCAGCAGGTCGCCGGCGACCTGCTCGATCGTGAATTGGTCAAACGGCATATCGGCGTTCAGCGCATCGATCACCCAGTCGCGATAAGCCCACATCTCGCGGATTTGATCGGCCTGAAACCCGTTGGAGTCCGAATAGCGTGCCAAGTCCAACCACGGACGCGCCCATTTTTCGCCAAACCGCTTCGAAGCAAGCAGCCGGTCGACGATTTTTTCGTAGTTGAGTCGCGACGGATCTTTAAGAAACGCGTCGACACCTTCAACCGACGGCGGCATGCCGATCAGGTCGAGATAAACCCGGCGGATCAACCGGGCAGGGTCGGCCGGCACCGAAGGCGCAAGGCCCTCGGCCTCAAGCCGGGCCAGGATGAAGTAATCGATTGCGTTGCGCGGCCAATTTTTGTCGGCGACCTTGCCGAGGGCGGGCCGCACCGGTTTGACGTACGCCCAGTGTTTTGTATCGGTCGCCGAATCCGGCCAGGCCGCGCCTTGTTCGATCCAACGCGTGATCATCGCGATTTCGGCCGCCGCCAGCGGCTTGCCTGCGTCGGCCGGAGGCATGCGTTTCTCTTCGTCTTCAGCCGTCAGGCGGCGGACTAACTCGCTGCCGGCCGGCTTTCCCGGCGCAATCGCGACTTCGCCAGAATCACCACCCGCCATCGCGCGGGCTTTGCGATCCCAGCGGATGCCGCCATCCTGCTTCTTGGGGCCGTGACACTTGTAACAATTGGATTCCAGGACCGGCCGAATGTCGCGGGCAAAGTCGACCGCGTTTTCGCCGAGTTTGTTCGCTTCCTCGGCAGCAGCGGTTTCCACATTGCATGCGAAACCGATCGCCAGAACGGCGAGATAAATCGGAAACGTGTAACGAACTTCGCCGTGCATTGCGGTAGATTTTCCATTGAGGAACGAACGCCGCGCGGCCAGCTTAAGCGTCGACTGCCATTATACTTAATCGGTCGTCATTTGCCATACGTCGGCTTGCTTCGACGTTCGTGCGGCGGCGGAGACCGCGGCTCTTGTCGATTCGCAACAGCCGTTCGCAGCGGCGGGAGCGGCCCGCTGCGGATTTTCCGGCTCAGCAGGTTGTGGCTAACTCCAACGTCAAGAAGTTCTTCAACAGCTGTTTGCCTTCCGGAGTTCCAATCGACTCCGGATGAAACTGCACGCCGTGAATCGGCAGTTCACGATGCTGCACGCCCATGATTACGTCGTCCGAAGTGCGGGCGGTAACGACCAGACAATCGGGCAACGTCGTCGGGTCGGCGATCAGCGAGTGATATCGCATCGCTTCGAATGCCCGCGGGAGTCCGCGGAAAATCCCCAATTCATCGTGGAATATGTAGCTCGTCTTTCCATGCACCGGGGCCGAGGCTCTTATCACCGTTCCGCCGAAGGCGAGAACAATACCCTGATGACCGAGACAGACTCCCAGTATCGGCACGCTGGCGGCCAGTTCCAAAACAACGTCGCGACAGACGCCAAAGAACTGCTCGTCTGCTGCGTCGCCCGGGCCTGGCGAAATAATGATGCGGTCCGGCTGCAACTCGTCGAGTTGGGCGACGGTAATCTTGTCATTACGAAATACCAGCGGCCGCTCGTCCAATTCACCGATATACTGGACGAGGTTGAATGTGAACGAATCGTAGTTGTCGAGGATCACCGTTTTCATCGGCGGAACATCTCTTCGAGGTGAGTCGCTATCTGGAACATGGTTCCCGCTGAATTCGAGGACGCCAAGTGACCGCTGAGGATACCAAAAACGACCAGCCACCGCCAAAGCTCCCCTTTCTGCGGCGGGGCGAGCAGGCTTTGGTCGCGGTGCTGATCGCAATGGGCATCGGTTCCATCGCCACCTACTGGACTATCCGCGGCATCCGCAGCGATGACTTGATCGAAATCGATCACGCCGAACCGCTTGAGTTCCATTTCGAGGTCGACCTCAATAATGCTCCGTGGCCCGAGCTGGTGCAGTTGCCAAACGTGGGCGAAGCGACCGCGCGCGGCATCGTGGCCGAACGCAAAGCGAATGGGCCGTTCGAAAGCCTCGAAGACCTCTCGCACCGAGTTCACGGTGTCGGACCGAAATTGGTGGAGAGCATCCGCAAGTACGTGCGGCCAATCGGAGTCGCGAAAAAACCGGAGAGCCGCCGCAATCTTCCCTGAGGCAATCTTCCCTGAGGCGACGTTCCCTGAGGCGACGGGCGGCTCTCGCCGGCCGCGGCGGGTCCGGAATACTCTCAGCCCCCCAGAAACGGTACGGGAACCATAAAGACGTGTTGCTCGTACATGCTGTACGGGCCGTACCACAGCAGATACTGCGTGAAGAAGACGATCAGCGCGTACATCCCGACCACCGGTACCGCTGCCAACCTGGCGGCCCAACGGAACACAAAGTGCCTCGGCTGCTCGCGCTGCATCGCCCGCCCCACGGCCCAACCGGTCAACAGCCTCGCCGGAAATATAAACACGACGAAAACCAGCGAGGGCAGCCAAGCGACTTCTTGCGGCGTCAGTTCGATCTTCAACAGATACAACGGCAATGCAAACACCAGCGTGATGACCAAAGCGAACCAAAACGCAATCGGCGCCCGCCCAAACAACCGCCTCGCTTCGCGCCGTTCGAACATTGCGGCAAACCGACCTTCGGCCGCAAACCGTGTTTGCATGAACGGCAGGTAAAGCAACACCGTCGCCAGCATCAGCCCGCCCAGCAAACCGATCAGTCCGTTGGCCGGACTGGGCAGCGTCATGGCAACGGCGAGCAACGAAATGGGTAGCACCAGCCACGCTAGCGCGCCGACAAAACCGCGGAGACCGAGCCAGAAATAATACGGCAGACGCAAACCGCCGACGAAATCCCAAACTGCGTCACGGGCCTCGGCATACAGGCTGCCTCGGGTCACCCGCTTAACAAACCGTATCGGCGCGGGCCAGAGAAAATGCCGCAGCAGGCCGCCTCGAAACCACGCCCAGAGGATATGGCCAACGATCAGCGCGGTCAAAACGTATAGCGCGATCTGAAGATTCTGAGTCGCCGCGCTGTCCGGATCGATCAGCCGAGCGTCCTGCCAGAGCGACGAAACCAGTCGCACCGGAAGCAGCAGCAACCATGTGCAGAGAACAATGCAACCGACCCGCGACGCTTTGCGGATTCCGATAAAACCATCTCGCAAACGGCCGCTGCGGGCGACCCGTCCGCACACTTCCAGCAGGTAGCCGAGACTCAAAAATTGAACGATGGGCAGGGTCGCCAGCACCGCGAGAATGACGATCATCGAAACCGCGCCAAACAGCCACTCGGCCATCGAGCCCATCCTCCGCAGGATGACGAATCGGCCCCGAGGGACTTCCGCGGCCGGTTGTGTCCCACCGACTTGCGGCGGAATCGGCCCGGCGCGACCGTGCTGATTGTCTCGGATCGGCGGCGGGAGCGCGGATGCCGACCGTTTTGCGCCGGGGGCCTGATTTGGCTCGTTTTGGTCGGGCGAACTCGGCATACTTGGCGGTTCCTTTGTTTTCATATCCGGCTATTCGTTAATTTTGTGCAAATATTTGCCAAGGAAACAGAGATCCCATCGAATAAAATTGCCAGAGGAGCGGCGTCATGTGGCAAAAGAACCTTCTGTTCATCGGCTTGTTCCTGTTCGGCCTTACGGCGCTGGCCGGAGGGATTCTGCAAGGGGACCGTACGATCGAGCCGCGGGGACCGGACCGGAAAAAGCCCGAAAATTTTCGCCCCGTTGTGGACGGCATCAATCGGCAATTTCGGCTCGATTGGACAACGGCCGGCGTACAGCCCGCGCCGCGAGCAGCTGATTTAACGATTTGCCGGCGGCTGTCGCTCGGTTTAACCGGCTGCGTTCCCTCGCTGGAAGAAATCCGACAGATCGAAGCGCGACCGCCCGGGAACCGCGTGCAGTGGTGGGTGTCGCGATTACTCGAAGACCGCCGCTACGCGGATTATGCGGCCGAACGATTCGCACGCGTTTTCGTCGGGACGGAGGATGGGCCATTTTTGGTTTATCGTCGACGGCGGTTTGTCACCTGGCTGTCGGAGCAGTTGCAAACCGGCGGAGCGTACGACGAATTAGTCCGGCAGTTGATCGCCGAAAAAGGTCTGTGGACCGGAACACCGGCGGTCAATTTCATCACCGTGACGCTGGACCAGAACAAAGACAACGAACCGGATGTGGCAAAGCTAACGCGGCGAGTCAGCCGAGCGTTTTTGGGTGTACGGCTCGATTGCGTTCAGTGTCACGACGACAACCTCGAGGGCGAGTGGCTGCAATCAGATTTTCATCACATGGCCTCGTTCTTTTCCGACTCGCGGATGTCGCTAGTCGGAATTCGCGACGAGCGGCACGATTACAAATTTCAGTACCTCGACGCGGACGAGCCGGAAGTGGTGCCCTCGAAAGTGCCGTTCTATCAAAGCCTGCTCGAGGAAGATGGAACTCGCCGCGAACAACTGGCGCACTGGGTCACGCACCCGAAAAATCGCGCGTTTGCCCGCACGGCGGTCAGCCGCGTTTGGGCGCTGATGTTCGGCACGCCGCTGTTTGAAGCGGTGGACGACGTACCGCTTGAAGGACCGTTCCCGCCCGGACTTGAATTGCTGGCCGATGATTTCGTCAAGCACGGTTACGACTTGCGGCGGCTGATTCGAGTGATTGCGGCAACCGACGTATTTCAGCGCGACAGTCGGGCCGATCATGACATCACTCGGCAGCACGAATCGCACTGGGCCGCGTTTCCACTGACGCGATTGCGGCCCGAGCAAGTGGCCGGCAGTCTGTTGCAATCATCGTCATTGAAGACGGTCGACGCCAACTCGCACATCGTGGTCAAGTTCGCCCGCGCAACGCAGGAAGGCAACTTCGTCCGCCGCTACGGCGACACCGGCGAAGATGAATTTGCCGCACAGGGCGGGACGATCCCACAGCGACTG
>JAYZEI010000186.1:0-10724 GCA_036337375.1 Planctomycetota bacterium | reverse complement strand
GCCGCCGGCCCGTACTGATTTCGAAACTCAAGCGGGCCAACAACGATTGGAACCGGCTGCAGAACGATTTGACGAACTTGACCCGGTATACCGAACGCAAATGGAAACTGCCGATGACGTGGCAAGTGATCGACCTTGAGCAGTCGACGGCCGACGACTTCATCCAAACGCCGGTTCTGTTTATTTCGGGCAGCGAGGATTTCACACTGACCGCAGCCCAGCGGCGAGAACTCCGCCGCTACGTGGAGCAGGGCGGATTTATATTCGCCGACCAGTGCTGCGGCGGCACCCGGTTTGACAAACAATTTAAGGAGGCGATGCGCGAAGTATTTCCAGAAAAGGGTTACGAACTAAAAAAGCTCGACGCGCAGCATCCGATCTGGTCGATCGACGAGCGTGTCGATCCGGCCCTTCTCGATTCGCGCAGCGACAACGGCCGCTGGCTGTGGGGCGTCGATTTCGCCTGTAAAACCAGTGTGGTTTACTGCCCCGCGAACCTGTCGTGCTACTGGGCGCTCGATTCGCTGCGCGCCGCCAACACCTACCCCCAAAAGGTTCAAGCTCAAATCAAAACCTGCCGGGCAATCGGTGTGAATGTGCTGGCTTACGCCACCAACCGCAAGCTCAAACCGAAAGATGCGATTCCCACAACTCTGGCCGGCGCGCGGGCGCAGGGTACGGGGCAGCGAGGCCACTTCGCCATCGCCAAACTGCGCCACGCCGGCGGTTGCGACGCCGCGCCACGCGCGATGGTCAATCTGATGGACGCTGTCGCCACCGCGTTGGACATCCACACCGCCGCCAACCCGCAACTCGTTTCATTGAGCGACGAATCGCTCTTTGATTACTCCTTCGTTTACATGCACGGGAGATATGATTTTCGTTTGAGCGCCAAGGAAAGGCAGCGGTTGAAAACCTTCGTTGAGCGAGGCGGAACGATTATGGCCGACGCGATCTGCGCCAGCCCAAGTTTCGCCAAAGCATTCCGCCGTGAGATGCGCGAAACATTCGGCCAACCGCTCGATCGAATTCCGACTGGCCATTCGATCTTCACCAGCGATTACGGCGGCATCGATCTCAGTCAAGTAACTCGACGTGATTCCTTCCGCGCACGGCCCGGCAGTCCGGTCGAAATTAAAGAGCGGCGGGGCTCGCCGGAAATTGAAGGGCTAAAAATCGACGGGCGTTACTGCGTCATTTTTTCGCCACTCGACTTAAGCTGCGCGCTCGAAAAACACGTCTCGGCCCACTGCCGAGGCTACACACCCGAGGATGCCGCCCGGATTGCGATTAACGTGATTTTGTATTCGCTACACGAATGAGGTTCGCGCCGCGTGAAGATTTACACCAAGACCGGCGACTCGGGACAAACGGGCCTGTTAGGCGGACTGCGGGTCGCCAAAGATGCGCCGCGGATCGAAGCGTATGGCACGGTTGATGAATTGAATGCCGCGATCGGGGTCGCTCGCTGCCAAACTCCGCCCGACGACATTGACCGGCTGTTGACACAAATTCAAAACACGCTTTTCGATCTGGGCGCGGAGTTGGCGACAGCGGGCGGCCGGCACCGCGAACTGGCCAAGATCAGCGATTCGCATATCGAAACGTTGGAAACCGAGATTGACCGATTTGAAGCCGGACTTGAACCACTGAAGCAGTTTATTTTGCCCGGCGGGACACCGCTGGCCGCCCACCTGCATTTGGCCCGCACCATTTGCAGACGCGCCGAACGCCGAGTGGTGACGCTCATAGCCGCCGAGAACACGGAACTTTCTCCCTTAATAATTGTCTACCTTAATCGGCTTAGCGACTTGTTATTCGTTCTGGCCCGCTCCGCAAATGCGGCCGCCGGAAATGCGGATATTCCGTGGCAATCCGACTCCGCCTGAAGCGAAAAAGTTTATAAAAAACACCGTTGGTCCTTTACGGTCGTTTGACACAGCGTTAGTTTGTTTAGCGACGTAGGCAGTCCAAAGCTTGAGCGGGCATAGGCGAATTATCGCCTCGCTAATGCGTCGGGTTACGGTAGTGTCGGTTCGTAGTGCCACGAGGTCTTTTTGGTGACGGCACCGACCGGCAGGCGGAGATGCAATTGCCTCAGTTGTGTGGTTGCGCAATAACAACTCAGTCGGGAGTATCGCAGAATGAAATTCAAGGGTTCATTTGCCGTATTGGCATGTTTGGTGGTCTGCCTTTTGGGGATTTGCAATTCATCAACGAGCGTCGCTGCACAGACTGAAGCACCGCCGACTGAAGCACTGCCGACCGGCGCGGGAGACTCCGGCGACGATAGTGCGGCAAACGCGGGAGAGGGGCAAGACGCGGATAAGGCAGGACCCACACAGGACGACGTCGATGCTGCGGCGGTTGCCGGGCACAACGGCTTTATGCTGATTTGTTGCGCGTTGGTGCTCTTCATGACGGCGCCAGGTTTGGCGCTATTTTACGGCGGGCTGGTCCGCAAGAAAAACGTGCTCAGTGTGATGATGCAGTGTATTTTTCTGATGGGCCTGATGACAACCTTGTGGGCGGTGTACGGCTACTCGTTGGCATTCGGCGACGGGGGCAGCCTGAATCGGTATATCGGCGGGGGTGACTATGTCTTCATGAACGGGGTAGCGCGGACATGGAATGAGCAAACCAATTCCGTAGAAGAACCCATGGCAGACAATATCCCGCGGTTGACTCACATGCTATTTCAAGGAATGTTCTTTATCATCACGCCCGCCCTTATCTGCGGCGCATTCGCCGAACGGATGAAATTCAGCACGATGGTCATGTTCTCAATCCTCTGGGGGACCTTTGTTTATTGCCCGTTGGCACATTGGGTTTGGGGCGGTGGGCTACTGGCATTTGGAGCGGAGCACGCCCTGGCGGGCGGCGCCTTGGATTTCGCTGGAGGCATCGTGGTTCATATCAGCTCCGGCGTATCCGCATTGGTATGTGCAATTTTGATCGGAAAACGCCTGGGTTATGGCACCGACGATATGCGGCCACACAACCTGGGATACACCGCCATGGGAACCGCGATGCTGTGGGTCGGTTGGTTCGGCTTTAACGCGGGCAGCCAACTGGGGGCGGACCATTTGGCGGCCAGCGCCTTTTGCGCAACGCATTTCGCAGCGGGAACCGGCGCACTGGGATGGTGTTTAATGGAATGGATCACTCGAGGCAAACCGAGCATTCTCGGCGCAGCATCCGGCGTCATTGCCGGACTGGGCTGCATCACGCCGGCTTCTGGTTTTGTCGGCCCCATGCCCGCGCTGCTGATAGGCGCGCTTGCCGGCGTGACTTGTTATTTTGCCTGTAGCACGATCAAATCGAAGTTCGGCTACGACGACTCGCTCGACGTATTCGGTGTGCATGGAGTTGGAGGCACCCTGGGAACGATTCTGACCGGCGTTTTCGCAACCCGGGCATGCTGGGATATCGCGGATGGCAAACCTCTGGGCTTGCTTGAAGGCGGCGGTGTGCTTAAGGGTCAAATCGTCGCCACCGTCGTTACTTGGATATTTGCCATCGTGGCAACTTTCGTCATTCTGAAGGTGCTCGACTTGACCATGGGACTTCGCGTCAGCCAGGAGCAGGAAGTCGTAGGTTTGGACCTCAGCCAGCACGGCGAGGAAGGTTACATTTTTAGCTAAAACTTATCAAACCTTTTACCGGCTCGCCGGTTTTACCATCGAGGAGGTCCGTATGAAAAAAGTAGAAGCCATCATTCGCCACTTCAAACTCGAAGACGTCAAAAATGCACTGTCCGAGAAAGGTGTGGCTGGAATGACGATCACCGAAGTTCGCGGTTTCGGCCGGCAGAAAGGGCACACCGAAATGTACCGCGGCACGGAATACGCCGTCGATTTTGTGCCCAAGGTGAAGCTCGAAGTCGCTGTTGGTGACGAAATGCTCCAGGACGTGATCGACACGATCATGCGGTCGGCACAAACCGGCCAGATTGGCGACGGCAAGATCTTCATTTCGGACTTGACCGATACCGTTCGCATCCGGACAGGCGAGACCGGCGGCGACGCGCTCTAGGCAAAATACCGTTCGATAAGTCATGATAGGGGCGGGTGGAGATATCCGCGCCCGGCGGCAGTGCCTCGCGGTTTGAATTTCCCGTGTCCCCTGCCTTCCATTCATGTCCGGAAATCTACGCCCCGCCGTCCTCGACGCCCGACGCCTCCTGACGGAAGGACACGCAAAACTCCAGATTCAACACGCCGAAGGTTCGCCCGGCATCCAGGTTTGCGCGAAGCTGACGGACCTCGCCGATCAAGCAATCAACGACTTGTTTTGCGCCGCACTAGACGATCTCAGCGCAGTCGATCGTCACGCCTACGACCAGTTGGAAAACGATGTGACGCTGATCGCGCACGCCGGTTACGGCCGCCGCGAATTGGCGCCGTTTAGCGACATCGACCTGATGTTTCTGCACACGCAGGCCGCGAGCAAGCAAGTGCCCGTGCTCGCCGAGCGACTGCTCCGCGACATATTCGATTTGGGAGTCGTACTCGGACATAGCGTCCGTACGCCCGGCCATGCGATCAAGCTCGCCTGCCAGGACGCGCAGATTTTCACTTCATTAAGCGAATCCCGCTACATTGCGGGCAATAAGCAGCTCGCCGACAAGTTTATCGCCCGGTTCCGCTCGGTCGCTGCGCGGCGCGCCAAGCGTTTGCTGCCCATGATCGAACGGGAACGCCGCACCGAAAGGCGGCAATTTGGCGAAACGATCTACCTATTGGAACCAAATATCAAACGATCGCGTGGCGGCTTGCGCGACATTCATTTGATACGTTGGGTCGGTTTTTGCTGTTATGGCACGACCGACCTGGACGGCCTCTACCTGACGGGCGCGCTGGAGAAGGAAGAACAAAATACCATTCGTGGTGCCAACGAGTACTTGTTAACCCTGCGGAACGAGGTCCACTTTCACGCGAGCAAGGCCTACGACCAGCTGGATCGAGCCGAGCAGTTGAGGCTGGCCGAACTGCAGGGTTTCGAAGACCGTCCGGGCATGATGGCAGTCGAGCAATTCATGCAGAAGTATTTTCAACACACCGCCGCGGTTCGTTACATTTCCGGCCGGTTTTTGGCCAATGCCTATCGCCGTTCGCGCGTCGCCGGTATCGTCGGTTCGCTGCTGGCCCATCGCCTTGAGGGTGATTTTCTTGTCGGACCCTATCGCATCATGTGTACTCGCCGCGGCCTGGAAAAGATTCACGGCGGCGACCTAAGTGAAGTGCTGCGATTGGCTGAGAAAGCCGCTTTCTACGACAAACGTATCGCACACGACACCTGGGAATCGGTTCGGCAGGCGGCCGCCAGCTGGCCATCTGCCGAAATCACGCGTGAGTCCGCAAGGGGATTCATGTCCCTGCTCGCGCAGCCGGCACAACTCTCGCGATTACTTCGCCAACTCCACGCCTTGGGCATTTTGGAAAAGCTGATTCCAGCCTTCGCCCGCACTCGAGGCCTACTACAGTTCAACGAATACCATCAGTACACCGTCGATGAGCACTCCATCAGAACCGTCGAGTGCGCGACGGCTTTTGCACAGGACAACGGACCTTTGGGAGAAATATACGCAACGATCAAACACAAGGAGCTGCTGCACCTAGCTTTATTGCTTCACGATCTCGGCAAAGGCTATCCCGAAGACCACAGCGAAGTAGGCCGCGGCATCGCAGTCGAGACCGCCAAACGATTGTTCCTACCAAAACGTGAAGCCGAGATGGTGGAATTTCTCGTCCACAAACATCTCGTCATGACGCACCTGGCGCTGTGGCATGACACCAGCGACCCGGCTGTCGCAATCCAGCTGGCGGGCGAAGTCGGTTCTTCGGAGGTACTGCGCAACCTCTACATCCTCAGCGCGGCTGACTTGGCCGGTGTCGGTCCCGACGTCCTCAACGAATGGAAAATCGAACTGCTCACGCGGCTTTATTATCGCACACTCAGCTACCTTTCGGATGGCACCTCGCCGGTCGACGACGACCAGCGGCTCAACAACAGCCGGACGGCCATCGCAGACATTTTGGCCGACGAGCCGGACGCCGAGTGGTATCAAAAACAAATCGCGGCCCTGCCCGAGCAATATCTGCTGGCAGCCGATGCGGGCAAAGTCGCGACGACGTTGAAAAAGTTTTATGATTTGCCGGCTGACAAAGCCCTGGCGTGGGGCGAATATCAAGCGGATCACGATGTGATTGAATTCACCGTCGGATCGCACGAATCGATCACAACAGGAATTTTTTACAAGCTAAGCGGTGCACTATCAGCATCTGGCGTGGACATCCTTTCAGCGCAGATCAACACACTCAGCGGTGGTTTAGTTCTGGACCGGTTCGTGGTGACGGATTCCGATTTCAACGGAGAGCCGCCGCCGAGCCGTATTGAAGAAATTGGCAGCCGCCTGGTGGAAGCGCTCGAAAACCCCGACGCGGCAAAGCCTACTTTTCGAAAGATTTTTCGCTCCGAATCCAGCAAAACATCGGAGTTGGCCCCGAAGCCGGCCCGCGTCATTTACGACAATACCACCTCTGCACGCGCCACGATTTTTCAAGTGTTTGCATCTGACCGACCGGGATTGCTTTACGAAACCGTACGGACGATTAATCAACTCGGCCTATCCGTTACCAATGCCACCATCGGCAAACAGTTGGATCAGGTCGTTGATGTATTTTACGTCACCGATCAAGATGGCAAGAAGCTTGCGGACGAACAGCAGTTAGAACACATTTGCGCGCAGTTGCTAACGACTGTGACAGAATTTGAACGAAAATCGACCCGTGAGTGACTAACGGTTTCGGCGATTGCCGGGAAAACCGTAACTCGATGCGCCGGTGGGGAAGTGTGGTTTTATTCCCATCGCTGCCGCCGCGGGTTACCATAATTCGAAGGGTAACGAATCCAAATTGAGGAACTCATGACGGAAGAAAAAGATGCAGAACGGCGCCCGGACGAGGCACCGTTTCCGACCGACGGTGCCACGACCGAGCACGTTTTGGATTTGCCGTCCTCAAAACTCGCTTACCGGGCAATTGCCGAGTGGATCACACTGCGGAGGATACACAAGCCAATAGCGCATGTTTTCCACTCGGCGTATCTCGCGGAGTCAGCGTCTGGCGGCCAGCGACCGCTGACTTTCGTCTTCAACGGCGGTCCCGGCGCGGCGTCGGCCTACTTGCACATGGGTGCGCTCGGCCCGCGACGCGTAGCGTTCGGATCGATGGGAACGCTCCCGCATCCACCGACAAGCGTCGTCGATAACCTCGAAACGTGGCTCGCTTTTACCGACCTGGTCTTCATTGACCCCGTCGGCACGGGCTTCAGCCGCGCGCTGAAAGAAACAAAGAAAGAATCGCAACCAAATCCGGATGAATCCGCCAAACCAGAACCGGACCCCAAGGAGAACGTCGAATTCTGGGAAATTGACAGGGATCTTGAGTCGCTGGGCGAGTTCATTTGCCGCTTTCTGTCGAAGCATCATCGCTGGACGTCACCGCTGTTCATCGCGGGCGAAAGTTATGGTGGATTCCGCGCGGCCAAAATGGCGCGACGGCTTCAGGAGAATCACGGAGTCGGGCTTTGCGGGACCATACTGATTTCACCGGCAATTGAATTCGAATCGCTGATGCGGTCCGACTACGATTTGACGCACTGGATTGAGTTGCTCCCGTCGCTGGTGGCGGCGGCACACCATCACGGCCGGACCCGCAACCTGCCGGCCGGCGCCGCACTTGACGACGTGCTGCAAACGGCGGAGTCGTTTGCCAGCAACGAATTCGCGCGGTGGTTGGCACAGGGTGATTCGATCGAAGAGGGCCACCGCGAACAAACCGTCGCCGACATGTCGGCTTTGACAGGACTGCCGGCATCGGTCATCGAACTCGCGGGAGGACGCATTACGAATTCGCTCTTTTGCCGGGAATTGCTGCGCGACGAGCGGCGACTTTGCGGCCACTATGATGCGGCGATCACCACCGTCGATCCGTTTCCGGACCGCAACAATTATGAAGGCCCCGATCCTACGCTCTTTTCCATCGACCGGCTCTTCACCGGCGCGATCAATCATCAGCTTCGCAATAACTTAAAGGTCGAGACCGAACTGGATTACCGCTTACTGAGCATGCAGGTACACGAAGCCTGGAAAGACAAAAGCCGCGAACACATTTTCGCCAGCCGCGCCGGCGCAATGGACGATCTGCGGTATGGCATGAGCCTGAACGAACACATGAAAGTATTTATTGCCCACGGCCATTATGATCTGGTAACGCCATATTACAGCACCAAACGGCTCGTAAACTTGATGAAGCTTACCGACGGGCAAAAAGAAAATCTACTTACGCAGAATTACAACGGCGGTCATATGTTCTACAGTTGGGACGAGTCTCGTACCGCGTTCTGCGCGCGAGCCGAGGCATTTTATAGATCGGCCATCACGCAACCTGATGGCGACAAGGAGACCCGATGACCAAGATCGTGTTAGGACTGATCTCGCTACTCGTCGTCCCGCTCGTCGGCACTAGTGCGTTCGCGCAAAACGGCCGCAATGACGACGACCGGGCGGAAGCAATCAAATATGGCTGGGCGTTCGATTACACAAAGGCCATTCGCGAGGCCCGCGCCACGAACCGGCCGTTAATGGTTGTCTTTCGCTGCGTCCCGTGAGGTGATTGTTTCGAGTTTGACGAGCAGGTTGTTCGTCTTAAAGAGATAAAGGACCTCGCAAATCGGTTCGTCCTCGTCCGGCGGCCCGAGATTTCCGGCGTCGATTTGAATTTGTTTAAATTCGATTACGATGTGACCATGATGGTGTTCTTCCTGAATGCCGATCAGCATATTTACGGCCGTTATGGAGGTCGCGACACCGGGGACGCCGAAGCGCGGCTGTCGCTGGCCGGGTTGCGATACGCCATGCAGGCGGCATTGCGCTCGCATCAGCGCAAACCTGACGCTGCAACGCACAAAACCGATCCGCTGTACATTCGCGATCTTGCGAAGGGCCGCCAACGTGGCGGCTGTGTGCACTGTCATCAGGTAAAAGAGATGAAAAACGCCGACTTGAGGAAAGGCAGCCTGTGGAACCGCGATCGTATTTGGCGCTATCCACCGCCGGACAATCTGGGATTTGTCCTCAAAGTCGATCGAGGTAATGTCGTTGCCCGCGTCGACCGCGATTCGCCCGCCGCCCGCGCCGGGCTGCAAGCGGGCGATATGGTTCGCCAACTCGGCAAGCTGCCCGTTCATTCATTCGCCGACGCGCAGTTCGCACTGGACGGCGAGCCCAAAACCGGTTCGGTCCCCATTTCTTGGCAACGGGACGACAAAACACACCATGCCCGAATCACGCTGCCCGACGGTTGGCGAAGGACCGACATCACCTGGCGTCGGTCGATGCAGTGGGTCATTCCTTCCGCACGGGTCTTTGGCCGTAACTTGACGGAACAAGAACGCCGTGACCGGGGGCTCTCGTCGAAACAGCTCGCCTTTTGGCAGTTGTATCCTGTCTCGCCGGCCGCGCAGGCGGCCGGTGTCCGCGAGAAAGATATCATCCTCGGTTTTGATGGCGAGCGGCTCGAAATGACCGCCTACAAATTTTTGGCATACGTCCGTCGCAGTTATCTTATCGGCGACAAGGTAACGATCGACGTCCTCCGCGGCGACCGGCGGCTTCGCCTTCCCATGCAACTTCGTTAGCGCGGCACGCCACTTGATCGGACGCGTCCGCTGAGTCAAGATGAAGCGATGGATTCAAGCATCTTTCGTGGCTGCATTCCCGCGGTGATGACACCCTGCAGGCCGGATAGAACCCCGGATCATCCGGCGCTGGTCGGCAAAGCGCAGCAATTGATCGCCGTCGGCATGAATGCCGTGGTCTACTGCGGTTCCATGGGAGATTGGCCGCTGCTCTCCGATGCTCACCGCCAACAGGGCGTCGCGAAGCTGGTCGAAGCCGGCGTGCCCGTGATCGTCGGTACCGGCGCACAGAACACGGCGCAAGCCGTTGCGCATGCAGAGCATGCTGCAGGGGCGGGCGCGAAAGGGCTGATGGTCATCCCCCGCGTGTTGTCTCGTGGAACTTCCGCGACGGCCCAACGCGCGCACTTCGCGCATATTCTCGGCGCGGCGCCCGACTTGCCTGCGGTGATCTACAACAGCCCGTATTATGGCTTTGAAACAAAGGCGGATTTGTTTTTCGATCTTCGCCGCGACTTTCGAAACCTGGTCGGTTTCAAAGAATTTGGAGGAGCGAAGTCGCTCAGCTACGCCGCCGAGCATATTACACATACCGACGACCTGCTGCTTCTAGTTGGTGTCGATACACAGGTATTTCACGGATTTATTAACTGCGGCGCCGTCGGCGCAATCACCGGTATCGGTAACGTCCTTCCCCGGGAAGTGCTCTGCCTATTGTCGCTCTGCCGGACAGCGGCAACCGGCGACGCGGATGCGCGACGACTTGCAAATGAACTGGATTCAGCGCTGCACGTCTTATCGACCTTCGATGAAGGGCCCGACCTAGTGCTGTACTATAAGTACCTTTTGACGCTTCTGGGCGAGGACGAATACGAACTACATTTCAGCGAGTCCGATGAACTCAGTTCAAGCCAAAAGGCATTTGCCGCGGCCCAGCTTTCGCTTTTCAAAACATGGTGGGATCGTTGGCCCGGAAAAATGTATGCTGTGTCGTAAATCTGAAAAATGGAACATCCCATCAA
>JAYZEI010000185.1:0-10683 GCA_036337375.1 Planctomycetota bacterium | reverse complement strand
GAGGTATACACAATCCCGCTGGCCGACCCGACAACGGTGCTGCAAGTGCTGCAGACGATTCTGACGGGCGACGAGGAAACGCGGCTGACGATCGACGATGCGACCGGAAATCTCGTCGCCCTGGCGAAACCCGCGCAGCACGCCACGATCCGCGCGACCATCGCACAGATGGAGAGGGACGCCAAACAGGTCGAAGTGATTCGCCTGCGGATCGTCGATCCGCAACTGGCTGTGCTGTCGATCAATCGGTTGTTCGGAGTCGACGCCGAGGGCGGCGCAAAGAACGCGCCGCGCGTGGAAGCGGAATTGACGACGCGGCAGCTTTTGATTCGCGGCACGCAGGGCCAAATCAAACAAATCCGCACGCTGCTAGAGAAAATGGGTGAAACCAACACGGACGAAGATGCGGACGGGATCGCCGACCGCCGGCACACACGGCCGATCCCGTACACGGCCGACGAATTGCGCGACCTGCTGCCGAAAGTCGAGCGGGCTTGGTTGCGCCGCAATCGCATCCTCATCGATCCGCCACTGCTGATCGAAGGCGGAAGCGAGCCCGACAGTGGCGAGCTTAATTTGCCGGCGCGGGCACCTTTGCGGCAATCGACCGACGGCTTCATTCCGGAAAAGCGACCGGAGGAATTTCAACGATTTGATCTGACGCCAAAACCGGAGAGCGGTTCCCGGCCCCAGCCGAAACCTGAAAAAATAGAGGAACCGGCGAAAGAACCGGCGGCGAAAAATAATTCGTCCGCAGCCGCCGGCCGGCAGCCACGAATTCACCTCGTTGCCGACGACGGCGAGGACAAGGCTCCCGCCGCCGCGGCGGTGGAACCAAGTGCGGCGGAACCAGATAAGGCACAACCACAAACCGGCCCTGCCACCGGGAACAGCGTGGCGGCCGACGGCGAACCACCCCTGTTACTCATCCTGCCCGGCCTCGATAGCTCGGTGATTGCGTCGAAAGATCTGGACGCACTTGATGAGTTCGAAAATCTGCTCAGCACGCTCGCCGTAAAAGCCGCGGCTCGGCCCCGCTTCACCGTGTTTTATTTGAAGTACGCCAAGTCACGCACGGCGGCCGAATTGCTAAAAGAGGTTCTTGGCGGCGGTAGCGGTGGCGACACCGGAGGCGGCGGAGGAGGCGGACTGCTCGGCGATCTGGCGGGCGCGGCGATGGGAAACCTGGGCGGCGATCTGCTCGGCGGGCTGCTGGGTCTCGGCGGCGCGGACGGGAGCGTCACCAGCATCGGCTCGGTGACTTTCGTGCCCGACTCACGCCTGAACGCAATTTTTGTACAAGGTGAGCCGGCCGACATGGACGTGGTAGAGCGGCTATTGAGAATCATCGATCAAGAGGCGAGTCCGGAAGACGTGCAGACCTTTGCGCGGCCGCGGATCATTTCCGTCGTCAATTCGTCCGCTGCGGAAATTTCCCAAGTCGTCCGCCAAGTCTATGCCGAACAGCTTGGCAGCTCAAATAATCAACAGCGGCAACCGTCGCCGGAGCAAATCATCCGCGCGCTGCGCGGTGGCCGCGGTGGCCGAGACGGCCAAGGCAGCCAAGAAGAAAAGCAAAAGATGACGATGAGCGTCGACGAACGCAATAACCTGCTGATCGTGGCCGCAGAAGAATCGCTGTTTCAAGAGGTAAAGGCGCTGGTCGAGCAGTTGGACTTTGTCCGCCCCGAGTCGCAGCAAGTGATGCGGGTGATCACGTTAAAACGGATCGATCCGGCCACCGTCCAGCAGGCACTCTCTTCGATCGCGGGCGATTCTATTCAAATCGGCACGACGAAATCTGGAACGTCGCGACAGCCGAGTCGACCCGAATCGGAGTCGCGCGGCAGCTCCGAAGACATGCGTCGAATCCAGGAAATCCAGAGACGCGTTGAATTCTTCAACCAGCTGCAGCGTGCCGGCCAACAAGGGCGCGGCGACGGACGCAGCGAAGGGCGTCCTCCGGGAGGCCGACCCGATGGCGGTGGAAACCGGCCTGCTCCGCCATCCCGCGGGAACCCGCGAGGCGGCTGAGTCGCTTATCGTTTGTCGGGCTTCTTCTTCGATTTGAAATACTCGTCCGACGTAATCACGCCATCGCGATTTAGATCGTACTCGGCGAATTCCTCCGCCTTTGAGTCCGACCACGATGCGGAGAACTCCGCCATGGCGATTTGGCCGTCTTCGTTTTTGTCGTTGCGGGCAAACCAGTCGGGCAACCCGCGGGGCAACCGCTCGAGCGGAGTCAGCGCCCGGTAGGTTTTTTTCCCGTCGCTGCCCCTCGATCGGTCGCTGCCCCTCGATCGGTCGCTGTCCCTCGATCGACTGTACCAGGAGCGACTGCCCGAACTTTCACCGCTACGGTCGTCTTTACTGTAATTATTCAGCCGCACGACCAACTCGTCGAGCGTCAGGTGCCCGTCTTTGTTTAAATCGTCTTTCGCCGGTTCCCCCCGCATGCTGCCCCATTCGTCTTTATCGATCACGCCATTTTTATTCTTGTCGTACCGCCGCAGCAGGCTTTGCGCGTACTCCCGGATTCTTGACGAGGAATCGGAACTCTTTTTCGAGTCCGATGTTGATGAAGACCTACCGCTCGATCGATTGTCGTCGCCCCGATCCCGATCCCGCGCCCAGCGTTTGGTGATCCGTTCGTACATTTCCACAGTGCTGATCTGGCCGTCACGGTTCAGATCGGATTGCTTGGGATCGCTTTGCCATTCAACCCGTTTCATTTCTTCCGGATCGAGGATGCCGTTACGGTCGCGGTCGTACCGCTCCATAATCCGCGCGACGTAGCGGATGACGGACGAGGAGTACTTTTCTTCCGGTGGAACGTAACCAACCGGCACGTCGAAGCCGGGAACTTTCTTGTGTTCTGTTGGATTGCTGAAGCCGGCCGTCTTCGGCGCGGCGTCTCCGGCGGACGTTTTCTTGCGGGTGCTGGACGACGACCGTTCACCCGAATCCGCCGCGGTGCCGCCGCCGGAAATTGCCTTTTTTACTGATTCAATTGAGATCGACTGCGAAACGCCAATCCCGGCCTGCTCCGCTAGGCGGCGGACAATCGGACGCGCCGCTGACGGGATTTCGTCGGGCGAGACGCTCCCATCCTTGTTGCGGTCAAATCGCCGCAACATTTCAATCCGCCGATCGTCTGCTTCACACATCGCGGAGCATAAACCCAGCAAAAATACGGCGACAAATTCAGCAAACTTCGAGGCAGAAAGTGGTCGGTTCATGGAACACCTGAATTAAAGGCCAACCTGTATCCTACGCAGACCGGCAAAATCCCTCAAGATTCGAACCCGCCGCGATGGAAATCGGCCACCGGCACGTTAAGGTCCTTAGACATTGCGTTTGAACTGGGATCGGACGTCTCTTATACTGCGCAAGTTGTTATCGGCTAGTAGATTGCGGTCTGCTTAAAGGTTCTGTTGCCTCCCTGGGGGAAGGCACAGCCCGGTTCTGCCCGTAGCGGGCGAAACCTTTTGTCAAACTACGGGTATAATATCTGGGCGCGTTGTTGGGTTTATGCCTTAGTTCGGCCCGTCTACGTGCAATTTGACTTATCTGGAAAATGAAGGGAGTTTCTTATGTCGCTGCTGATTCGAAAATCGGCATTGTTGGTTGTTGTATTGATGTTAACTGCCAGTTCGGCAGTCTGGGCACAGCGCGAGGACCGCGGACAGCGGGGGCGCGGATTTTTTGGGGGTGGCGGAGGCGGCGACCTCGGACTGCTCATGCGGGACGACGTCCGCAAAGAACTAGAAATCGTCGACGAGCAGATGGAAAAGCTCCGCGATCTCGGATCGTCCTTCCGCGACGAACTGCGCGAATCGTTTTCCGGACTTCGCGACCTGGATGAAGACGAGCGGCGGGCCAGATTCGAAGAGTTGCGTGAAAAAATGGAGACCAAGCGGGAGGAACTGAACACAAAAATCGGCGAGGTCTTGCTGCCGCACCAAAAAACACGCCTGAAGCAGATCGGTCTGCAAATGCAAATGCGATCTCGCGGCACCTCTGGTTTGCTCAACGACCGGCTGGCCGAAGAATTGGGCATCACCGACGAGCAAAAAGAGCGGCTGCGGGCGGCTGCGGAAAAGGCTCGTGAAGAGCTTGAAGAAAAAACGAATAAGGCCCGCGAGGAAGCGCGCGACACGATTCTCAGCGAATTGACCGCGGATCAGCGTAAGAAACTGGAACAATTGCTGGGCGAAGATTTCGAGTCGGATCGAAGTTCATTCGGCCGACGCGGTTCCGATCAAGATAGACGCGGGCCGCCGCGGCCGGAACGACCCGATGGCGAAGGACGGCCGACGACGTAACAACATCGTTTAGTCGCGACCCGGACGAAACCGGGGCCGCGGTGTCGTTCAACAACGCGCTCTCCACTGGGTTGCGGGTGAACGGCCGAATTGACTTCGACGCTGCACAGGTCCGGCTCACGCCGGACCTGTGGCATTTTATTACCCTACCGGGTGTAACAAAACTGAACTGGGTGTAACAAAGCTGAACGGATATGGAAGCAGGCGAATTACTCCTCAAGCGCGGACTGCTCGACGAGGCAGGTCTAAAAAAAACGCGCGACGCGCAGATGAACGGCGACAACCTGATGCACACGGTCGTGCGGTTGGGTTTGGTCGATGAAGAGCAGGCGCTGCGCGTGATCGGCGAGGAGATCGGTTTGCAGTACGTCGATCTGGCAGAGTCCGAGCCGGACCTGTCGCTGCTAAAAACGTTTCCGCAAAGGCTGATTCATCGCGAGACGCTCTTTCCGCTGAGGCAGCGCAACGGCTGCCTGCTAGTGGCGACCTGCGATCCCTTCCATTTGTATCCACTGGATGAAGTCAGCGCCGCGACCGGTTTGACGGTCGAACCGGTACTGGCCGGTCGTGCGGAAATTAACAAGCTGATCAAATCGCACCTCGGGGTCGGCAGCGAAACGGTGGATGATTTGCTCGAGCAGTCCGACATCGAATTACTCGATGCGATTGAGCAGGACGATAGCGAGTTGTCGCAGATGGCGCAGGAAGCGTCGGTTGTCCGCCTGGTGAACGAAATCCTGCTCGAAGCCATCGAGTCGCGGGCGAGCGACGTGCACATCGAATCGCACGAATCGGGCTTGACGGTCCGCTACCGCATCGACGGCATGTTGCAAGCGCAGCCGGTCCCGGCTGAGATCAACCGCTTTCACGCCGCGATCATCAGCCGTCTGAAAATCATGTCGCGGTTGAACATCGCCGAAAAACGACTGCCCCAGGACGGCCGCATGAAACTCAAGGTTTCCGGCCGCGAAGTCGACGTCCGAGTTTCCGTCATCCCGATGATGCACGGCGAAGGTATCGTCATGCGGGTGCTGGACAAAGGAGCGATGGAGTTTGAACTGCGTAGTCTCGGCATGTCGGAGGCCATCTACGCGCAGATTCGCGATTTGATTCAACTACCACACGGCATCGTCCTGGTAACCGGCCCTACCGGTTCGGGAAAGACAACGACCCTCTACAGTTCACTTTTGGAAATCCGCAGCGAGTCGATCAAGATCATCACCACCGAAGACCCGGTCGAGTACCAGCTTGAAGGGATCAACCAGATCCAAGTCCAGCCGAAGATCGGGTTGACCTTCGGCAGTTCACTCCGCTCGATTTTACGGCACGATCCCGACGTAGTGCTGGTCGGCGAAATCCGCGATCTGGAAACGGCCGAAAACGCGATTCAAGCTTCGTTGACCGGCCACCTGGTGTTCAGCACACTGCACACCAACGACGCGGCCAGTGCCTTTGCCCGGCTGGTCGACATGGGAGCGGAATCGTTCCTGGTGGCAAGCACCGTCGAAGCGGTCATGGCCCAGCGGCTGGTGCGGACGCTGTGTCCCGATTGCAAAGAAGAGTTCCGCCCGTCGGCGGCCGACCTGCCGACGGATTTTCCACGGGATCAGCTTCAGGGCGGCGGCATCTTCCGCAGCAGCGGCTGCCGCCGGTGCCGACAATCCGGTTACATGGGTCGCAACGGTATTTTCGAACTGCTCGTTGCCAACGATCGCATCCGGCAACTCGCCCACGATCGGGCCAGCATCTGGGAGATCATGAAGGCCGCGGTCCAGGACGGCCTGACAACGCTACGGCAGGACGGCTGGGATAAAGTGCTCCGCGGCGTAACCACCGTCGACGAAATCTTGAGAGTAACCAAAGGCGACAAACAGTTTGATTAAACTGGAACTGGGTCATTCTAACACCCGGACAGGCCCTTCAACTGCATCAACAACGAATCCCGATGCCAGATTTCGCCTACATCGCCAGAGACGTAACCGGCAACCGCACCTCAGGTGTGGTCACCGCCGCTTCCGAGCGCGAAGCGATCTCGACGCTAGGGTCGCAGGCGTTGTTTCCGATCGAGGTTAAAGCAGACGAACCTCGGAAAACGTATGTCCGACGACGACGCATCGGCGGGCAGATGATGGTGACAACCTACGGACAACTCGCCGCACTGCTGCGGAGCGGCGTCTCGTTGTTGCGGTCGCTCAGCGTGATTCGCGAACAAACGTCGCATCCGGGTCTGGCGACCGTGCTGGAAGAAGTCCACAATCGTGTCGAAGACGGCGCCTCGCTGGCAGACGCCATGGGTCGCCACCCGGAAGTCTTCAGCGAGATGGCCATCAGCATGGTCCGCGCCGGCGGTGAGGGCGGATTTTTGGAAGAGGCGCTGGACCGCGTCGCGGCGTTTTCCGACCGCCAGGAAGAACTCCGCAGCCGCGTCCTCGGAGCGTTGGCCTATCCGGTTTTTTTGATCGTCTTATGTACGATCGTGGTGACTGGGCTATTGATTTTCTTTGTGCCCAACTTTGAGGAAATGTTCTCGCGACTGCGCGAGCGCGGCGAGTTGCCGATCGCCACGGACCTGCTGCTGTGGTTCAGTTCCGCAATGCAAAGCTGGGGCTGGACTTTGTTGCTGGCGCTATTGGTACTCGGCATATTCGCGCGCCGCTGGATAAAAACACCCGAAGGCCGCCACCGCGCCGACGCCGTCAAACTGCGGATACCCGTGGGGGGCACGATTTTTCAAAGCCTCGCCATCTCGCGGTTTTGCCGTGTTCTGGGAACATTGCTGCGAAACGGCGTGCCGATTTTGCGGTCGTTGGAAATCGGACGCGAAGCGACCGGCAATCGAATTCTATCGTCCGCGATCAGCGATGCGTCGGAAAATATTTCGGCGGGTGCCGCGCTCGCCGAGCCGCTCGGCCGTTGCGACTATTTTCCGCGCGATGTCGTCGAAATCATCGCAGTTGCCGAGGAAGCCAACACGCTCGACACCGTGCTAGTCGACATTGCGGATCGCCTCGACCGCAATACCACTCGCCGGCTCGATCTGTTGGTTCGTTTGATTGAACCGATCATGTTGTTAATCCTAGCGGGCATCGTGCTAATAATCGTTATCGCACTGCTCTTGCCTGTATTAAAAATGAGTAGCACGATCTAACCACGGAGAACAGAAAGATGATTTCAAAATCGCATCGCCGCTCGCGGCGATCTGGATTTACGTTAATTGAGGTACTGTTGGTCCTGGTGATTCTCGTCATCTTGGGATCGCTCGTGGGGCTTGCCGTCAACCGCGCGCAAAAACAGGCGCTACGGGACGCGGCGAAAGCGCAGATACAGTCGTTCGATACTCCGCTGGAATTATATAATCAGAATATTCGCAGCCTGCCGTCAACGAGCCAGGGTCTGCAGGCACTGGTCGCGGCTCCAAGTGATTTGAAAAACCCGGATCGCTGGGACGGCAGTTATCTGAAAGGCAATAAAGTGCCGGTCGACCCGTGGGACAGCGAGTTTAAGTACGAATTATTGGATGCCGAGAACTACCGCATTACTTCCGCCGGTCCGGATGGCCAGTTCGGATCGGACGACGACATCACCACAGACGGCGTCAACCAGTGAGCTGACGCGGAGTTGCGATGAACGATCGGCAGAACAGAACGTCGCTTTCCACGCGTCAGGCGTTCACGCTGTTGGAATTAATGCTCGTCCTCATGCTGATCGTCGTCGCCATGGCGATCGCCGTGCCGGTTCTGAATAACTCTTTAAAAACGTGGCGATTGAAGTCTGCGGCCGATGTGGTTCTGACCGAGTGCAACCGCACGCGTTCCCGCGCGATCCGCAACGGCGAAATCTACGTGTTTCGCTTCGCGCTACAGTCCGGCCAGTACATGACTGCCCCGTGGCTGGAGGGCAGCGAACTACCGGACGGCTTTGAGGTACCACAAATTGAAAACCCGATCGCGGCGGGCGCCGCCGAAATCGATGAGGCGGCCGGCGAAGAATTGTTGTTCGCCACGTCGTACAAGTTAAAAGAACTACCCGAGGAAGTGCTGTTTCTAGGCATCCAGTTCCAAACCAAATCGACGGCTGGCAATTTACCGGATGCCGCGCCGGATTACGAAGTGTTGTCCGGCGGCGACGCGATTCCCGATAGCGTTTGGTCCGCGCCGATTCTCTTTTATCCGGACGGCACATCGTCGCCGGCCAGAATCTATCTGTACAACGATCGCCAACAGGCCATCGCGATTACGCTCCGCGCCATGACCGGCTCGGGCCGCGTCAGCGAAATTGAAACCGTCAACGATTTTCAAAATGTCCTATTTGCAAATTAACAGCCGCTCCAGTGCGATTCGGAAAGGCACAGCTCCTGCCGGGCCGCCGCTGCGCACCGCTGCAGCCCGACAGGGGCCTCGCAATCGCACGGCGATTTCTTTATTGGAAGTCATCCTGGCGCTGGCGATCTTGGCCGGCGCGGTTGCCACGCTCGGCCACGTGATGAGGATCGGCACGCGCAGCGCCGCCGACTCGCGTGATTTGACCGCGGCCCAGTTGCTGTGCGAAAGCAAAATGTCGGAGTTGACCGCGCGAGTCGTGCCGTTGGAGTCCGTACAGCGGGTGCCGTTTGAAACGAATCAGGATTGGCTGTATTCGATTGCCGTCCGTTCAACCGAGGAAGAGAATCTGTTTTTTGTGCGCGTGATCGTGGAAGAGGACGTCGATCCGGGTCTGCGCCCGCTCAGCTTTATGCTCGACCGATGGGTGCTCGATCCCGACCTCGAACTGCTGGAAGAAGACGAGCCCGAAAGCCAGGCGGAAGAAGCCGGCGACGCCGGCGATTTGACGGGGGCAGAAAATGCACCGTAACGGACAGATCGATCTTCGCCTCGATGGGGGCCGGCGAATGAGGGCTGCTTCGATTCGCCCGCAGCCGCACCGCACCAACCGCGCGGCGCTGACGTTACTGGAGGTCATTCTGGCCATCGCCCTGACCAGCATCGTGATGTTGCTGGTGAGCATGGCGATCGACTTTCAATTGCGGGCAACCGAACGGCGTCGCGCCGACGCCGAACAGGCGCAAATCGTCCGTGCGGTATTGCAGCAAATGTCGACCGACCTCCGTGGCTCACTGTATGCAAAGACGACGGACTTCTCGAGCGTCGCTGATTTGCCGGCGGCACAACTCGCCGATCTCGATTCAGAGCTAACCGGAGAAGTGGGAGCGGAGGAGGCCGCGGCCATCGATGAAGCTACCGACGAAGTCGGCGACATTGCATCGTCTGCAACCAGTTCCGAACTACCCGGGCTGTTCGGAAATCGATACGAATTGGTCTTCGACATCAGTCATTTGCCGAACCGCTACGAACTGGCGCGGATTGCAGCCGCAGGCGAGTCCGCCGGACCGTCGGGAGACGTCAAGTCGGTGGCCTACTACCTGGCGGCCCTGCAACAGCCGGGCGTGTACAGCGATCAAGCCGGCGGTACAGCGGCGTTTAACCCCGAAAGCGAGCTGGCGCTGGTTGGTCTGGTCCGCCGCGTGATCGATCGCGCGGCGGTCCGCTGGGCCGGTGATCACGGCGGAGCGGATTTGCTGCTGGACAATGCCGAACTGATCGCGCCGGAAGTCTGTGCGCTTGAGTTTCGCTACTTCGATGGCGTGGAGTGGCTCGAGCAGTGGAATTCGGATGACCTGCTCGGCCTGCCGGTCGCTGTCGAGATTATTATTGCCTTTGCTCCAACCGACGAGTACCGAGAGAACTCGTCGACCTCCGAATTGCGCCACGACATTGCGCCCGGCCAGTACGATCCCGATTCGATCTTTCGCACCGTCGTCCGCCTGCCGACCGGCCAACCATTGGATGAAGAAGCTCTGATCGAGGCCGAAGAGCAAGCCAACACCGCCGGCGAGGAGGAATCGCAGTGACTCATCGTCGGCGAAAAAACGGCGTCGTACTGATTTTGGTGCTGGTGGTTGTCGCGCTGCTCTCACTATCGGCATTTACGTTCAGCGATCTGATGCTGACCGAACGCGAAGCGGCAGTCGTTTCCGGCCAAACCGTTCAGGCCCGCGCGTTGGCCGATTCGGGCGTCGATGCGCTGCGGGCGTTCTTGATGCTCGATTCCGAGACCCGCCGCGATGCGGGAGGTCTCTTTGACAACGAAATTGAATTTCGCGGCCGCATCGTCAAGGAAGATCCCGACGATGCGTTTCGCGGCCGTTTCTGCGTGGTTGCGCCGCTGAGTGACGAGGAAGGCTACGTCGGCGCGGGGCTGCGTTACGGACTGGAAAACGAATCGGCACGAATCAATCTTAACGCATTGCTGTTGGCGGAATTGCAGGGCGAAAATGCTTCGCGCGATCAACTCATGG
>JAYZEI010000184.1:0-9959 GCA_036337375.1 Planctomycetota bacterium | reverse complement strand
AGGCCGCCAGCGGTTCTGTATTGCAGCGACTCGGGACCTCAGGTTGCCCGCAACGGATTTGAAGCGGAGGTTTCCGGCAACACCGGATATCCCGAAGGTTCCGGCGAATTGAAGGGCATCGAGTGCCTCGTTCTGCAAAGTCCCGGAAGCGGGCTTTCGGCACAGAACATTGCGGTGATTAAGGAGTACGTTCAAAGTGGCGGTGGGCTGATCGTCAAAGGCGGGAGTGAAACTTTCGGTTACAAATCGTTTCACAATTCCGAACTCGAAGAGCTGATGCCGGTCCGCGGCTCAAAGGAACTCGTAGCGGATCGATCCACGTTGGCGATGTTGCTGGTGATTGATAAATCGAGATCGATGCTTGACGACAATCGGATGGGGCTGGCAAAAGAGGCGGCCAAGCGGACGGTTGATTTGGAGTTGCTCACGGCCGAGGACAAACTCGGCATTCTTGCATTTGGAAGTACCTCCGAATGGATCAGTCCCATCGTGCCGTGCGAGGACAAGCCGGAACTCAAGAGGCGTATCGATGGACTGAAGGCTGAGGGGCAGACAAATATGTTTCCGGCGCTGCAGCGCGCTTATTTGGCGCTGAGCGAAGCCCACGCGGACCGCAGGCACGTCATTTTGCTAACCGATGGCGTGCCGTCGCCGGGCGACTTCGGCGAGATCGCGCGGCGGATGGTCGATGCGGGAATAACGGTTTCGACCGTGTCGATCAGCGCCGGTGCGGATCAGTCGATTTTAAAAGACATTTCACGGATTGCGTCGGGGAGGCATATTCACTGCGAGGCGGCGGAGGAACTCACGTCAAAGCTGGTCGCAGAAGCCCGCAGTGCGGCCGGATCGAAGCGCGAGCAGTACGCCGTTTCCGTCTACCGCCAGCTACCGGACCTGGACGTGTCTGCCGCTCCGCCACTGGAGGATTACGCTTTGACAAGCCCCAAGCCGAATGCCGAGTTGTTGCTGCTGGCCGGCCCGGGCGATCCGCTGCTCGCCTGGCGGCAATACGGTGCGGGCAAGGTGGCCGCCTACACGTCGGGTAGGAGCCAGGAATCGGCACCGCCAAAGTGGGATGGCGAAACGAAGTTTTGGTCGCGAATTGTGAATCTCGTACGCCGCCAACCACGTCCGCCCAAGTACCGCTTGGCAATCACTCGGCATCAATCGACGTGTCGCGTTGAGCTGGATGTTGTGGCCGACGACGGTTCCTTTCTGAACGAACGGATGGTGCAGTTGGAGGTCCATCGGATAGTGCGGGCGAGCGCTGGTGCGGTCGGTCCCGCAAAGCCTTTGCCCGGCCGCCAATTGCAGCAGGTCGCGGCCGGGCGATACGCGGACGAGTTTGAACTGGAGCAGTACGGCACGTATCTAATCGACGTTCATTGGAAAGATGAATTCGCGGATCAGCGCCGCTTGCGCGGCAGCATTTCGTACGATTTTCCGGACGAGTATCTATTGAAATCAACGAACGAATCGCTGTTGCGGAACGTCGCGGCCGTCAGTGGCGGTTCTTACGATGCCGCGGCGGCGGAGATGGGGGCGGCCGCGGACCGCACGATCGAACGCGTAACGGCGGTCTGGCGGTATTTAATATTGGTTGGAATGATCCTGTTTGTGGTCGATGTGGCGTTGAGGCGGGCTTAAGGTGTTGAAAGAAATCCAAGACAAATTGGAGCCGTTGTGCCGCCGCGAGCGGCTAGTCCGGATGCTCGGCCGCGCCTCCACCGGCGTGTTGGTCGGCGGCGTGTTGGCGACGGCGCTCGGGTTGCTGGCGATGCTGCTGCCCAGCAGCTTGCTCAGAATCGCGGCAATTGCATGCCTGTTCGTCGGCGCGGGAATTGGCTTGGCGACTGCCATGTTGATTCGAAAGGACTGGGTAACGGCGGCCCGCGCCGTCGATGCGAGGTTCGCGTTGTCAGATCGGACATTGACGGCGTTGACTTGTGCCGTGGCCGCGCCGGCTCGATCGGTAGATCAACTGCAAATCCGCGATGCCCTAGCGCACCTGCAGCAAGTCAATCCCCTCGCCGCGGCGCGGCAGCGAATTGATTGGAGGCTGCAAACGGGTGCAATGGTCTCATTGGTTTTGGCACTGGCCGTGACGTTCTGGCCGGAATCGAAGGCGGAGCCGCCGCCGAATCTCGTGGAAGCGGTGCAGCGCGAATTCGTACCCCAGCCGATCCGGAATTTCGAAGTCGCCCCGGAGGTCGCGATTGGCGGGATGAGCCGGATCTCGCAGCGTCGTGACGCGCGGTCGGTCGGTCGGTCGGCGACGGAATTAACCCGCGGGGGACGGATTCGGCGTTACTACGAGCACACACAGCCGCTACCCTAACCTAGCGGCACTCTACCGCGACCCTACAATCCCTATGCTCGATAACGCCTTCTTTTTCGGGCGAATGACGGGAATCAAGTCAACGATGCGGGGACGATTCTGCCCACCACTAGCCGTTTTGCGGTATGAAAAACTAGACTACAGAGGGTGTTTTTTCTCGATGTTTGTCGCCCCGGATTTTCGACCGGCTACCGACTGACAAGGATTTTACGGAATTGCGATGGACTGGCCGCTTAGCTCGGATTTTAGCCGCATGTTGCAGAACCCCAAGGTCGCATTTCGCGATCAGGGCCTGCAGGCGATCCGGATTGAGATGGACAATTTGGGTCAGCCGAAACCACGGTCGGGGAATTTTGCCACCGTTTATCGGGGCTACCGGGAGGACAGCAGCGAAATGGCCGTCCGCGTTTTTAACCGCCGCGCCGACCTCCGCCGCGAGGCGTATCAGGCCAAGAGCGAGTATCTGTCGCAGAACCATGTTTTTTCGCTCGTCAATTTTCAGTATGACGAAAAAGGCATTCGCGCGTCGGACGGCCGGCTCTATCCGCTGCTGACAATGGACTGGGTTCCGGGCGTCACGTTGTTCGAGTGGGTGCGAGACCGTTGTCGCGAAGGGTATCAAGAGGCGCTTTCGATTGCGGCCGACGTGTGGTTGCAGGTCGTACATGAGTTGGCCAATAACCAAATCGTTCACGGCGACCTACAGCATGGCAACGTGTTGGTCGACAGCCAAGGGCATTTTAAATTGGTCGATTACGACTGCATGGCGGTGCCGGAATTGTTCGGGCAGAGAAATTTCGAGTTCGGCATGGAGCCGTACCAGCATCCAGCCCGGAACGAGTCGACGACGATGTTTTTGGGACTCGACAATTTTTCGGCGCTGGTGATTTACGTGGCTTTGCGCGCGCTGGCCGCGACGCCGCAGCTTTGGCTGGCGTTCGTTGATCAGACGGGCTATGACAAACTGCTGTTCCGCAAAGAGGACATCGCCAGCCCGCAGACCTCGACGCTGTACCAGCAGTTGCTCGCGTCGCCGGACCTGCAGGTCCGCGACTTGACCTATTACCTGTGCCAGCTCGCCACTTATAAGTTGGAAGATGTGCCGTCGGTCGACGAAGTCATCTTGTGGTGCCATTCGGTCGAAGATTTGCTCGGGCAACGCGACTGGGACCGGGCGGTGCAGCTTGTCGAGCGGATGGGGCCCGACGAACAAATTGCCGATCATCTTCAGCCGGCCATCGAGCGCGCCAAGCAACGCGTCGATTGTCGCAAGGCGGTCAAAGATGCCTATCATCTCGGCGACGAGCGGCAGGTCTCGCGGCTTTACAACGCCAATCTGCTGGCGGACTATCCGGCGGCCGAAGAACTCAGCCAACGCGCGGGCCGCGCCGCGGAAGTTGCGCGGGTTATTGAGAACCTCAATACGGCCAACCGATTTCAGCGCTGGAGTGTGATCGTCGAACTGTGGGATAACAACCGCGAGCTGATCGAAGACCGTCCCAGCATGCAGACCTGGAAGGAAGAGATTGTCAAAATCCGCGCGGCGGAAACGGTGCGGCGGTTGCTCGACGCTAAGATCCCCGATGATGAACGCGTCTTGGATGCTTGGAAGTACTTTAAATCATTGGGCGGGCATGTAGCGGGCGATGAACACTGGCCGCAGGTTCAGGACCGCATCGATCGGCAGAATCGGATTGAACGGCTCCGCAGCCAACTTGGGCGCAGCAGCGAAGTTCCTACGATTTCTACCGACCGTAAAGTGGTTGTCGCGTTCAAATCGTCGGGGTTGGATAATCGTTCCGGAGCCGCGGACTTGGCGGCCGTTTACCTCGCCGCGAAGAAGCGACTGTCGGCTACGGAGCAGTTACAGAAAATCGTGGCCGGCGATATCACGCTGGATTGCGAAAAACAGATTGTCGAATATAGTGCGAACATCCCGGAAAATTACCACGAAAAACTCACCAAGCGCATCCGCATCGCCCGCGGTCGCGTCAAGGCGCATGCAGCACTGTCCCAGGCGCTCAAGTCGCCCCGTTCTGATGTGGCGATTTTTGAAGCTTATAAAGAACTGTCGGCGGCCAAGGGAAAAATGCTGATCAGCGACAAGGTGCGAAGTCGCGTTAAACTGGCCGCGCGGCGGATGCCGGTGCTGAGAGAGATTAACCGGCTAAACGACGACGTCCCGGCCCACGAGGTAGACGAGAAATTGATCGAATGTTGGGATAATCAACTGCTGGACAAATGCCGAGACGCCGACCCGTGGCGCGAGCGCCACGAGATTGCCCAAGAACGGCGCAAGGTGTTGGAAGACATGAAAAAAGTGATTGAAGAATTCGATCAGCCGGCGCTGGCGAAATTGGTGCGTCATGAGTGTCTGCAAGGGTTCGAGTACCCCGAACCGATTCGGCGAGGCCTGTTGGCGGTCAAGCGCCGCGTGGAGGAGAATCGCAACCAGCAGCGTCAAGGACTGGCTAAATCTCTGGTTGGCAAACAGCGTCGACTATTCGCCGACTTGTACGAGACAGATTTGGTAGCCGATATCTGCAGGGAGAACTCGCGACATCATCAACTCGTCGCACAGTGGATGGGCGAAGTCGTACTGCCGACAGACATTTGCGGCCTGGCCCCGGCGAGGGATGAAGATGTTTTGGAACCGATTGAGGCCGGGCAACTGAAAGTCCGCTGGACGTGGCCGACTGAAAAAATCACAGATCGCTGCTTGTTGGCCGTGTGTAAGGATAAACTAAGTGGACACGCTCGTCCGGAAGAGGTTGAGCAATTGTGTTCGGTGCCGCTGCATCGCGAGCAGTGGGAAACTGACGAACGGTGTCACAAACTGGGTGTCCAGGAAGATTGGGAACAGGCGTACGTAATCGTCTGGGCCGTCGTCGATTTGGGTTTTGAAGAATTTTACTCGCCGCCACTGGTGCTCGGCCAGATTCCGGTTGCCAAAAAAATGCGCAGTTGGAATCTGTTCAAAAAGGGACAAAAGTCGGCCGAGGAAAGCACCTGATCGAAGTTTTTCAGCAAGCGATTCGCAGGCGATCATCAACCGCGGAGTTTGACATTTGACGACTGAATCGGAACAAGCATCCATCGCTGCGGGATCGAACACCGTTGATCCGCCTGTCGGAGAGAAGGGACTGGACGAGCATGAGTATGACTTCTACGTCGCATTCCGCCGCAATTATCCAACGGTTTGGCTGGCGACCCTGATCGGACCGCTGATTCTTACGGTCGCGATTCTGGTGTTTGCTGGAGTGTTTGTCAGCGGCGAGTATTGCTGGAGGATCATCGTTTGGAGTCTGGCGACGTTCTTTGGGTTGGGTAAATTTGCGATCGTCGTGCCAAATGAGTGGCTGTCCAAGGAAGAACTGTTTGTGATGGTCCTGCATATGGACCTGATGGTGGCGATCTTGCTTGTCTGCCACGCGGGGTTCGTGTTTCGGATTCCCGTGCTGGGATCCAAACTGTTGGTGCTGACGGAAGATGGCCAGATTATGCTTCGCCGCTTTCCGTGGATGCGGCGGATTACGTTTTTGGGAATCGTGGCGTTCGTCATGTTTCCGCTGGCGGCGACGGGAAGCGTTGGCGGCGCGTTGTTCGGCCGGTTGCTTGGCATGAGCCGCAAAGCCACGTTGCTGGGAATTGCGATTGGCAGCGTGTTCGGATGCGGTGTGATGTACTTTAAGGCCAGTTTGGTGCAACGGTATTTTGACCCCAAGAATCCAATGACCACGATCGGCGGCATCGCCGCTATCTTGGGCATCATCTTCTTGTTAAATTTTCGCTACCGAAAAATGAAAAAGCGGATGTTGGAGGAGATGGCGAAGGACGCGGCGGAATAGTCGAAAAGCTCGGCCTCGGCAACGCCATCAAGGGGCAGCACCATCAAGGGGCAACACCATCAACGGGCAACGCCATCAACGGATGGTTGCGACAACCGCCTATCTCACGGATAATTAACTCCGTCCTTGCGAAAAGGCGTCTTTGGGCGGGGCGAAAGTGAGTTCGCACAAGGCCGCCACGTTGACTATCTCCGAGTACAGGAGACGCTCGATTGTCTTACCAGCGTGAAATCAGCCGTGACCACAAGGCTTGCATCCTTTTTCTGCTTGACCAGTCGTATTCCATGACCGAATCGCTGGGCGGTTCCGACCGGAATAAATGCGACGAGTTGGCGTTGGCGGTCAATCGTTGGCTGCACAACATGGCCATTCGCGCTTCGGGCGACGAAGGGATTCGCGATTGGATGGACGTGGGTGTCATCGGCTATCGAACCGATTCATCGGCCAATCCGATCATCGAGCCCGCGTTGACCGGAGCGCTGGCCGGAAGACAACTCGTGTCGATCACCGACGTTGGCAACAACCCGGCGCGGATTGACACAACGATGCAACAAATCAAGGATGAAGAAACCGGCGAGGTTTTAGAGGTGCCGAGTGATGATCCGGTTTGGATCGACCCGGCGGCCGAGGGCAGCACGCCGATGTGCCATGTTTTTCATTACGCCTACGGGATTCTTGAAGGCTGGATCGGCCAGCATCGCGACAGTTTTCCGCCGATTGTGGTGCATATTACGGACGGTGAATCCCAGGATGGCGATCCGATCCCCTATGCGGACGCCGTCAAGTCCTTGGCGACAACCGACGGTAATGTGCTGCTGTTGAATTGTCATTTGTCGATGACCGCGAGTGAGTCGTTCGTCTTTCCATCGGTAGAGCCGGACGTATCGGATCAGCTTGCCAAGGCCTTGTTCCAGATGTCCAGCCCGCTGCCCGATCCGATTTTTCAGGCGGCCGTGGCCGAAGGCTATCAATGTCAAGTCGGTGCGCGGGGCATGGCCTTTAACGCGGACATGGCTGTATTGATCAAGTTCCTGGACATGGGCACCCGTGCCGCAGTGCGACTCAGATAAATGGCCAAATTCCGAATTCCAATGGCTTCACTTCGCCAACCACTTGGTCATGGGTCACGAAAAGTTGGTCATTACCTCCTAGATGTTCTTCGAGCATAAAGCATTCTGGCTGCCGAAAGATATTGAGCATCCCGACGAATATCAGGATGCTTTTGCGGTTGATGAAGTGCGCGGTATCGCGGCGATTGCCGACGGTGTTTCGTCCAGTCTGTTTGCCGCAAGTTGGGCGAGACTGTTGGTTAACGCCGCTACCGAGCAGCCACCTCAGGTTGAAAACGCCGCGGCGCTGGAACAGTGGCTGTCCCTGCACCGAGAAAACTGGCGCGGACCGATTGACGTCGAAGTGCTGGCCTGGCATCAGAAAGAAAAATTCAAGGAAGGTGCTTTTTCGACTCTGATGTGGCTCGAATTGGGCTCGACGACCGATACGGACTTGATTCCGTTGACATGCTATTCGCTCGGTGATTGCTGTTTTTTTCACGTCCGCTGCGGGCAAGTGCAACGCGGCTTCCCATTTGAACGGAGTACCCAATTTGGCACGCAACCGAAGATGGTCGGCAGCGTCAATCGCGGCAACGTCAATTTAGATTTTGACGTTCTCCAGGACACTTGTCGGGCCGGCGATATTTTGGTGTTATGCACGGATGCCTTGGCGGTATGGATTCTGATGCGGTTAGAAGCCGGCGAGCCGCCGGGATTAGAGTTGTTCTGGGAAATGTCGCAGCGTGAATGGACCGAATGGGTATTAACTCAGCGTGGGGAAGGAAAAATTCGATACGACGATACGACACTCATGATGTTAAAGCCAAGTAACGAATCAATGACACAGCGAGCGATACAGTCGACTGCGGACGTGGTCGGTGATGTAAAAAAGGGTTTGTCGAATCTGTTTCGTCGGGAAAATTCCCCAGAAAAATGACCCTCTTGAGAAAGAAGTTTTCCATCGATTGACGGGTTGTTCGCCGCGACTGTCCGCGGTTGAAGAGGAAATGAGGACGGGCCGCATCGGAACACGGCTAACCGGTGGCCGCCTTGTCCGAGATGTCCTTGCGGCACCAGGCGCCGTCCCAGCGGATGCATTTGACCGCTTTGTAGGCCTGGAGTTTTGCGGCGGCAATGGTGTCGCCCAGCGCGGTGACGCCCAAAACGCGGCCGCCATCGGTGACGACGGCATCGTCCAAGGTGGCGGTGCCGGCATGGAACACTTTAACATCCGGCAATTTGGCTGCCTCGTCCAGTCCGCGAATCGGCCGTCCCCGCTCATAGCTGCCCGGATAGCCCTCGCTCGCCATCACGACGCAAACCGCCGTGCGAGTGTCCCACTGCAGCGGTTTGATTTCGTCAAGCCGGCCGTCCACGGCGGCATCGAGCAGAGTCAGCAAATCGCTTTGCAATCGCATCATTAACGGTTGGCATTCGGGGTCGCCAAAGCGAACGTTGTATTCCAGTACGCGCGAACCGTGCGGCGTCATCATCAGGCCAGCATACAGCACGCCGCGAAACGGATGCCGTGCCCGCTTCATCGTGTGGACAGTCGGAACGAGCACGTCTTCTTCGATCCGATGAAAGGTCTCGTCGTTGAGCAGTGGAGTCGGACTGTAAGCCCCCATGCCCCCGGTGTTCGGTCCGGTATCGCCATCGTGGGCCGGTTTGTGATCTTGCGCCGCCGGGAGCGTGACCAGCGTCCGCCCGTCCGTGATAGCAAGCACGCTGGCTTCCTGACCGTAAAGTCGTTCTTCGATAACGAGTTCATTGCCGGCGTCGCCGAATTCTTTGTCACGGGCAATTCGATCGACGGCGGCGATAGCCTGATTGCGATCGTTGCACACAATCACACCCTTGCCCGCCGCCAATCCGTCCGCCTTAACCACGACCGGCACATCTTCACGATCATTTAAATAGGTGGTCGCAGAATCCGCATCGCGGAAGGCCCGGTATTCGGCGGTCGATACGTCGGCCTGACGGAGAATTTGTTTACAAAATACCTTGCTCGATTCGAGGGCTGAGGCGGCTTTGGATGGCCCAAAGATGCGGAGGTGTTCTTGTTCGAAGGCGTCCACAATGCCGGCGGCAAGCGGTGCTTCTGGGCCGACCACGGTCAGGTGAACCTGATTCTCTTTGGCAAACTTCATCAGGTTCGGTACGTCGCCGGCCGAAACATCCACATTTTCGGCGTCTTCCTTGGTGCCGGCGTTTCCGGGCGCAACAAATACGTGTGGGGCCAATGGGCTTTGGGCGATCTTCCAGGCGATCGCATGCTCGCGGCCTCCATTGCCAACGATGAGGACCTTCATATTTTGATTCCTGGATGAGTGTTCAAAAGCTTGTGGTATCGCCCGCCGCTGGGAATCTAGCAGATATACTTAGCAGCACCATGGTACCGCATGCCGGGTGGAACCGTCAGCGAGGGAGTCGGTATTCCCAGTTTGGATGATGATCGAACGAGTTGCCTCGCTACGGGTGCGGGGAAAACGGGTGCGGGGAAAAAAGTGGGATTCGCGAACGTGCTAGCTGCTGTTAGAATGGTCGCAGTTGGCTTACCTGGGTTGCTGTCTCTACGTCCTCTGTGGCGCGTATTTCGATGCGGGGGTCCTTGACATTAAGCCCGCTCGAATTACAACGTTTGCGGCGACTCGTGAAAAATGTCACGAAACGGCGCGGCGGACGCATAAATTTTTCGTAATTGGTCGGAGTCAAAAGAGT
>JAYZEI010000183.1:0-14525 GCA_036337375.1 Planctomycetota bacterium | reverse complement strand
CAATAGAAATACGACAAGCATGATGACGCTCGGGAACAGCTTGTCGGGCAGGTAGGCATAAATAAACGGCCTCAGCCAGCGCCGCGTTTCCAGCGCGGATAGCTCGGCTTCGCGCTGCATGTTCAGCCGACTCAAATCCGCGTCAAGTTTCACGCGATCCCTGTCCGCCGTCGCAGCACGCCGCGATTCCAACGCCCTGATTTCAGCCGCAAGCTCAGACTCTTTTTTCTCCGCGTGTTCGATTTCACGATCAACCCATTGCCGCAGCGTGCGGCCCTTGAGCACCACTTCCACGAATGGGTATACCGCGCCTAGATTTGCGCCCCACAACAGCCCCACGGCCAGCGCGCAGAACATCGTGGCCGCAACCGTCCACTTATACCTCAAGCTCAGCCGGATCACTCGGAAGAAGTTTTTCATCCGTGAATGTCTCGTCGCTTCCTTGCTGGCGAGGTCGAAAAACAAGATTCGCTCTTGTAACAGATCACGCGCTGCGGACCAATATCGCGAGCGCGGCCCTAATTACCATTTTTTCTTGCGGCGGGGGGGCCGCCGCGACATCAGGAAGTGGCTGTACGCAAAAACAATCAATACCGCCACCGGTGCAATCAGTGTCAGCATGAGCAGTTTGGGCTTGTAATCCCCGCCTTTATCGTCACGAAAGAAACCGCCGAAAAGCGCGGCAAAAATGCTGAACAGCACCGTCATCAGCATGATTGTCGCCAATTTGAATTGAAATCGCCTGTTGCGTGGCGGTTTGGGTTCTTCGGACATCAGAATAGTTTTTTGATGCGCTGCACCACGTCGTCCTGCGATAGCCGTTCGCCCACCGGCAGAATTATGTATCGCGCGTTCTCGGCGTGGCTGTCGATGATTATCTGCCTGCTATTGGGCGTATCGAAACCTTGAGGACAGGGTTCGTGGCCGTGGATCATCACGTTGGCCTCGACTTTTTTGGCGAAGGCATCCGCATTTTCCTGCCGGAAATCGCGGCCCCAAACAAACTCGAAAACCGGCGTTCCCTCGCCGACGTCGTTGGGCCCCAACTCAACGTCGAGCAGCTTCTCGTCAAACCCGCGTTGGTCGCACCGCTCCGGAATCGTGTGGCTGATCCAGATTCCGTGTTCGACGCGGACCGCCAGCGGCAGCGTGCGAATGAACGGCAGCATCGCTTGCCGCACGTTGTCGGCGGCGGAGCCGTACATTTCCTGCATCCCAAAGCGAAACAATAGGTTCAACATTTTTTGATTCTTGAGAATCGGATAATCGGTTAACTCCGCCAGTTCATGGTTGCTCAATAGGAAGTGAACTTGATCGGGAAACTGGACTTTCAGCCGCGCGACATCTTCCAACATCATGTGCGACATACAGCCGCCCGTGTTCGGATAAACGGGGCCACCGTGGCACACTTCCTGAATAATCAGATGCCGCTTCGGATGGTTTTTCAAATCGGCGATGTTGCGAATTTTATTGAAATTCGGCCGATTTCCGTGCAGATCGGCCGAGATCATCACATCGTCGGCCCAGTCCTTTTTTAATTCGATGAGGTTGCCTTCGCGCGAATCCGTCCGGGCGTTCGCCGCCGTCGCCTGCTCGAACGTCGCGATGACATTTTCGATGAATTCAATGGTAGCAACCATATCTTTCAGACCTTAATCATCGCGAGCGGCGGCGGCAAGCCACCGAATTGGGTGAATCTAACGGTTTTGCGGATTCTCTGAACTCTACTAATTATACAACCGATACCACATTCAGGACCAAATTGCCTGCGCGGTGCGTGACATGCTAGGCGTCACGATATCGCTGCTGTCGGCGAATTGCTCTTTCAGGAGGGGACCCGAAGGTAACGCGTTAAGAAAGGGAGCGGGCGTACGATGAGAAACACAATCTTTGCTTTGTTTGCTGTCCTGGCGGTGGCCACGGCCGGCGGTTGCGCAACGGGCGTCGGCGACAAGGACTGCGCGATCGGCTGCACGGGCGGTTGCAACGAGTGCGGACTCGAGTCGGCATACCGCGACGCCATCAAGCAATACGGCCAACTGCCCGGTCAGCAGCCGGACGGCGCCGTGGTGCGCGGAAATCTGGGCCGCGAATACGAACAGACGCGACAGTTCAACGGTCCGCACGGTCCGCCGTCGGCCGCCATTACGTATCCCTACTACACGACCCGCGCGCCGCGCGACTTTCTCATGAGATCGCCGCCACCGATCGGGCCGTAAGACGCAAACACCTCTCCAAAAAACACGGGCGGACCGCCCGTGTTTTTTATTGCGCGGTTCCCGCTGAATTTACCCACCGTCGCCAGAATACGCGCCGGCTATCAGTGCAATGTTCTGGCCGCCGAAGCCGAAGCTGTTGGTCAAGACAGTTTTACACGGTGCCTCGCGGGCCTGATTAGGAACGTAGTCCAGGTCGCATGCGGGATCGGGATTTTCGTAGTTGATTGTCGGCGGCAGGATGTCGTCTCGAATTGCGAGCAGGCAGACGATCAACTCCGTGGCACCGGCGGCGGCAATCAGGTGGCCCATCATACTTTTGGTGCTCGATACGGGAATATCATACGCACGTTCGCCGAAAACCTGCTTAATCGTCCTAGTTTCGACTTTATCGTTCACTTGAGTACCGGTGCCGTGGGCGTTGACGTAGTCGATTTGGTCTGAATTCAAACCCGCGTCTTGCAGAGCCAAATTGACGCAGGTCGTCGCGCCACGGCCTTCCGGATGTGTATCCGTGATGCGATAAGCATCCGCCGTCGACCCGTAGCCGATGATCTCGCCGTGAATCTCCGCGCCGCGGGCTTTGGCGTGCCCCAGTTCTTCCAGCACGACCATCGCGGCGCCTTCGCCCAGTACGAATCCGTCACGGTCCCGATCAAACGGACGCGAAGCGCGTTTCGGCTCGTCGTTTCGGGTCGAAAGCGCCGTGAGCAAATTGAAACCGGTCACGCCAAACGGATGAATCATGCTGTGCGTGCCACCCGACAACATTACGTCGCAGTCGCCCCGGCGAATCAACTCGACGGCCTCGCCAATCGCCTGGCTGCTGGCCGCGCAGGCCGTAAGGCAGTTTGCGTTCGGCCCCTGAGCGTCAAACAGACTGGCCAAATGCGCGGCCGGCATATTAGGCTCTTGCTCCAATTCGGCAGTCGGATTCAACAGAGCCATCCCCACTTCGACGAAATTGGCGGCGTTAATCTCGCCATCCTCGTTTAGGGACATCAGAATCATTTTTGTAAACGCATCGAAATCCTGCTGGCCTTCGCCGCTTCCCAAATAAACACCAAAGCGGGTCGGATCGAGCACGCTATCCAAAACTCCCGAAGCATCGACTGCTTTTTTCGCAGCGGCCGCAGCAAATCGCGTATGACGCCCCCGCCGATTCCAAATCGCCGGGTCCAATCCAGCTTCGGAAACATCCCAGTTGCGGACCTCCGCCGAGAACTTCGTTGGAAACTGGCTGGCATCGAACACGGTCGTTACATCAACGCCCGAATCACCTCGCTTGATCCCATCCCAAATTGCTTCCGGCGTCACTCCCATCGGAGTGATGCAGCCCATCCCGGTGATCACAACTCGTCGCTTCATATACCTATACCCTCTAATTCTCGAGCAAATGCGGCGGACATTGGATCTTACTGCCGTCCGCTTTGCGGCCGACATCAAAAATCTTCAGGCCCCTCAACAGCAAACCAAAGTCATTCGCGTGAAACAGCGGTCTATCCGCCGTTTCGCGGTCGATATGGGCAAACAAAATTTCCGCCTCGGCCTGCAGTCGATTACCGATGTGACTGGTCGTCGTCGCGTGGGCGCCGTCGGGCTCAATTGCTTCCAGTTTGGCCCGATAGGTTAACGTGTCGCCCGGAACCGCGCGATCGTGAAACGTAACCTTCGTCACCTTAGCCAGAATCACGCGCTCGCGAAAGTCGTTGTATTCGCTGACCAGCAACCCCGAAGTCTGGGCCATGCCTTCGAGAATCAACGAATTGGGCATGATCGGGATGGCCGGAAAGTGATCGTGCAAATGTTCGTCGGCCATCGACACAACTTTGATTGCGGATGCTGTCTGACCACTAACCAGTTCCGTGAAACGGTCTATCCAACACCAACGCATCTGATCTACCGTTTATGCACCAGCTAGTTTGGATTCGACGTACTTGCACATATCTTGGACCGTCAACGCATTGGCGAATTCGGTGACAGCCGGGTCTTCCTCAAATTTGGACAAATCGGCGAACGGCATCCGCTTTTTCAATTCATCCATGCCCACTTCGTTGATTTTTCCATCAACCACGTAGTCCGCGCTAGTCAGAATATCTTCCGGAAACAATTCGCCGCGCGGAATCTTGATATCGAACGACTTCTCGAGACGAAAGACTATATCCAAAAAGTCAATCGATTCCGCGCCGAGGTCGCCAACCAGAGACGCCTCGGGAGTTACTTCGTCGTCATCCACGCCCAGCGCATCGACCAGCGCTTCCTGAACCTTTTCAAAAACCATTGAGACCGTTCCTCCGAAAATCTATGTTGTTTTATGCGTTATTTACGGTACAGCCGATCGAACAACTCACGCATCTGGCCGATGCAGCGATCATCCAATTCACTGTCATCCGGGTTTGTGTCGGCGAGATTGTAGCGTTCCAAAATCAACCTCGCACTAACGTGTTGCCTGTCTTCTACGGTCCCTTCCGCTTTGAACGTCGTCGTCCGTTCATCCTGTTTCATCAGCTTAGCATGAACCGTAAGCGTGTTTCCCGGCTCGACAAAATCAGCATACTTGACGTTGCGGGCTTCCTTGAGCGTTACGATGCTGTGTGCGAAACCGCTGCTGTGTCGAATCAGCCACGCCGCCGCTTCCGTCATGGCCTCCAACATAAAGACGCCCGGCAAAACCGGGAACAGCGGGAAATGGTCCTGCAGATATTCTTCGGCCAACGAAACACTTTTCGTCGCAGTGATCTCCTCGCCGGTTTTTAATCCACTGATGCGGTCAATCAGAGTGAAACGCATGGCGGAAGTTAATCGACGAGATAACTCGCGTTAGTTGAACCGGTCTGCTTGGCGCTGATTCGTACTCGCCGAAATACATGCAATCCCGAATAGTAATTTCTGGCTAACCCCGCCACAACAGGGCATGCCCCAACGAGATACAGAAATGCCATTATGGCATGTGCGCCCCGGAGTCGGCATAAACTGCCATAACGGCAGTTACGCACTCTGGCCCGACAAACACGATATCACCATAACCCGTTTTAGTAAAAAGGGTTCCAGTATTTATTTCCCTGGTTGGCACGGTCCTTGCATTACAGTTCGTTCAGCTATTAGTGATCAAAAACCAAGGAGGACAGGAACAATGTTACATGTCTGCACACGACCGACCGACCAATTTCGTGACGACATGGACCGCATCTTTGGAGATGTGTTTGGTGGGTGTTCGTCGAACACAGCGGTTGGAACGCATCTGGAAAACCCGCTCGTCGATGTGTGGGAAGAATCGGACGGCTTCGTCGTCGAAGCCGCACTTCCCGGCGTTCGAGACGACCAGATCGACATTCAGGCGCTGGGACGAAAACTGACGTTACGGGGCACGTGGCCCGCGATGGAAGAAAGCGAAAATCCGGCGGGGCCGGAAGAAGAGAAAAAGGCACAGCGTAAGTTCTATCGTCGTGAACGTCGCACGGGTGAGTTTCACCGCATTCTGAAGTTTCCCATAGACATTGACACGGAAAACGTCGAGGCGAGGTTGGCGGACGGAGTGTTGAGCGTGAAGATTCCTAAAGCGGCCAGCGCTAAGCCGCGACAAATTCAACTTCAAACAACGTAATCCCGTACCCTTTTTGTTTGCCTTCACGGCGAAAGCAGGTCGGCCAACCTTTGGTTCGGCCTGCTTTTTTGCGCTAGTGTACGCGCTGGCCCGGCACCGCACCTTCGTCAGGGCTGAGAATAAAGACGTCCGTACCCCCGGGTCCACTCGCCACCACCATGCCTTCGCTGATGCCGAATTTCATCTTTCGCGGTGCCAAGTTCGCCACGCAAACGACCAAGCGGCCGACAAGCGCCTCTGGCTCGTACGCGGCTTTGATTCCTGCGAAAACCGTCCGCACTTCATCACCACCGAGGCCAAGCGTCAATTTCAGCAACTTGCGGGCCTCCGGAACTCGTTCGGCCGACAGCACACGAGCCACTCTTAGGTCGACCTTCATAAAATCGTCAATCGTGCACTCATCGGCCAACGGCTCAGCCTCAAGTGCTTCGCTGCTGTCTCGAAACTGAGCGTCCGTAACCGTCGCCGCATCCTCTTTGCTCTCGTCGATCATGGCTTGCACCTTTGCGGGGTCAATGCGTTGAATCATGTATTTAAATTTGGCGACCGGGGTTCCGGTCAGCGGCTCTTTGGACTCGTTCCAATTTTCGATCGGCGCGCCGAGCAACTCGCCGCATTGCTCGGCCAGCTTTGGCAGTACCGGAGCCAAGTAAATCGCCAGCTGTCGAAACAGATTCAGCGCGATGGTACAAACGTCCTGCAGGCGATCCGCCTGCTGCGGATCTTTGCGCAATTCCCACGGCTTGTTTTGCTCGACGAACGGATTTGCGGAATCGGCCAGCGCCATGATCCGCCGCATGGCCTGGTTGTAATCGCATTTTTCGTAAGCGTCGGCGATTGCGTCGCCTTCTGACGCCGCATGTCCGAACAGGCCTCCGTCGTCGGGATAGCGTTCCGAAAGGCCGCCTTCCCCGACGAACTTCGCCGTTCGACTAGCCAGATTGACGACTTTGCCAACCAGGTCCGAGTTCACTTTGGCGACAAACTCCTCGAGATTCATATCGATGTCGCCCAGTCCCGGACCAAGCTTGGCGGCGTAATAGTAACGCAAATACGACGGTTCGAGGTGATTCAGGTAGGTGGCTGCTTTGACAAAAGTGCCATCCCGCTTTGACATCTTGCGACCGTTGACTTTCAGAAATCCGTGAACGTGAACTTTTGTCGGCAGCGTAAATCCAGCAGTCTTCAGCATGCTCGGCCAAAACAGCGTGTGGAAGTAGGTGATATCTTTGCCGATAAAATGATGAATTTCGACCTCTGAGTTGCGCCACCAATAATCGAAATCTTCGCCGTGCCTATCGCACCACTGACGCGTCGATGCCAGGTACCCGATCGGTGCGTCAAACCAGACGTACCAATAGTTGCCGGGGAAGTCGGGGATTTCAAAGCCGAAATATTGCGGTGGCCGGGTGACATCCCAGTCCTTCAGCTCGCGGCGCGGATTCTCGTCACTGCCCGCTTCACCGAGAAATTGGCCCTTCAGATAATTGGCCACCTCGTCCTGAAGATGATTGCCTGATTGCGTCCAATCGTCGAGAAAGTCGTGGAGTTGTTCGAGTTGTATGAACTTGTGCGACGACTGTTTGAGTTCTGGAGTCGCTCCGGAGACCGTGCTCTTCGGATCGAGCAATTCGTTGGGCTGGTAGGTCGTCAGGCACTTTTCGCAATGGTCGCCGTACTGGTCGGGCGCACGGCAATCGGGATTCGGACACGTTCCTTTTACAAATCGGTCGGCCAGATACGTCTGGGACTCGAGATCGTAAAACTGCTCGACCTCGCGATCGATCACGAGCCCCGCCCTATTGATCGCCGTCCAGAATTCGGCACACAGCGAGCGGTTCTCGGCACTGTTGGTGCTACCGTAGTTATCAAACGAGACGTTGAAGCCGGCGAAATCACGCTGGTGCGCTTCGTGCATTTCGGCAATGAACTGTTCTTCCGTGCAGCCCCGATTCCGGGCGCTGATCATGATCGCCGTGCCGTGGGTATCGTCGGCGCAGATATAAATGCAGCGGTGCCCGCGAAGTTTCTGAAAACGCACCCAAATATCCGTTTGGACATACTCGACCAAGTGGCCGATGTGAATTGGGCCATTGGCGTACGGAAGCGCGGCGGTGACCAGGATTTCGCGTTTAGTCATGTTCGCGGATTGTATCGGGGCAGTGCAGGACGGGCTATGCCCGACTGACCAGCAATGACAGCACGCACTTTGGTACGCAACCTGCACATTGACCGGTTTGCCAATCGAAATGTCTTCGGCCACATGGATGGGCTGTCGTCGTAAACGGCTGGCGAAAGGATGCTTGCGCCAGAGCGACGATGGCCCTGGATGCAGGCGGCGTTGTAAAACTGATCGGCCAATTGAAGAAACTACCAGGGCCGCAGTTTACGACCGGGGGGGACTTATTTAGGTTCACAATTTGATCGCGGGCGCACGATGCGTTCCGTACTTTCTGTCCCCTGAGGCGACAAGGAGGTTGCCTGATGACGTATCTAATTGCGGCCGTACTAGCTACGGCCAACGCCGGCGAAACCGTGGTTTTGGACTTTTATGCCGACTGGTGCGGTCCCTGCAAAATGATGGATTCGACCGTCGGACACTTAGCCGCGAAGGGCTATCCCGTTCGCAAGGTCGATATCGAGAAAAATCCGGAGCTGGCACAGCGGTATCGCGTCCGCAGCATTCCGTGTTTTGTGGTTGTGGTCGACGGAAAAGAAAAGGGCCGCGAAGTCGGGATGGCCAGCTTGGAACAGCTCGAGCGGCTCGTAAACGGCGCGGGAATCCAGCCGGCCGGCACAGCGGTGGTCCAGCATCGAGGTCAGTCGCCCGACCGCAGCGGCCCAAGGTTACCCTGGTCGCGCCGTCAGAAAAAAGACACCAAGCCCGCGGTCCAAGTTCCACTCGTACAACTCGGGCAACCGACCTCAGCCCCCGGAAATCTGGTCTCCGTGTCATCGGTTGGCGTCAATCCGCCAAAAACCCAACTTCCGCCTTCCAGCCCGCCGGCAGTCGCTCGCGTTCAACCGCCCGCAGCAATTCCGCCGACCGGCAGGCCGGGCGCGGCCAAATCCGATCCCCTCCGCCGGACTTCCGACGAACAACTGCTCGCGGCGTCCGTGCGGCTGCGGGTTGAAGAAAAGGGCGGCTACTCGTTCGGCAGCGGCACGATAATCGACTTTCGTCCGGCACCTGGCGGGTCGGGCGGCGTTGCGTTGGTGCTGACCTGCGGGCACGTACTTCGTGAAGCGGCCCGCAAGGATTCAGTGCTGGTGGATGTGTTCCACCCGCGGGGTTCGCGTAGCGAACGTGGTCGTATTGTTGATTTCGATCTGCACCGCGACATCGGATTGATCACCTTTCAAACCAATCGTCCGGTCGCAACGATACCTTTGGCGGCGGCGAATGTGAAAATCATGCCGGGAGACCGCATCGTCAGCATTGGCTGCGATCATGGCCAACCGCCCACAATTCAGCCCAGTCACGTGATGGCGATCAATAGTTTTGTCGGGCCAAAGAACTTGCAAGTCGCCGGCCAGCCGGCCGTAGGCCGCAGCGGCGGAGGGCTTTATAACCGGGACGGACATCTGGTTGGAGTTTGCAATTTTGCGGATCCGACGGACCGGGCTGGTTTGTATGCGGCGGTCGAACTCGCTCACACGGTGATCGAAAAGTCTGGGTGGCAATTCAGCGGAGCGCCGCCCGCCGCCGAATTGTCGTCAAACACAAATCTCGTCGCCCGCGGTCAACAGTCGCCGGCCGACACCGAAGTGATCTGCATTGTGCGCCGCAACGGAAAAGAGGAAGTAATCGTCATCAAAAACGCGTCGCCGAACCTGCTCCAACAACTCAACGAAGCGCGAAAAGTAGAGCGTGGCACATTTCCAACATCGATGGACACCCGCCGTCCTGTTTTGACGAACTCCGGCGGACAGCGACCGGCTACTTACACAACGACCGACTGGAACGCCAATTGGCGGTAAAGCCGTTGGGAATTCGCTTAGCCGAGCGGCGGGGCACTTACGGCTCTGTCAGAAAAATCAACGCCGCCACCAGACCGCCGAAAACACCGCCAATCACCAGCACCGGTACTAACCACGAAGCAGTCGTGTGCCGCACACGCACGATGGGCGACCCACAATGCGGACAGCGGGCCGGGATCGGGCGATCGATTTCGCCCCCGCACTCGCAAATAATCAGACGGGTCTTTGGCATAACGCCGGGCTTATTTTTCGCGGCCATTACGTCTCTCGCCGCAGACGCCAGCAGCGGTGCACACGGCGGTTGCGAAAGTCGGATGGAACGGTTTGGCGGCTGATTTCAAGAATTGACGCCGATTGGATCGCAGCTTCGTCCAGTTTAAATCGTCGAAAATTTGTCGAAAAATATATCTGGCCGCCGGGTTTCATTCTCAACATCAGTTCGTTGAGCAGTTCAACATGATCGCGTTGGACATCCCAGTGGTCATCGACACCTTTACGATTGGAAAATGTGGGCGGATCAACGACCGCTAAGTCGTACGTTTCGTGTCTGGGGAGTTGCTGCAGGTAGCTGGCAGCATCCGCGCGGACAAAAGAATGCCGCTCGCTCTCGAATTCGTTCAAGCACAGATTCCGTTTGGACCAATCGAGATAGGTATTGGACCAATCGACGGTCGTTGTCCGCGCAGCGCCGCCGGCCGCGGCATAAACCGTGAAGACGCCCGTGTAGCCGAATAGATTCAAAAATGTCGCACCCTCCGCAGCCTCGCGGACCATCGACCGCGTGATGCGGTGATCGAGAAATAAACCGGTGTCGACATAGTCCGACAAATTGACGATGAACCTCAGCCCGGCTTCTTGCACGGTAACTTCGTAGCGCCGGTCGGCCAGTTGCTCGTGCTGCGACGGGCCCCGCTGACGGCGTCGGCACTTTAAAAACACCTTGCGGTGATCGACATCCAAAACTTCGGCCGCTCTGCGCGTCATCAGATCGAGCCAATCCGCGTGCTGGCCCGCATCACGATCGTGCGGGCGGTCGTATTCGGTTATGTGCAGGTGGTCTTCATAGCGATCCACGATTAGCGGAATCTCCGGCACGTCCCTTTCGTACAACCGGTAACACGTGATCCCCTGTTTTGTCGGCCAACGCCGCAAATGCCGCGCCCGCTTTTGCAGCCGGCGGCCAAACAGGTCAGCCTGCTCGCGGGCCTTCTCGCTGAGACCACCAAAGACCGCAGCGGCATTACTCGGTTCGGCGGCTTCTCCCTGTTTCGGGCCGTGAAATTGGAAATACGTGCATTCAATGCGGCCGTTGTACAGCTTCCGACGACGGTCGGCCTGCCTTTCGATCACGCCTTCAAAATTAGGATACGCGGTCAGTATAAAATGCGACCACGTGGACAATTTGCGGAGCACTTCGGGGATGGAGTGGTAGAGTGACTCAAGTTCCCGCTGCTCGCCGATACGTTTTCCGTAGGGAGGGTTGGTAATGACGCAACCGTGATTGCGTTGACTCGAGAGTTCGCTAAACGATTTTTGCTGAAAGTGGACTTGGTCGCTGACGCCCGCCCGCTCGGCGTTGCGTCGGGCCGCCGATAGCGCCCGCTCGTCGTTATCCGTGCCGACTAGGCGTTCGGAAAATTCAGGCAGCGCCAGATCGAGAGCCTCGGCGCGGGCCTGTCGCCAGCGGTCGGCGGCAACGGCAGGCCAGTCTTCGGCGGCAAATGTCCGGGCGATGCCCGGCGCAATGTTGCGGCCGATCAGCGCCGCCTCGATGGGAATTGTACCGCTGCCGCAAAACGGGTCGATCAGCGGGCGATCCGAATTCCAAAAACTCAGCATAACCATCGCCGCGGCAAGTGTTTCCTTGAGCGGCGCGGCAGCCGCCGATGTTCGGTAACCGCGTTTGTGCAGGCTCTGACCGGTGGTGTCGATCGTCAGCGAAACTTGATTCTTCAGAATCGCCACTTCAATTTTGTATTGCGGCCCCGTTTCCGGTAACGTGTCGGTCAGATGCGCAGCCAGCAAACTCTCCACCACGGCCTTTTTTACAGCGCGTTGACAGGCCGGAACGCTGGACAATTGGGACTTGATCGACCGGCCGTTCACCGGAAACGCACCGTCTGCCGGAATCCACTCGTGCCATGCGGCCAACTTCGTGTTTTCGAACAGCGCTTCAAAATCGTCGGCCGCAAACGTGTCGACCTGCACGAGCACGCGATCGGCCGCACGGAGCCACAGGTTCGCCCGGCAGACGGCCAATTCGTCTCCGCCAAAACGAATCCATCCCGGCGCGATGATTTCCCCGTCGTAGCCTAGCGCGGCGAGTTCGCGACGGACAACAGCTTCCAACCCAAACGCAGTCGTGGCAATCAGATTCAGCACGGTTTTATCGTAGAACGGAACTCCTTGGGTTGATAGAGAGCGGCGGCCACGTTCCCAAGTGCAACCGAGCCGCCGAACAGAATGAATCGATACGGTCAAACCGGCTTTCGAAGCCCGCCGCTGCGAGCCCCGTTCGCGTCCCTGCTTCCGTTCACCATCAACGAGTCGGCTGCGGGGAAGGCGAAACTAGCCGCCGCCGACGGGTGGAATGACACTCAGTTCGTCACCCTCGGCAAGCGCAGTCGAATCGTCGCGCTGAAGCTGGCCGTTGACGGTGAATACCTGCACGCCGGCAGCGTCGATATCGAGCGCCTGCAGGGCATCCTTAATGTTGGCTCCCTCGGACAATTCGATTGCGCCGGAGCCGGGCGTCTTGTCGCGGAGCATACCCATGAGTTTGATGCTAATGCGCATGTCGTTTTTCCGTTCTACGACTTGGTGCCGACATAAGTCGCATGCGCGTCGCCAACCGCCGGTTTCGGCTTGGCATTGCCAAAGTGGAAACCGCGCGCCTGCGATGGCCGGCCGGTGAGCGTCGAGCCGACGAGCTTCTGCGCCACGCCTGCACCGATGTAAGCGCGACGGACGTCGAACGGATTCTCCCGCAGGTACTCTTTCCACTGGCCGAGCGCCGTATGCGTTTGCAAGATGCCTTTAATCATGCCGACATCGGTTAACATGCCGAGGTCGGTAGCCCTCCCCGTAAAGATCGCCCCCGCCAACCGGTCAGCCGTCCACAGCAGTTTGCGATAGATGAAGTCGCGGTCGTTCGTGATCGTGAAGTCCTCAGCCGCGGCGTCGCTCCAGTTGCCGAAGCTGGCCGTCTGCAGACCGCAGACATCAACGACATTCATCAGCAGGCTGCCGGGATAGTGAACTTCGTGGCCGGCCATGTTTGCTCCGGCCACGCGGCCGTGGTCAACGGCGGTCGGCTGAATGGCGTGAATCGCTCTGTCGTCACTAAAGAGCACCGGTCCCTGGGCCACATCACCTGCTGCATAGATGTTCGGGAAGTTCGTTCTCATCTGGTCATCGACTAGAATCCCTTCTTCGATCCCGATATTCGTGCCACTGAGCAACTCGGAATTTACCCTGATGCCGGTGGCCAAAATGACCAGATCCGCGTCAAGCCGCGTACCGTTTTCCAGTTCGACGCGCTTCGCGCCATCCTCGGCTTCCGTAATCGAGGCTACCGTCGTGCCCGTCTGGACTCCGACGCCGTGCTCGGCGAGCCAACTCTGCACGATTCCGGCCGATGCCCGATCCAGCATCCGCGGCAACACTTGCCCTTCGCGCTCGACGACCGATAAGTTCCAGCCGCGTTTGAACATTGCGTTGAGCACAATGAAGCCCACGAACCCCGCCCCGACGAGCACCACCCGCGGCGCATCCACGCCATCGGTCGTCCGTAGAGCAAGCTCGGTGTGCCCGAGCGACCACATCGGCTGTACGCCGGGCAAATCCGCGCCGGGAATTTCGGGCGCAACAGGCGAGGCGCCCGTCGCGATCAGTAAATTATCAAATGCTAGATCGCCGCCATCGTCAAGCGAAACGGAGCCGGCCGCCGGATCGATTTTTGTCACCCGCCGACCGATTCGCGCATCAACGCCGAGCTTCGCAAAATACGCGTCGTCCGCCGTGTGAGTCTGCTCGCGCGGAATCTGTCCGGCCAGCCAGTAAGGCAGAGCCATCCGCGAATGCGCCGGCTCGTCGCTGATCAGTGTTATCTTCGATTGACTGTCTTCAAACTGCCGAATGGACTCGATCGCGTTCGTCGCGGCCGGTCCTCCGCCGATGATGATGTGTTGTGTCATATTTTTAGGGTCCTAAAGCGACGCCAGTCCCAATTCCTGCAATTTACCGTCCGTCGGCGCGCCGTCTTCCGACCAGCCGCGCTCGCGGTAGTAATTCGACAGCATGCTGTCGAGATCAACGGTCACGCCGGCCGATGGTCCTTCCTGGTGTGCATCATTGAGTAGTCGCTTGGGCAACGTGTCGTCGGCCTTGGTCAGACCGGCCCTCATGTTCCAAAGCCGCTCGATGTTCCAGGTCCTCTCGCCGATCTTCAGCATTTCTTCATAGGTGAAATCCACGCCGGTGGCCGCGGCCAGCGCCGGAACAAACGTGTCGAGCGCACCGTCCGCCGCGCCGACGAAAAGGCAGACGCCCGTGTTGTCGTGTGCGGTTGTGCGGTCCTGCTCGTTGGCGACCCATTCGCCTTTTCCTTCGGTGGTGTGGGGGTCCATCTGCCCGGAAGTTTCCGGGCCGGGCGTCCAAGCCCGCAAGTGACAGCCGCCGCGATTACACGTCGCATAGGCAACGCCCATGCCCTGGAAGCCGCG
>JAYZEI010000182.1:0-11528 GCA_036337375.1 Planctomycetota bacterium | reverse complement strand
CTGGCGGGAACGATTCTTGCCACAGCCGGTGCTGGAAACTACCCTTAGGGACTTGGATTAACCTTGTTTGCCGAGGGGCTCTTCATGTTGAACTCGCGCTTATGGTGTTGGTGTTTTGCCGCGGTCCTTGGTTTGATCGTTTTGATCGGGGGCGATTCACCGGAGATCCTCTCCGGGCAGGACCAGGCCCCCAAACCGAAACAGCAGCAGAAGAACACGAAGAAAAAGTCCCAAAACAGCCGGGATGCCAGGAACCGGCCGACCGGTAAGCCCGCGCCGACCGAGGATCCGGATCTCTCGCGATACGGGATTTACGCCAAGACCGCGCCCCGTCCCCAAGCGACCGATCCGGTCGTCACCAAGCTGCCGCTGCGTTTGAAAAAGGGCGATCGCGTTGCGCTGATCGGCAATACACTGTTTGAACGCATGCAGGACTACGGCCATTTCGAGGCGCTGCTGCACTCCCGTTTTCCGGAATTTGAGCTGGCCGTCCGCAATCTGTCCTGGTCGGCGGACACCCCGGACTTGCAGCCGCGTCCGGCGAACTTCGCCGACACCGAACAGCATTTGACCTACGAAAAAATCGGCGTAATTTTTGCCGCGTACGGGTTTAACGAGTCGTTCGACGGCGACGCCGGGATTCCACGTTTTCGTCGGGCGCTGACCGATTACACGGCTCGGTTGAAGTCGAGAGCTTTGGATGGCGAAAGCGGCCCGCGCATCGTTTTGGTCTCGCCGATTCCAAACGAAAACGTTGCCGGAGTGGCGGCGGCCGATCGGAACAACGCGCGGATTGAAAAATATGTCGCGGTCATGCGCGAAGTGGCGATCGAGCAGAACGTTGGCTTTGCCGACGTGTATCACAGGCTGGCGGATCGCATGGCCGATCCCGAGAGCGATCTGACATTCAACGGAGCGCACTTGGTCGAAAAGGGCTACGCCCACTTTTCGGACGCATTGTTCCAGCAAGTTTTCGACGCCAGGCCCCCGTCCATCCCCCGCGATCTGCGCGCGGCGATCGTCGATAAAAATCGCCAGTACTTCCGCCGCTTTCGTCCGGTCAATACGTTTTATTACACAGGCTCGCGCAATCGCAGCTACGGATACCTGGACTTTCTTCCGGCGATGCGGAACTTTGAACTGCTGGTCGCGAATCGCGACAAACGCATCTGGGCGATTGCCCAGCGCAAGAACGTGCCGCCCAAGGTGGACGATTCCAAAGTTCCACCGCTGCCGAAGACCAAGGAATCGCGCGGAGCGAATCGCTGGATATCGGCCGCCGACGAATTAAAGGAATTCAAAGTCGATCCGCGGTTCGAGGTGAATTTGTTTGCGGGAGAAGAGGAGTTTCCCGATATCGCCGCGCCGATTCAGATGCGATGGGATGCGCGGGGGAGGCTGTGGGTCAGTTGCTCGACGACTTATCCCCACGTTTACCCGGGCAACGAGCCGAACGACAAGCTCGTGATTCTCGAAGATACCGACGGTGACGGCCGCGCGGACAAATCGACCGTGTTTGCCGACGACCTTCACATTCCGCTGTCGTTTGAATTCGGTGACGGCGGCGTTTACATTTCCGAAGAACCGGAGTTGACGTTCATCAAAGACACCGATGGCGACGGCCGTGCGGATTTCCGCCAAAAAGTCTTAAGCGGCTTTGGTTGTGAGGACTCGCACCACGCGCTGCACGACTTTGTCTGGAGCCCCGACGGCGACTTGATTTTTCGGGACTCTATTTTCTTGCACTCACAGATCGAAACTCCGTACGGTCCGGTGCGGCAGGCGAACAGCGGCTGGTATCGTTTTCGTCCGCGGCAGCATCGATTGACAAGTTTCGGCACATACCACAGCACGAACCCGTGGGGCGTCACGTTCGACGCCTGGGGCCAGCACGTGGCCAGCCATCCGATCTACGCGGCTGCGTTTCATTCGCTCGACCCGCCCTATCCGCAGCAGCACCCCAAGCCCGCCGGGCTGCGCGCGTATTCGGGAACTTGCGGCCAGGAGTTTATCGACTTCGCGACGTTCCCTGACGCAATGCAGGGCGATTTCATCAAGGTGCGATACAAGCCAACCAACCGTGTCGAGATTTTGCACTGGAAAGAAACCGAATTTGGTTACGACGAACAGTACGTTAGCGACCTGATCTTTTCGTCGAATCTAAGTTTCATTCCGGTCGACGTTCGCTTCGGCCCCCGGGGCGCGATGTATGTTTGCGATTGGTACAACCCGGTAAAGGGCCACGCGCAGTACTCGCTGCGCGACGAACGCCGAGATCGGCATTCGGGCCGCATCTGGCGGATTAAGGCGAAAGGAAAGGCGCTGCAAGAGCCGCCGAAGATCGCCGGCGCATCGATTGCGGCATTGCTGGATATTTTGAAGCGCCGCGAATACCGATATCGCTATTGGGCCAAGCGTGAATTGCGGGAACGTCCGGTGGCTGAAGTCCATGCGGCGCTCGACGAGTGGTCCAAGTCGCTGAACCGAGGCGATCCGCGCTTTCGACATCATCAAATCGAAGCGATCTGGATGTATCGCAACATCGGCGCAGCTCATGTCGAACTGCTTCGCGAGGTGCTCGCCTGCGACGAACACCACGCTCGAGCGGCCGCTACGCAACAGCTGCGGTATTGGCACCCACAAATGCCAGACGCCGTCGGGTTGTTGCAAAAGTCGGCGAATGATCCGAGCAGTCTGGTTCGGATGGAGGCCGCCATTGCCGCCAGCTACATCGGCACCCGCGAGGCGTTGGACGCGATACTCGATATCGCCAAGTATCCGCGAGAACAGCATCTCGCCTATGCGTTTACCTGCGCACTGGGGTCGCACACGCTGCGGCGGCATTGGGAGGGCGTTGATTCGTATGCACGTGTGCCAAGGTTGCTTAAAGCGGCCAGCCGCGCAAACGAATTACGGGAACCGAAACGGTCCGCCGCCGATGCGGAATTCGACAGCCAGAAGAATCTCAAACTGGTCCATGTCGGCTGCCTACCGGAACGGATGCGGTACACAGTGACGCAGTTCGTCGCCACCACCGGCCAGCCCGTCAAGCTGGTTTTCTCAAATCCCGACGCGACCGATCACAATCTGGTTTTCGTCAAACCGGATGCGTTGGAAGAAGTTGGCATGGCTGCCAATGAAATGGCCAAGAACCCACGCCACGCAAATTCCGATTTTATTCCCCGATCGAAACGCCACTTGATTCTGCATTACGCACCGATGATTGGCCCGACGCGCAAATCCAAAGTCAAGGTACTGCGCTTCAAAGCACCCGAAAAACCGGGTGTCTATCCGTATGTCTGTACGTTTCCCGGTCACTGGGTGATCATGACGGGCGAAATGATTGTGGTAAAAGACCTCAAAGATGTCGACTTGCTGCTCGCCTCGCGCAAGCGGCCGGCGTTTGTCAAAAAATGGACAATGGCCGACTTTGAAGGCGACGCCGGTGCGGTTGAGGACCGCAGCATAATGCGCGGCATGAAGGCATTTATGACTGCCCGATGTAATCAGTGTCACGCCGTCAACGGTCACGGCGCCAGCATCGGGCCCGACCTGACCAAGGTCGCCGAGAAATACAAAGGCGAAAAACTGTTGCAGCAAATCCTTCTTCCCTCCAGTGATCTGAACGAAAAATACCGCGCCTATCAGCTTTATACCGATGACGGAAAAATCGTTTCGGGGACGATTCTGAAAGAGGACGAAACCTCGATCCATATCATTCCGAATCTGCTGACGCCGAACGTTGTCCAAGTGGTGCCTAAAAAACAAGTGGAAGAAAAAGTGGCGTCCAAAATCTCGGCAATGCCCGAGGGCATGGTCGATATGTTGACCAAACAAGAGATCCGCGACCTGCTGGCGTTCCTGCGAGCCGGCGGTTTCAAGGTTCCGCAGGGCCTGAAGCACGGTGAACATTGAGGGTCGGTATCACCATATGTTATTGCAGGTCGTTAGAGCACTGCTGCTCGTGACGTTGCTGCCGCTCGCGGCGGTCGCGGAAGAGCCAAAAAAACGGCGCGAGCGGTCCGTGTCGGCCGATCCGCTCACGTTGGTCGATCTAAAAAAGATTCCGCGTTATACGGCGATTCGGACTGCAGGCGCGATTAAGATTGACGGAAAACTCGACGAGCCGAGTTGGGTCCGCGCGCCGCAAACCTCGCGATTCGTGGACCTTATCTCCGGCAACAAAACGACGTTCGACACGCGCGCGGCGATTTTATGGGACGACCAGTTTCTGTATGCCGGATTTTGGGTTGAGGAGCCAAACGTCACCGCAAAATACAAGAAACGCGACTCACCGATTTACTACGATAACGACATTGAGATTTTTATCGGCGGCAAGGACGCTTACTATGAATTCGAGATCAACGCGTACGGCACAATTTATGAAGCGTTCTTCATTTGGGAGGATGCCTACGAGCGTGACGGATATTCCGCCGTGCCGGAATTTCGCCGCTCGTACAAAGGCGTGCAGACATTTGACGGCGTCGGGTTCAAAGCTCATCCGCGCGGCAAGCGGGTTGGTTGTATTGGTTGGGACTTTCCGAATCTGAGGAGCGGTGTGCATGTCGATGGCACACTTAACGATGGGAAAGACCGCGACCGTGGCTGGACCGCCGAGTTGGCGTTCCCGTGGAAAGAAATGAACTGGCTCGCCAAGGGCGACGGTCGGTCGCTGCCCCCGAAGGATGGCGATGTCTGGCGGATCGACTTGATGCGATTCAATCAATACAAAGCCCCGCCGCCGGCAAAGGATTCGGGTGGCTGGGCCGTCGGCAAGCATGCGGTTTGGGATTCCCATATTCCCGAGATTTTTCCATACGTGACGTTTTCCAAAAAATCTGTCGAGCGATAGCTCATGGCCCTCGTCAGTATCGATGATCTCAGCATCGGATTTCGCGGGCCGCCGCTGTTGGATTCGGTGAGTTGCCAAATTGAAGCGGGCCAGCGAATTGGACTGCTGGGAAGAAACGGAGCCGGCAAAACCACATTTCTGAGGCTGCTGAGCGGAGACGAGCAACCGGATCAGGGCCAAGTTCGATTGCCGCCGGGCGCAAGAGTATCGCTGCTCCGCCAGGATGTACCGCAAAACCTGTCTGCGATTGTGTTCGACGTTGTCGCCGAGGGCTTGGCTACCATCGAGCAGTCGGGTGGCGATGGCGGCGACGATTGGAAATCGCAGAATCAAGTCGAGCAAATCATTTCGCGCATGCAGTTGGCCGCGGACGCCGGATTCGATGTGCTTTCCTCCGGAATGAAGCGCCGTGTACTTTTGGCCCGGGCGCTGGTATCTGCGCCCGATCTTTTGTTGTTGGATGAACCGACGAACCACTTGGACATCGACGCGATCAATTGGCTGGAAGAGTTTTTGGGTCGGTGGGGCGCGACCTTGGTTTTTGTAACCCATGATCGTATGTTCCTCGGCCGGATGGCCGACAGGATTTTGGAAATCGACCGTGGCCGCTTGTTCGACTGGTCCTGTGACTACGATACGTTCCTGCAACGCAAGGAGGCGGCGCTCGAGGTGGAAGAAAAACAGAATGCGCTATTCGATAAGCGGTTGGCGCAGGAAGAGTCCTGGATTCGGCAAGGTATCAAGGCGCGTCGCACACGGAACGAAGGCCGCGTTCGTGCGCTGAAAGAAATGCGGCGGCAGCGCGGTGAGCGGCGAGTGGCGAACGGCCAAGTGAAACTGCGAATCGAGCAAGGGCAACGCAGCGGCAATTTGATTGCCGAGGCCGATCAAGTGTTGTTTGCCTACGATGAGCGCGAAATCGTGCGGGATTTTTCGACAACGATCATGCGCGGCGATAAGGTCGGAATCATCGGTCCCAACGGCGCCGGTAAGACGACGTTGCTGAGAATTCTGTTGGGCCAATTATCGCCGCAGCAGGGCAGCGTGCGACTGGGAACGAATTTGCAAATCGCCTATTTCGATCAGCTCCGTGAGCAACTTGACGAGAATCTTACCGTTCAGGAAAACATTGGCGACGGTGGTGATTCGGTTCAGATCGGCGGCCAATCGACCCATATCATGGGTTACCTGCAGGATTTTCTGTTCAGTCCGCAGCGGGCACGTACGCCCGTGCGATTTCTATCGGGTGGCGAGCGCAATCGGATTCTTCTCGCGCGGTTGTTTGCCAAGCCGGCTAACGTGATCGTGCTCGACGAACCGACGAACGATTTGGATGCCGAGACGCTGGAACTGCTCGAAACGCGGCTCGTCGAATTTTCCGGCACGCTGTTGTTGGTCAGTCACGACCGTACATTTCTAAACAACGTTGTCACCAGCACGATCGCCTTTGAGTCCGACGGCGTTAAAGAATACGTTGGTGGCTACGATGACTGGCTTCGTCAGTCGGCGGCAGTGGACAAACCGGTGACTGGACAAAAGCGTACGGACAGATCAAAGTCCGGCAAGCCGTGCGGGTCCGAAGGTAAACGCCGGTTGTCGTACAACGAACAGCGTGAACTCGCCGCACTTCCAGCAACGATTGAGCAACTGGAATCCGAAATGTCGGCAATGCATCAGACGATGGCCGATCCGGCGTTCTACCAACTGCCGAGCAGCCAGATCGCAGCCGCACAATCGCGGCACACGGAACTTGAGCGTAATCTGGCCGCCGCTTACTCGCGGTGGGAAGAGTTAGAGCAACTTACATAGTAGCGATGGAATCTCGCCACCGTTGCTGCGGGCACGCTTCCCGATATCAATCTATACGCGCCCCGTGCTGACGTTACCCAATGCCGCCATCGCAGCGGCATGTTTTCCGAGCAGATCGTTGATCTCGCCGATCGTTTCGTCAGCGATATTCCAATCTCCGGCGGGCGCCGTTCCTTCAATTTGGGACGGATGTCGTGCGCCGACGATGGCGGAGGTTACTTCCGTGCGGCGCAGAACCCAAGCAATGGCGAGCTCCGCGGTGGTGCGGTCGTGGGATGCCGCGATCGCCGATAATCCGTCGGCCAAGTCGATGTGGATGCCTAATTGCGGTTCGGCGAATTTTGGATCTCTTGAGCGGTGGTCGTCGTCGGCCAACTCGGCCACCCGTTGTTTGGAGAATTTACCCGTCAGCAGTCCTTTGCACATCGGGCTGTAACAGACGACGCCGATGCCGTTGGCGGCGCAGTAGTCGAGTAGTTCCTCTTCGACACCCCGCACGATCATGTTGTAAGGGGGCTGTAGTGAAGCGACGGGGTGTATCGCCTGTAGTCGTTGCAGCTGAATCACATTGAAATTGGAGACACCGATATGGCGTACCTTGCCCTGTTGCTTCAACTCGACCATTACCCGCCAGGCTTCTTCAATGTCTTCGTCGGGATCGGGCCAGTGCATCTGGTACAGATCAATCGTTTCCACGCCCAGTCGTCGCAAACTGGCTTCGCATTCGGCACGAACGCTGTCGGCTTTAAGCACGCCGCAGATGCCGCCATTTTCCTGAATCACGCGGCCAAACTTGGTAGCTAGAATTGGCCGCCGCGCAGGTTCGATGTTCCGCAGCGCCTGACCGACCAATTCTTCGGAATGCCCCGCGCCATAAACGGCCGCCGTGTCGATCCAATTCACGCCCAAGTCAACCGCGCGGACAATGGCGTCGACCGCTTCCTGATCGTCCTGTGCGCCCCAAGCGAACATCCAGCCGCCGCCGCCGATCGCCCATGTACCGAGTCCGATAGTGGAAAAATTCAAATCGGTGTTGCCAAGCTGTCGTGTCTGCATGTGGATCCTTCGATTGTTTAACCGCTGTCCGTTGGGATGCGGTCTGAGCGAATGCGGCGAAGCTTCAAGCCCAAGGGTCTTCCGCCGAGGTGGCTTCGCCGGTTTCGCCATCGGGCGACCACGATTCGAATTCGTTGTAACCGTGCTTCTCGGCATTCTCAAAACGGGTGTACTGCTGGAACCAGTGCAGTTTTACTTCGCCTGTCGGCCCGTTTCGCTGCTTGGCGATGATGATATCGGCTTCTCCCAGGCAACTGCTGGCGGCCGTGCCGCTGCGCATCGCTTCGCGCTCTTGCGCGGACAGATAATATTCCTCGCGGTGGATCAGAATCACGACATCGGCATCCTGCTCGATCGCGCCCGATTCGCGGAGGTGGTTGAGTTTCGGACGGTTGTCTCGCGTCATTTCCGCTTGGCGATTTAATTGGGCCAGGCACAGTACCGGTGTCTCCAGTTCCCGGGCGACGACCTTGAGCCGCCGAGCCATTTTGGCGACCTGTTCTTGCCGCGGGTCGTTTGTATTTTCCGGCTGGATTAGTTGCAGGTAGTCCACCACAATTAGTCCCAGGCCGCCCTGGTTGCGCTTGAGTCGCCGAGCTGTGGCGGCGATTTCAGTGACCGTGCGGGTCGGCGAATCGTCGATATATATCGGACTGTTGCCCAGCGTGGCGGATACCTCGATCAGGTTCTTGTGGTCTTCGCCTGAAAGAAATCCGCTCCGCAGTTTTTCACCGCGAATCTTGCCGCGGGAGCACATCATCCGCTGGGCCAATTCGTAACGCGACATTTCCAAGCTGACGAACAGCACGGGGCGATGCTCTTCCATGGCGGCGTGTTCGGCGATGTTGGCCGCCAGCGCCGTTTTTCCCATGCTGGGCCGCGCCGCCACGATGATCAACTCGGCTGGGTGCAGACCGCCTGTCAGCTTGTCGAGGTCTGTAAACCCGCTTGAAAGCCCCGTCGCGCCGCCCTGCTCCATACGAGCGTCGATCCGCTCGAAGGCTTCGATCAGTACCTGCTGGATATCCGCCACTTCACCCAGCGTGGCTCGCTGGTCGCGAACGCTAAAAATGCGTTCTTCCGCGGTGTTCATCAATTCTCGTCCGGATGCGACTTGCTCATAGGCGTCACGGACGATTTCCGTGCCTGTTTCGATCAGCGACCGCAACATCGATTTGTCACGGACGATTTTGGCGTAGTACAAGGCATTGGCCGCGGTAGGCACGGATTGGGCTACTTCGGCAATAAACCCTGCGCCGCCGATTGGTTCAAAATCGCCTGCCGTTTTCAAGCGTTCTATAAGCAGTGTCAAATCGATCCGCGTGCCGCCGTCGTGCATTTCGACAACGTGCCTGTACATGGTGCGGTGGGCGTCGTCATAGAAATCTTCCGGCCGCAGTACCAGTACTACGTCGTCGCAGGCTTCCGGCCGCAGGAGAATGCTGCCCAGTGTGTTACGTTCAGCTTCGAGATTGCACGGAGGCTGGCGATCGAATAAATCAACCCGCGGCGCGCCTCGCTGCCTGTCCGGGCCTTGCAGCGTAGCCATGAATTCCCTCTCCATGCTTGGCGTGTGAAGCCTGTATGACGGCCCTCCGCGGCCGTCATGCACTTTCGCCTATTCCTGCGGCGCCTCGGCCACCGCTGCTTGACCTTCGTCCGTCGATGGCACGACCCAAACTTTCAGATCGCCTTCGACTTCCTGGCCGATATGGATGTTGACCGTGTAGAGGCCCAGTTCTTTAAGTGGCCCTTTAAGTCGGACTTGATCCTGGGTGATCGTAAAATCAGCTTGCTTCAAAGCTGCGACGATTTCCGCCGCGCCAACGCTACCGTAAAGGTGACCGTCTTCGTTCGCATTAGCTTCGATCGTCACGCTCTGTTTGCTCAGCTGGTCCGCCACCACGCGCAGGTCGGCCAACCGGTTTTCTTCCAACGCGTTAAGCTTCTCGCGATGCTTCCCTACCATCCGCTTGTGATGGTCGGTCGCTACCGTTGCCAAACCTTGAGGCAGGAGATAGTTGCGGGCAAAGCCGGCTTTGACTTCGACAACGTCGCCTTGTTTGCCCAATCCTTCCACTGATTGAACCAGTAGTAGTTCAATGCCACCGTTGGGGCCCTTGGGCATGCTGCTGGATCGACTTGCACGTTTGTGTTTCAGTTTGCGTTGCTTGGTCTGTACCATGATGGGGTGCGACTTCGGTTTGAGTTGGTTTTCGGGTTCAAATTTTAGAAGGGAATATCATCGGCGGGCGGATCGGTAATACCCTCCGGTGCGGCCGTGACTTCCTGTGGAGTTTCCGTTGGAGCACCGCCAGACCGGGACGGATTATCACTGCGGCTTCCTTCGCGGCCACCGATGAACTGCATTCGTTCACCGACAACTCGCAGCTTCGAGAATTTTTGGCCTTCCTTTTCCCATGAATCGAACTTAAGGCGGCCTTCGACAAACAACGGTGACCCCTTGCTTAGATACTCGCTTACCAGTTCCGCCGTACGATTCCAAAACGTGACTTCGATGAACTGAGTGTCCTCGACCCATTGGCCGCTTTGGTCCTTTTTGCGGTCGTTGACGGCAATGCCAATCTCGCACACGGCCGCGCCGCTGGGGATATACCGAATTTCCGGATCTCGGGTCAGCCTGCCCATCAAGATAACGCGGTTGTAATCCGCCATAATTGACTCCTTTGGTTAGCCCCGAAGACTGCGTCGTGTCGGCAAATCCGAACGTGCGGCCAACTTATCAAAACCCTAATTCGTAAACAACTATTCGGCGGTGGCCTCTGCGGCTTTTGCTTCGTCCGCGGACGCCTCTTTTGCCGAATCCACCCCGGCGTCTTTGGCCCCGGCGTCTTTGGCCCCGGCGTCTTTGGCCCCGGCGTCTTTGGCCTCGGCGTCTTTGGCCCCGGCGGTCGGTGCGGCAGGCCGTGCGGCAGACCGTGCGGTTACCGGTCTAGCTTCTTTACGCTGCAGGGCGTGGCTGACCAGTGTATCAACGATCCGAGGATCAATTTTCAGAAACATTTGCCGGAGAAAATTGTCCTCCCGCATGGCTTCTTCCGTCAGGGGTCCAATTTTGCCGCCTTCCGTACGGAAATAGGTCAGCCAATACGCGCCTTTTTTCTGGCCACGAATGGGGTACGCCAACCGTCGTTCTTCCCAGAGACGACTGACCAGGACGGTACCACCATGCTTTTCGATCAAGGCATTGACGCGTCCCGAAACGCCCGCTTGATCGTGCGCGTAACGGTTAGCGTCCAGAATAAATAAGCCTTCGTAAACGTTTTCAGCCAAGATTTTGCTCCCGTTTGTGGTTGATGTTAGCCTGCCCGCCTTACACCTCGGGACACTGGGTGGCCCGGCTACTTCAGTTGATTCGGTTCATACACTCTGCGATGCCTTCGTGCACCCAAATTGCGACAGCGTCGGCTGCCCGCAAAACGGCATCGTCAATTTCTTCACGTTCCTGCTTTGTGAATTTACTTAAGACAAAGTCTGCCGCATCCCAATTCTCAGGAGGCTGATCGATGCCGATTCGCAATCGCGAAACCTGATCCGTTCCCAGCGATCGAATCACATCGGCCAAGCCTTTCTGCCCGCCCGCGCTGCCGGAAATCCGAATTCGCAATTTTCCCAGCGGCAAATTTAAGTCATCACAGATGACCAGGATTTCCGCGTCTTCGATCTTAAAAAAATCCCTCGCGGCGACCACGCTTTGACCACTGCGATTCATATAGGTATGCGGTGCGAGCAACAAAGCCCGCTGTCCGTCGATATCCGCGTCAACCACCTCCCCCTGAAAGTTCTGTTT
>JAYZEI010000181.1:0-8580 GCA_036337375.1 Planctomycetota bacterium | reverse complement strand
GCCGGGGGGCGACGGAGATAACGGCTCCGGCGACGGCGGCCCGCCAGCGGGAAATATCATCAATCTGCCCATCGAGGATGAGCTTAAAAACAGCTATCTGACGTACGCCATGAGCGTTATTGTCAGTCGCGCGCTGCCCGATGTCCGCGACGGCTTGAAACCGTCGCAGCGGCGAATACTGGTCGCCATGAACGACCTGAATCTGACTCCCGGCGCGGGTCGCATCAAGTGCGCAAAAATCTCGGGCGACACCAGCGGCAACTATCATCCGCACGGTGAAAGTGTCATTTATCCGACGCTGGTCCGCATGGCGCAAGAATGGAATTTGCGCTATGTGCTGATCGACAAGCAGGGCAATTTCGGCTCGATCGCCGGCCTGCCGCCCGCCGCCATGCGATACACCGAAGCGAGGATGGCCGCGCCGGCCGCGCAGTTGCTGGACGATTTGAATCTCGACACGGTCGATTATCTGCCGACCTACGACGAGCGCCGCACAGAACCCACCGTTTTACCCTCGCGGTTTCCAAATTTACTGGTCAATGGTGCGAACGGGATCGCGGTCGGATACACGACATCGATTCCACCCCACAACCTTGGGGAAGTCTGCGACGCGCTGACACGCGTAATCGACGAACCCGAAGTGTCGATCGATGAGTTGCTGGAGGTTTGTCCCGGGCCGGACTTTCCCACCGGCGGTATTATTTGCGGACGCAGTGGCATCCGCAACGGTTACCACACCGGGCGGGCCCGCATTACGCTGCGGGCTCGGTGTTCGATCGAAGAACACGGCAAAAAACGGCAAAGAATCGTCATTCACGAGATTCCCTATCAGGCGGCTCGCGATCGTATCGAAGAGAACATCGCGGCCCTGGCCACCGATGGCCGGATCAAAGGCATCAGCGGCGTCCGCAACGAAAGCGACCTGAAAGAACCGGTCCGGCTGGTGATCAACGTCAAACGCGACGCCGATGCGGAAGTCGTGCTGAACCAGCTCTACCAGTTTTCGCAATTGCAAACAACATTTTCGCTGAATTTCCTTGCCTTGGTCGACGGCAAGCCGTGCCAGCTTTCGTTCAAGGCGCTGCTGGAGGAATTTGTCCGCCATCGAGCTTCCGTCATTAGGCGGCGGACGCAGTTTCTCGTTGCGCGGGCCCGCAGCCGCAAGCATACGGTCGAAGGGCTGCTGCTGGCACACGCGAATATCGACGAGGTAATCGCCGTCATTCGCGCCTCGGCCACCCAGCCCGAAGCGAAACAGCAATTAATGCAAATCGATTGCCCCGGCGTGATGCTAGCGCGGGCGCTGGGAGACGAGGGTTACGGGTCATTTCAAGAAGAACACGGAATCAGCGAGAATTATCACCTGACACCTGTACAGGCTGATGCGATTCTGAAAATGACGCTCGGCCAGCTGGTCAACCTCGAGCAGGAAAAGCTCGGAGGCGAGCACAAAAAGTTGCTGGAGGATATCACCGAATTCAACCGCATCCTCGCCGACGAAGCAAACATTTTGCAGATTATCAAAGACGATCTCGCCGACATGAAAAAGAAGTTCGGCGACAAGCGGCGGACGGAAATCAGCGGTGAAGAAATCGGCAACATCGACCTCGATGAACTGATCACGGAAGAGACGATGGTTGTCTCGATCAGCCACAACGGCTACGTCAAGCGGACGGCCGCCAGCGTCTATCGCGCGCAGCGGCGCGGTGGCAAGGGGCTCAAAGGCGCCAAGACCGAAGACGAGGATCCGATCGAACACCTGTTCGTGGCCAGTACGCACGCGTACTTGATGTTCTTTACGAACAAGGGCCGCGTCTACTGGCAAAAAGTTTACGACTTGCCGCAGCTATCGCGGGAAAGCCGCGGCCGCGCGATTGTGAACCTGCTGAATTTGCAGAAAGACGAAAAAATCGCCGACTGCCGCGCAGTGCGCGGCTTTGATCGGCCCGGGCATTTTCTGATGATGGCAACAGCGAGCGGGCAGGTAAAGAAAACATCGCTTGATAAATACAGCCGACCGCGGCAGGGCGGCATCATCGCAATCAAGCTCCGCGAAGGGGACGAAGTGGTCGATGTCCAGATCACCAAGCCGGGCGACGAAGTTGTTTTGGCCACATCCAAGGGTATGGCGATTCGCTTCAACGAAGCCGACGCGCGGCCGATGGGCCGGAATTCATCGGGTGTCAGAGGCATCAGGCTGGTCAGCGATGATCGCGTTGTGGGAATGGTCGTGGCTGAATCGGAATCGACACTGCTGACCGCCTGCGCAAACGGTTATGGTAAGCGGACTATCTTTGGCGCCGGCAGTACCACGGTCGATGAGAGCGGCCAGTCGGATGGCGAAGTTTCAGACCCAGATGCGGACCGGGGCAGTTCGACCGGACGCTACCGTACGCAGCGTCGAGGCGGCAAAGGTGTACGCGACATTAAGACCAGCAATCGTAACGGTCCGGTCATTGGCATCGCGCGGGTCACGGACAGCGACGAGGTTATCATGATGACCCGACGGGGTAAGATTCAGCGGATCGCGGCCAGTGGCATCAGCGTGATCGGCCGCAACACGCAGGGCGTCCGCATCATGAATACCGATAGCAACGATGAACTGGCGGCGGTCGTCCGCGTTCCACGGGAAGAAAATGGAGCGGAGGCGAGCACGGAGGCGGCAAACGATGCGGCCCCGCCGAACGATTCCACCGAACAAAACTCAAACGATCCAAACAATGACCAATAACCGAGTTTCAATGACCACCTCGAATAACTGTTTTCGTTTGGTCGTGGGACGTCGGGGTCTGGCCATTAGCCGCATATGTCTCGTCGCGCACTGATCACCGGCATCACCGGTCAAGACGGCACGTACTTGGCCGAATTTCTGCTCGAAAAAGGCTACGAAGTTCACGGCATGGTGCGGCGGTCGAGCACCGGTAATTTCGAGCGTATCGAGCATCTGCGCGACCAACTCCACTTGCATCACGCCGATTTACTGGACCAGCTTTCCATTGTGCGACTCGTCGAAGCGGCGCAGCCCGATGAAATTTACAATCTCGCCGCGCAGAGTTTCGTACCGACCAGTTGGTCGCAGCCGCTATTGACCAGCGAATTTACCGGGCTCGGTGTCACGCGGATGCTTGAAGCCGTGAGACAACTGGATTCGAAAATCCGCTTCTACCAGGCCAGCAGCAGCGAGATGTTCGGCAACGTGCGTGAAGAGCCGCAAACGGAACAAACGCCGTTCTGGCCCCGCAGCCCGTACGGAGTCGCCAAAGTTTACGGACATTTCATCACCGTGAACTATCGCGAAAGTTATGGAATTTACGCGACCAGCGGAATTCTGTTCAACCACGAATCTCCCCGGCGGGGCAAGGAATTTGTGACGCGAAAGATTACCGACGCTGTCGCGCGGATTAAACTGGGCCTGCAAGATCGTCTGAAATTGGGCAACCTGGACGCTCAGCGCGACTGGGGCTTTGCGGGTGACTACGTCCGCGCGATGTGGCTAATGCTCGGGCGGGACGAACCGGATGATTACCTGATCGCGACGGGTGAGAAACATTCGGTCCGCCAATTCGTTGAACGGGCCTTTGCCCGTGTCGACTTGGACTGGAACGATCACGTCGAAATCGATCCAGACTTGTACCGGCCCGCCGACGTCAATACATTGTGCGGGGATGCGACCAGGGCCCGCGAAGAGTTGGGTTGGCGGCCGACTGTATCCTTCAAAGATCTCGTCAACATGATGGTGGACGCCGACCTGAAACGAGTCGAGCGCGAGTTGCGCTAGCAAACCCTTCCCCTGAAATAAGGGAGGGACGGATCACGGAGGTACCGCGCCATGAAGATCGCCGTCGTTGGCACTGGATATGTTGGTTTGGTCACCGGAACGTGCTTTGCCGAAAGCGGCAATGACGTGACGTGCGTCGATATCAACGAAGAAAAAATCGCCATGCTCCGCCGCGGCGAAGTGCCCATTTATGAGCCGGGACTCGCCGAGTTGATTGAACGCAATACGACCGGTGGGCGGCTGCATTTCACCACGAACGTTGCCGACGCCGTGCCCGACGCAACGCTGGTTTATTTGGCCGTCGGTACTCCCAGCGCCGACGACGGATCGGCCGATTTGTCCGCTTTGTGGACCGTGGTTAAATCGATCGCGCCGCATCTGGAAGACAATGCGATCATCATCACCAAGAGCACCGTGCCGGTCGGCACAAACGCCAAACTTTACAGCTTGCTGCGGGAACTGACGGGCCGCGAATGTAACGTTGCCAGCAACCCCGAGTTCCTCAAAGAGGGGACGGCCATTGATGACTTTATGAAACCCGATCGCGTCGTGGTTGGCGTTCGAACAACCGAAGAAGCTGATTTGCTGCGCTGTCTCTATGCGCCGTTTCTGCGCACCGACAAACCATTTCTGGTTATGTCGCCCGAAAGCGCCGAGATGACCAAGTACACGGCCAACGCGCTGCTGGCCACCAAGATCAGCTTCATCAACGAAATGTCCAACCTCTGTGCCAAAATGGGCGCCGACATCGACGACGTGCGCCGCGGAATCGGCCACGACAGCCGCATCGGTTTCGCTTTTCTCTTTCCCGGTGTCGGTTATGGCGGCAGCTGCTTTCCGAAGGATGTGCGAGCGCTCGCATCGATGGCAACCAATCTCGACGTCGAATCAAAGTTACTGCCGGCCGTCGACGCGATCAACGAGCGGCAAAAACATGTCGTACCAAGTCTGGTGCTAAAGTATTTTGGCGACGAGATCGCCGACAAAACGGTCGCCATTTGGGGGCTTGCCTTCAAGCCAAAAACAGACGATATCCGCGAAGCGCCCGCCCTGGTACTGATTGCCAAACTACTGCAAGCCGGTGCAAACGTGGCTGTTCACGATCCGGAGGCAATGGACAATGTGCGGGCGATCTTCGGCGAGAAGCTGGCCTATCACGACCGCCCCTTGGACGCCCTGAAAGGTGCCGACGCGCTGGCGATCATGACCGAATGGGGCGAATTCCGAAATCCCGACCTCGACGAAATTCGCGAGCTGATGCAACAGCCTGTGATCTTTGACGGCCGCAATATTTTCGGCTTGCAGCAAATGAGCGAAGCTGGATTTACCTACTATTCGATTGGGCGACCCGTCGTAAAGTCCTAATTTCCAGTTCTTTGAGACCGATACTCCGGTAGCTTAACGAAGCTCTGTGGCCGTATACTTTCGACAGAATACTGCATGTAGAATTCTCGGTTTGATATGATGGAATACGAGATTCTCGCTTTGTAAATTGCCAAACCGACCCGCCACCAGATGTGCTAGCTGCGGAACCCTCCAAAACGCTCCGATTGGGCATTCATCATATGTCGAGTCAAATCAAATTGGTCTCGGTTCTCATTGTTGTTGCGGTAATTAGTGGCAACGCTTTCGGCGCGAACCTGGGGTCGCTGCAATCGCTTGAGCTGGAAACAAGTGGATCCGACTCCGCGGCCTTTGTCCTGGCGGGCCAGGATTCCGGCCGACAATTGATCGTGACAGGTAAGTACGCTGGCGGCGAGGTCCGCGATTTGTCGCGCGACGTAAGCTATCGGGTGACGCCCGGCGGAATTGTTCGCGTCTCCAAATCGGGTTGGGTGTCGGCGGTTGCTAAGGGCAAAGCGACGATTCATGTACGCGGATCGAGCGGTCTCGAGACGGAAACACCTATTCGCGTGACGAATATCGACCGCGATCTGCCCATCAACTTCCCCAACGACGTTGTGCCCATCTTTACCAAAGCCGGATGCAATGCGGGCGCCTGCCACGGTAAATCCGGTGGCCAAAACGGTTTCGCACTGTCGCTGTTAGGATTTGAACCACAGGAAGACTACGAACATCTTGTGCTCGAGGCGCGCGGACGGCGGCTTTCCAATGCCGCGCCTGAATACAGCTTGTTGCTGCGCAAGGCCACCGGCATCGCGGCGCACGGTGGAGGCAGTCGCATCGAACGCGACTCGCCATCTTATAGAATTCTGCGGCGATGGATCGCGCAGGGCATGCGTTATGGCATTCCCGATGATCCGGTTGCCCAGCGCATTGAGGTTCTGCCGCAGGAACGACTGATGCCGCCGGGCGGCGTGCAACAGTTGGTTGTCGTCGCGCATTACTCGGATGGCTCAAAACGCGACGTAACCCGCATGGCACAGTTTGAATCGAACGACGACAAAGCTGCGGAAGTTACCGAGACGGGCCTAGTCACCGTGCTCGACCTTCCGGGAAGCGCCGCCATCATGGTTCGGTTTCAGGCGATGGTCAATGTTTTTCGTGCGGCAATTCCGCTCGGTGCGCCGATCGAAGAGATGCCCGCCGCCGCCAACTTCAGCGACGAACTGGTTTTCAAGCAGCTGGAAAAACTTGGTCTGCCACCTTCCGCGATTTGCGACGATGCAACGTTTCTGCGCCGCGCGACGATTGACATCGCGGGCCGGCTGCCAAATCTAGAAGAGGCGGAAGCGTTCCTGACCGAAAACGGTGCCGACAAACGCGAACGACTCGTCGATCGACTGCTGGCCAGCGGCGGCTACGCCGAAAATTTCGCCAACAAGTGGAGTGCGATCCTCCGCAACCGCCGCGAGAGATCAGGCGACGACATCAAACCGACGGCCGCCTTTCACAATTGGATTCGTAATTCGCTCGACGAGAACAAGCCGTACGACCGGTTCGTCCGCGAGATCATCACCGCCACGGGCGAGGAAGTCAAAACTCCGCCGGTAACTTGGTATCGTTCCGTCAACGAAGCGGCGGCCCAGGTCGAGGACACGGCCCAGTTGTTCCTCGGCATCCGCATCCAATGTGCCCGTTGCCACCACCATCCGCTTGAGAAATGGAGCCAGCAGGATTATTACGGTCTGCAGGCATTTTTTTCGCAGGTCGCCTACAAGCAGCAGCGACCCGCCAACATTTTCCATCAGGAGGGCGTGGCGAAGGCCAAAAACCCAAAAACCCGTCTCGACGTTCCGCCAACCGGACTCGGCGGATCGCCGATTGAGGTTGGTGAAAAAGAGGATCCGCGCGGGCGGCTGGTCGATTGGATGGTCGAACCGGACAACCCATTTTTTGCCAAGGCGCTGGTCAACCGCTATTGGAAGCATTTTTTGGGCCGCGGTATCGTCGACCCGGAAGACGACCTGCGAATGACGAATCCGCCAGCCAACCCGGAACTACTCGACGCACTGGCCGAATACTTCGTCGAGCAGAAATTCGATCTGAAGAACCTCGTTCGTACCATTTGCACTTCGCACACGTATCAGCTCAGTGCCGAGTCCAATAAATACAATAAATCAGATCGCCAAAATTTCTCGAGGTACTATCCTCGCCGCTTAAGCGCCGAAGTCTTGCTCGACGCGGTCGATCAACTCACCGGATCCACTTCTAAATTCAAGGGGGTTCCCGCCGGCACCCGAGCGATTCAGCTTCCGGACAACGCGTTCGATTCCTATTTTCTGACGGTCTTTGGCCGGCCAAACTCTTCGAGCGCTTGTGAATGTGAAAGATCTTCCGAAACCAGCCTCGCACAGTTGTTGCATTTGCTTAACTCTAAAGAAATACTCGGCAAAACAGCCGGCGACCGTGCCAAGACACTCAGCAAGGACGAACGTCCGCACGAACAGCGGATTCGAGAACTGTACATGATCGCTTTATCCCGCCCACCCGAATCGGACGAATTGGCAGCGCTGATGTCGCACGTGGAAAACAATCAAGCGGCGGCGTATGCCGACGTAATTTGGGCGCTGGTGAACGCCGAGGAATTTCTGTTTAACCATTAATTGTCCTTTCAGCAAACCGAAACCGAAGGCATTCCGGTTACCTTTGGTCACCACTTTCAACCAGGCGTTAAAAGACAACCTGCTCCAAAAAAGTCGCAAACTCGCAGAAGCACAACTGTATTCCGCATTGCGGAGCCCAAAAAATGCTAACGATCTACGGCCAAAACAACTCGCGCGATTGTGAAGGTCTTTCCCGTCGAGATTTCGTTCGGGCGGGCACGCTGGGCATCGGCGGGTTGTCGCTACCGTGGCTGCTGCGTCACCAGGCAATGGCCGCAGCCGGCGATGCAGATTACGTCCGCGACAAAGCGGTCGTCTTGCTATTCCTGGCCGGCGGCGCGAGCCACATCGAAACCTTCAATCCCAACATGGACGCACCCAGTCCCTATAGCAGTGTGACGGGTGAAGTCAGTACCACGCTGCCCGGCGTGACGTTTGGCGGAACGCTGCCGCTGTTGGCGCGGCACGCCAAAAAAATGGCGATCATTCGTTCATTTATGCATCCGGTGGGAGATCATGAAAAGGCGATTAGCCACGTGCTGACGGGCGGTACGGACCCGAATGGAGAGGCTAAAAAAGGATTTAGTATCGGCTCCATGTATTCGCGGCTGCGAGGATCGAATAATCCCGCCACCGGTTTGCCGACGTATCATCTGTTGCTTTCGCCCCACAAAGATGGTCAATATGCGAAAGAACTCAAACGCGTCGTCCGGGGCTCGCGGCCCGGACCGCTCGGCTCGACAAATGCCGCGTTTGAACCGGGCAGTGGCGGTAGTGCCATCGAAAACATGACGT